>DATBBH010000196.1:0-2845 GCA_036271075.1 Gaiellaceae bacterium | reverse complement strand
AATCCGGTCGCGATCCAGCTGCCCATCGGCGCCGAGGACAAGTTCGTCGGCGTGGTCGACCTCATCAAGATGAAGTCGATCACCTACAAAGACGAGACGATGGGCGCCGACTACATCGTCGGCGACATTCCGGCCGACATGCTCGAGGACGCGAAGCACTTCCGCGAGCAGCTGATCGAAAAGGTCAGCGAGGCCGACGACAAGATCCTCGAGAAGTACCTGCACGGTGAAGAGATCGGCGAGGACGAGATCAAGGCGGCGCTCCGCAGGCGCGTCAACACGTCGGTGCACACCGAAGGCGACAAGGCGGAGGCCGCCTTCGTTCCCGTCATCTGCGGCTCGGCATTCAAGAACAAGGGCGTGCAGCCGCTGCTCGACGCGGTCGTCGACTACCTGCCGGCGCCGGTCGATGTGCCGCCGATCAAGGGTTTCAATCCCGACAAGGGCCCCGACGCGGTCGAAGACCGTCCGGCCTCTGACGACGCGCCGTTTGCGGCGCTCGGCTTCAAGATCATGACCGACCCGTTCGTCGGTCAGCTCACGTTCATCCGCGTCTACTCCGGGGTGCTCAAGACCGGCTCGACGATCTTCAACTCGACCAAGCAGAAGAGCGAGCGCATCGGCCGTCTCCTGAAGATGCACGCGAACAAGCGTGAAGAAATCAAGGAGGTCTATGCGGGCGACATCGCCGCGGCAGTGGGCCTCAGGACGGTCTCGACAGGTGACACGATCTGCGACGAGAAGAAGCCGATCGTGCTCGAGTCGATGGACTTCCCCGAGCCGGTCATCTCGCTCGCGATCGAGCCGAAGACCAAGGCGGACCAGGAAAAGCTGAGCACGGGGCTCGGCAAGCTCATGGCCGAGGACCCGACCTTCCGCGTGAAGACCGACCAGGCCACGGGCGAGGTCGTGATCGCCGGCATGGGCGAACTCCACCTCGAGATCATCGTCGACCGCCTGAAGCGCGAGTTCAGCGTCGAGGCGAGCGTCGGCCGTCCGCAGGTCGCCTACAAGGAAACGTTGACGCGTCCGGCCGACGGCGAGATGAAGTACGCGAAGCAGACGGGCGGGCGCGGCCAGTACGGGCACGCGAAGATCCATCTCTATCCCGGCGAGCCGGGCTCGGGCTACGTGTTCGAGAATGAGATCAGCGGCGGCACGATCCCGAAGGAATACATCAAGCCGATCGACGAAGGGATCAAGGAAGCCCTCACGCGCGGCGTCCTCGCCGGCTACCCGGTGGACGACGTGCGGATCGTGCTCTACGACGGCAGCTATCACGACGTCGACTCGTCGGAAATGGCGTTCAAGATCGCCGGCTCGATGGCGTTCCAGGACGCCGCGAAGAAGGCCAAGGCGGTTCTGCTCGAGCCGGTGATGCGCGTGGAGGTCGTCGTCCCGAAGGAACACATGGGCGACGTCATGGGCAACCTCTCGAGCCGCCGCGGCCAGATTCAGTCGCAGGAAGACCGCGGGGGCACGCAGATCATCAACGCGCGCGTGCCGCTCTCGGAGATGTTCGGCTACGCAACAGACCTCCGTTCACGCACCCAGGGGCGTGCGACCTACTCGATGCACTTCGATCGGTACGAGCAGGCTCCGAACAACGTGAGCGAGGAGGTCGTGGCGCGGGTTCAGGGCAAAACGTAGAGAACTCCACAACTCGCAACTGGTTGGGAGTTGATTGGGAATTGGGCGTTGCGGAGTTGGGAATTGACGGGGAACAGATAAATGGCTAGTCCGTTCAGCGACAAGATCAGAATCCGCCTGAAGGCGTACGACAACCGGGTGCTGGACCAGTCGACGACGGAGATCGTGGACACGGCGCGGCGCACGGGCGCGCGGCTCGCGGGCCCGATTCCGCTGCCGACCGAGAAGAACAAGTGGACGGTGCTGCGCTCGCCGCACGTCGACAAGAAGTCGCGCGAGCAGTTCGAGCTCCGGACGCACAAGCGGCTGATCGACATCTTCGAGCCGACACCGCAGACGGTGGACGCGCTGATGAAGCTCGATCTGCCGGCGGGTGTGGACGTGGAAATCAAGGCGTTCGGGAAGGAACACAAATAGCGGCCAGCTGAAAGCTGGAGGCTGGAAGCTGGAAGCTGGAAACAGACATGGTGACAGGAATCATCGGACGCAAAGTGGGCATGACGCAGGTGTTCGCGCAGGACGGGACCGTTCAGCCGGCCACCGTGATCAAGGCCGGTCCGTGCGTCGTGCTGCAGGCCAAAGCGGCGCAGAAGGACGGCTACGAGGCCGTGCAGCTCGCGCTCGTCGAAGAGACGCCCGCGAAGACGAACAAGCCGATCGCCGGCCACTACAAAAAGGCCGGCAACGTGCCGCCGACCCGTGTCCGTCGTGAAATCAAGGTCGCGGCCGGCGCCGGAGACAGCGACGCGCTGAAAGCGGGCGATCAGGTGCTCGTGGGCGGCGTGTTCAAGGACGGTGAGCGCGTGGACGTGATCGGCATCAGCCGCGGGCACGGCTTCCAGGGCGTCGTCAAGCGCCACCACTTCCGCGGCGGCGCCGCGACGCACGGGTCGATGTTCCATCGCGCCCCGGGCTCGATCGGCGCCTCGTCGTTTCCGTCGCGCGTCGTGAAGGGCATGCGCGCCGCTGGTCGCATGGGCGGGGATCGCGTGACGACGCGCAATCTGAAGATCGTCCGCGTGGACGCCGAGAACAATCTGCTGCTGCTGCGCGGGGCCGTTCCCGGCCCGCCGGGCAGCTATATCGTCGTTCGCAAGGCCGTGGCGGCCAAACCGGAGTCGGTGCCGCAGGTCGAGAAGGCGGCGAAGGTGACGGCCGCAAAGAAGCCGAAGAAGTAGTAGCTGGAAGCTGCTGA
>DATBBH010000195.1:0-27136 GCA_036271075.1 Gaiellaceae bacterium | reverse complement strand
CGAGGTACCCCACGGTGCGGCGCTCGGGTAGCCGTAGCTCGCCGGCCGTCGGCGCGGCAAGCCCCGCGAGCACGCGCAGGAGTGTCGTCTTGCCCGAGCCGTTCGGGCCGGTGACCAGCAGGAACCCGCCTGCGGAAAGATCGAGGTCGATGCCGGCGAAAACGCGACGGTCGCCGTAGCGCTTCGCAAGCCCCCGCGCGGTGATCACGAGCGGTACACCCGCGCCGCGGCGCGGTGAAAGCCGTCGGGCTGACCGGCAGCGGCGAAGGTGTCACCGATCTCTTCCATCTCGCCGGCCCAGCGCCACCCTTTCGTCTCGGCGGCACGCTCGGCCCGCGGCAGGCGTTCAGCGAGATCCGGCGCGGCCAGCCGCCACTCCTCCTCGACGCCGAAATGCCGCGCAACGTCGTGAATCGCGAGCAGCATCGCTGCGCTCCCTTTCGACCACGCGGCGTAGGCCATCTTGAGCGCGGACGCGTTCGCAACAACACGCGGCTCGAGCTTCGAGCCGACGAACAGCACCGCCACCGCGGCAGCGCCCGTGCCCGAGAGGTAGAGCGTCGTACCGGCTTCGGTCGGCGGGCCGCCGACAATGCCCCCGTCCACGAAGCGGGGGTGCAGCGAACCGATCTCCTGCGCGTGCATCGGCGAGATCGCGTTCGCGTCGACGTAGACGCCGTCGAAGCCCTCGAGGGAGCGGGCGACTTCGAGCGCGGCGTGTGGCGGGCAGATCGAGAGGACCAGCTCCACCGCGTCGGCGAGCTGGGCGACCGTCGCAGCGTCGCGAAACGTTCCGGCGCGGGCACGCGTCGCCTCGCTACGGCCCTCCGACGCCCACACCACTTCGTGACCGTTCGCCTGCAGCTGCAGGCCGACGGCCGAGCCCATCTCCCCCGGATGGAGCAGGCCGACGATCAATTCCCGCTCCGGTACCGGCCAAGCCGGCACCTGCGCTCTTCGGTGAGCTCCGTCAAGTCTACGCTCACAGCACGTCGGCGAGCACGAAGACGAAGAACGCGAGTGAGATCACACCGTTCATCGTGAAGAAGGCCGCATCCAGCCGGCGCAGGTCGCCAGGCTCGACGAGTGAGTGCTCGTAGAGGAGCAGAGCCGCGACGATGACGACACCCGCCCAGTAGAAGAATCCGACCTCGAGGCCGAGACCGGCGACCGTGAGGAACCCGATCGTCGCCAGGTGCAGGACACGCGCGGCCCTGAACGCGCCGCGCTCACCGAAACGGGTCGCCCATGAGTGCAAGCCCTGCTCACGGTCCACGTCGATGTCAAACAGCGCATAGAAGAGGTCGAAGCCAGTGACCCACGTCGCCACAGCCGCGCCGAGCGCCCAAGCTTGCCACGGCATATCGCCCTTGATCGCGGCCCACGCTCCGACGGGAGCGAGCCCGTCGATCGCGCCGAGCCAGAAGTGGCAGAGCCACGTGAACCGCTTCAGGTACGGATAGATGACGAACGCCGCGACGGGAATCGGCGCCAGCGGGCGGACGAACGGATTGAGCTGCCAGACCGCGAAGAGATAGACGACGAGCGAGACCAGGCAGAAGACGATCACGGCAGCCCCGGAGAGGGTGCCCGACGGCAGCTCGCGGCCTGCGGTGCGCGGGTTGGCCGCATCGATACGCGCGTCGATCAGCCGGTTCAGCGCCATGGCGAGCGACCGCGCGCCAACCATCGCCACGGTGATCCAGATCAAGTCGTGCGCCGAGGGAACGCCACCGACGGCCAGGAACGCGCCGACATACGCGAACGGCAGCGCGAAGATCGTGTGCTCGAACTTGACGAGCCGGTAATAGAGGCGAGCTGCTCCCACGGCCTACGTCTGTCGGTGGGAAGTGGTCTGGTCGGAGAGCAGCAACACGGCGTGGTCGAGCGCCGGACGGAGCACGGCATACCCGTCGCGGCAGCCGCCCGGCGATCCGGGCAGGTTGACGACGAGCGCACGCCCGACGACGCCCGCCACCCCGCGCGAGAGAAGCCCGTGCGGCGTTTTTGCGATCGAGTCTGCGCGCAGCGCTTCGGCGATCCCGGGTGCTTCGCGCTGCAGGACCGTCCGCGTGGCCTCGGGCGTGACGTCGCGCGGTGCGAGCCCGGTGCCGCCGGTTGTGAGCACGACATCGGCGGACGCGGCGAGCTCCTCGATCGCCGCGGCGATCTCGTCGGCCTCGTCCCGAACCACACGCCGCTCGACGTCGTGGCCGTCGGCGCTCAGCAGCTCCTCGAGCAGGTCGCCGCTGGCATCGTCCGCCTCCCCGCGCGAGACACGGTCCGAGACGGTGAGAATTGCAGCCGTCACTGTTTGGCTGCCTCCCGCGCCGGCCACGCGGACTCGTCGCTCTCCTTGGCCTTCTCGACCAGTTGGACGGAGAAGGTCATCTGCTTGTCGATCGCCTTCGCCATGTCGTAGATCGTCAGCGCAGCGACCGACGCCCCGGTGAGCGCCTCCATCTCGACCCCGGTCTGCGCGGTCGTCTCGGCGGACGCGAGGATCTCGACCCCGTGCTCGAGCAAGCGCAGGTCGACGGAGATGTGCGAGAGCGGCAGTGGATGGCAGAGCGGGATCAGTTCCGCGGTGCGCTTGGCCGCCATGATCCCGGCGAGCTGCGCGGTCGTCAGCGCATCGCCCTTCGGCAGCTCGCGCAGGCGCAACGCGGTCTCCGGCGCCATGCGGACCACGGCGCGCGCGACGGCGCGACGGCGCTGGGCCGGCTTACCGCCGACGTCCACCATCCTCACCGCGCCCGTCTTATCGACGTGCGACAACTCGTCCTTCATAGGCGATACCGCTTCGCCATCGCGACGAGCGCGCGGCGCTCGCGCCACGCCGACTCGAGCTTGTGCGACCCGTAGAGCACGCGGGCAGCGCCCCGGAACGCGGCCGCCATGTTCTCATCGTAGGGAAACCACCACGGCACCGGAACACGGCCGGAATCGCGGTCGACGAACTTCGGCGACGTCAGGTCGTAGAGGCCGTGCTTGGAGTGAGTGCGCCCGAACCCCGACTCGCCCCGGCCACCCCAAGCCGCCTGCGCCGAGGCATACGTATAGGCGTGATCGTTGTGCCACACGCTGCCGGCGCGCAGCTTCCGCGCGACGCGCGACGCCCGCTCCTCACTGCGCGTCCAGACAGATGCACCCAGTCCGAAAACGCCACCGTTCGCCGCGCGGACCGCAGTGGCCTCGTCCTGCACGCGCGCCACGGTGACGACCGGCCCGAACGTCTCGTCGTGCTCGATGCGCGCGCCCGCCGGCACGTCCACGAGCACTGTCGGCTCGTAGTACCACCCCGTGCGCTCCGGAACACGGCCACCAGCCAGCGCTCGTGCACCCAGCGCGAGCGCGTCCCCAACCAGCCCGTCGACCCGGTCCCGCTGTGCCTCGGAGATCAGCGGCCCGAGCTCCAGCTCGCGGGCGCGCGCCGCAAGTTCTTCGACGAACGGCTCGTACAGCGCACCTTCCACGTAGATGCGTTCCACGCCAGAGCAGACCTGACCGCAGTTGAAAAACGACGCCCAGAGTGCACCGTCGACCGCGCGTGCGAGATCCGCGTCGTCGAGCACGACCATCGGGTCCTTGCCGCCGAGCTCGAGCGTCACGGGCAGCAGACGCTCGCCCGCCGCGGCGGCGACCAGGCGGCCGACTTCGCTCGAACCGGTGAAGAGCACCTTGCCGAGCCCACGCGAACGAACGAGCGCCGCCCCGACCTCGCCGTCACCTTGCGCAACCCGCACGAGCGACGGCGAGGCGCCCGCGTCGACGAACAACTGCTCGACGAGCGCGCCCGACAGCGGAGTCAGCTCGGACGGTTTCAGCACCACCGCGTTCCCGGCGGCGACCGCGTAGGCGACCTGCGTGAACGGGATCGCGAACGGAAAGTTCCAGGGAGCGATCACACCAACGACGCCGAGCGGCTCGTACCGGAGCTCTGCGCGCTTGTGCTTGAGGTGCAACTGCGGGTAGCGAATGCGTTCGGGCTCGAGCAGCTTCGGCATGTTCCGAGCGAGCCAGGTCAACGCATCGAGAGCCGGGAAGAGCTCGGTTGTGAACGCCTCGGCGCGCGGTTTGGCGGTCTCCGCGACGATCACGTCGGCGATCTCGTCGGCGCGCTCGAGCAGCAGCTCAGCGACGTTGGCGAGGAGCGCGCGCCGCTCGGCGAGGGGCGCCTGCCCGAACTGTTCCTGGGCGAGGCGTGCTTCCGCCACGAGCTCTTGCACGGCCTCGGGACCCAGAGTCGGGACGGAGCCCACGAGCTCGAGCGTCGCGGGGTTGACCACGCGCAGCTCTCCTCCAGCGGCAACAGCCATGGCGGAAGGTTACGCCGCCGCGCGCTCCAGGTCGGAGAGGAGGCCTGCGATCCAGCGGGAGACGTCGTTCTCCCGCACCTGGCCCCGGAGCCCGTCCGCGCGGCGCCGGCGCTCCGCCGGTTCCAGCTCGAGCGCCTCGCGCAGCGCCTGCGCCTGGCCCCACACGTCGAACGGGTTGACGCCGATCGCCCACTCCGCGAGTTCCTCGAAGGCGCCGGCATTCTCGGAGAGAACGAGCACACCGTCGCGCTGGTTCACGAGTGGCCCTTCCTTCGCGACGAGGTTCAGGCCGTCGTACACGGCGTTGACGAGGAGGACGTCGTACTGCTTGTACGCAGCGACCGACCGCGGGAAGTCGTCCGCGACCTGCAGGTCGACCACCGGTCCGAATCGGTCGTTGACTTCGCGGACGGTCTGTTCTATCTCGGCCACGTACTCGGTGTACTCGGGAATCGCCTGTCGCGACGGATCGAGCAGCGCCAGCATCGTCACCCGCCCCTGCCACTCGGGCCGCTCCTCGAGCAGCAGCGCAAACGCGCGGAACCCGCGCACGATGTTTTTCGACGGATCCGTACGGTCGACCCGCACGATCAACTTCTCCGGTCGCGGGAGCGTGGTCTCCGCAGCGTGCACCGCCGCGCTCTGTTGCAGGCGCTCGAACTCCGCGACATCGATCGAGATCGGATGATGCGTGACCTTCGTGGCGTGCGTACCACCAGTGACGTCCTCGCAGCTGCGCGTGAAGTTGCGTGCCCAGCGCGCGGTGTGAAACGCAACCACGTCGTTTGCGAGCAAACCGTCGTGCACGGCGTACCGCATCGGTCCGGGCAGCACGGTCCAGTCGGTCGGCCAGGGAATGTGCACGAAGTGGGCCAGTAGCGCGTCGGGTCGCGCTTCGCGCACGAATCGCGGGGCGAGATAGAGGTGGTAGTCGTGAAAGAACACGGTCGCACCCGGGTGGTCGTCGAGCACAGCGATGACCGCATCCGCGAACGTCCTGTTGACGCGCTCGTAGCCGTCGCGCCAGGCGTCGTGGAACGCGCGGCCGAGCTCGGGTCGGGAAGCATGGTCCCAGAGCGAGTGCTGGATGAACCACAGCAGCGGGTTGGCGACGACGTTGTAGTAGTCGTCGTAGGCGGCCGCGTCGTGCGCGACGAGCACGACCTCGCCGCCGGCCTCGCCTGCGACCAGTCGGTCTTCGTCCGTGATCGCGCTGGCGATCCAGATGACGTTGTGCTCGTCTCGCAGCCCTCGCAACGCGGTGACCAGACCGCCGCCGCCCCGCCGCTCGACGCGCCGTCCGTCGACTTTGTCGTACGTCACGGGCCCGCGATTCGAGACGACGATCAGCGTTTGCTGATCAGACAACAGTGATCTCACTCCCGCCGGTGTCGTTACCGGCGAGCTTGTTGAAGAGCACGAGCCAATCGCGCAGCAGGCGTGGCGTGAGGAAGCGCCGGCGCACCTGCTCCTTGCCCTTCAAGGCGCGCGTCCGCGCCTCGTCGGGGTCGCGGAGGACTTCGATGCACGCCGACGCGCAGGCCGCGACGGAATCGACGAGCCAGCCCGTCTCACCGTCGCTGATCTGCGTGACGATGCCACCGACGCGACCGGCCACCACCGGTCGCGCCTTCCACAACGCCTCCGTGACGGTAAGCCCGAAGCCCTCCTTCGTCGACTTCTGGATCACCGCCTGCGAATGCACCTGAAACGCATTCACCTCGATCGCTCCGACGTTGTTCATGTTGCTGAGGATGTAGATGTCGGGATCGCCGTCCGCGTGCTCGGTCGTGCGTTTGTAGTAGTCCCATCCTTCCGGATCGTCGTGGGCCATCGAACCGACGAGCGCAAGCTGCAGCTCCGGGAAGCGCCGCTTCACCTGTCGGTACGCGTCGATCACCCCGAGCGGGTCCTTCCACGGATCGAAGCGCGACACCTGGGTGAGCAGCGGGCGCTCGACGTCGATGCCGAACTGGTCGACGATGTAGGCCGCGTCCTCGGCGGACAACGCCATGTTCTTCGGCATCAACGGATCGATCGCAGGCGGCCACACGACCGCCATCTGCAGGTCCGCGTGAGGAACGTACTCGCGCAGGTGGAAGATCGATGCGTCGTAGCGGCGAATCGACGGCAGCAGGACGTCGAAGACCTGCTCGTTCGGTGTCGAGAAGTCGATGTGCCCGCGCCAGATCCATTTTGCACGGCGCTCTGGGAACGAGTCGATCATTGCAGCGGGCTGCGGGTCGTGGATGATCACGTAGTCGTAGTCGCCCTCGGGAAACTCGCCGGCGTTCTCCGCGTTGAAGCGGGCGAAGATCGCTTTCTCCTCTTCCGTCAATGAGCGCTCCGCGCCCTGCAGGCCGTTGTGAATCGCCTTCGTGACGTTGAAGAACTCGTCCTGGCCGTGGATGATTCGCCATTCGACGTCGAGGCCGGCGTCTGCCATCAACGGCACCAGCGTGTAGTTGATCTCCGCAACACCGCCGCCGAACGCGGTCGCGGACACGTGGACAACTCGTTTTCCCTGCAACGGCTCGGCGAGCCGTTCGATTTCGTTCATCAGCCCGCGCGAGACCAGGGTGGCGTAGTCGCCGAGCGATTTGTGGCCGACGTTGACGAGTGGCAGCAAGCTAAAGGAGCTTGACGAAGCGCAAGGACGACCCGCCCTGCTCGCGTTCCCGGATCTCCAGCTCGTCGGCGAGCGCCCCGATGATCGCGATCCCGAGCCCTCCTTCGGCGAGCTCCTCGCCGCCGGGCAGATGACTCGGCTGCGACGGCGGCTGGAAGCCATCGCCGTCGTCCGTCACCTCGACGACCAGCCGGTCGGAGTGCAGCTCGTAGAGGATCTGCACGCTCCCACGCCCGTCGGCATAGGCATGGCGGACCGAGTTCGTGCACGCCTCCGTCAACGCGAGCTTGAGGTCACCGAGGACCTCCTGCGACAGCGGCTCCGGCCGGAGCCGGGCAATCCCGGTCAGGGCGAGCCGGCCGAGCGTGATGTATTCCGGCTTGGCCGGAATCGTCAGTCGAATCGCCTTGGCCTGCCCGTTCGCGTTCATCAGCGTGCTCTTTTCCGCGGATTCAGAAAGATAAACCTCGGAGATCCTGCCAAAACCTGTGCGAAGCGGGATTCGGCGTACAGGGCGGATTCCCTGTCTGAGGCTTTCCTAACCCGCGGGACGCTCGGTGAGCGTCACGCGCACGACCCGCCGTTCGCCCCGGCGGACCACGGTGAACGGGACCGTTTCTCCTGGGAGCAGGCGCTCCGAGACGATCCTGACGATGTCCTCGGCATTCATCACCGGAATCCCCGCGATCGCGACGACCGCGTCGCCGCCGACCTTGAACGCCTGGCCCTCGAAAACGGCGTCTCGCGTGCCCGCCTGGAGGCCGGCCCGAGCCGCGGCGCTGCCCGGCGCCACGACATCGATCAGCGCGCCGCGCTTTGTGGCGTAACCGAACTTCTTCGCGATCGAGGGGGTCAGATCCTCTGTCGTGATCCCCACGTAGGCGTAGCGGACGGTCCCGGTGGCGAGAAGTTGCTGCATCGAGCGGCGCGCGGAGTCGATCGGCACTGCGAAACCGACGCCCTCGAAACCGGAGCCGGCGCCGCTCGAGCGAATCTGGGCGTTGATCCCGATCGCGCTGCCGCGGGCGTCGAAGAGCGGGCCACCGGAGTTCCCGTGGTTGATCGGGGCGTCGGTCTGGATCGCATCGACCAGCCGGTAGCGACTCGTCAGGGACGGGATCGAGCGGCGAATGGCGGAAACGACGCCCACCGAGAGGGAATCGGTGTTGCCGAACGGGCTACCGATCGCCGCCACGGGCTGCCCGACGACGACGCGGTTCGAGTCGCCCAGCGGGACGGGGTCGAGCGAGTGCAGCGCAGGATCGACCCGGAGCACCCCGACATCGTCGTACAGGTCGTAGCCGACGACGGTCGCGGGCACCCGGTCACCGTCGGAGAACTCGACGTAGACGGTGTGAGCCGGCGCCGCCTTGCCGACCTGGCCCTGGCCGGCCGTTGTGATCACGTGAGCGTTCGTCAGGATCACCCCTTGCGGACTGACGACGAAGCCCGAGCCCTGGCCGGCGCTCGCATCCGGGACGTTCCCCGAGTTGAAGTAGGAGATGATCGTCACGACCCCGGCCGAGCGGCTGCGGAAGATCTGGGCGGGCTGGAACCCGTTGCCCACGAGCGGCTTCGCGACGACGACGGGGGCGGCGTCCCCGGAGCGGGGCGCGGCCTGCGTGACGACGATCGTCTTGGTCGTCCCTGAGTGCAGCCAGCCGGTTGCCTTCCCGGCGACGAGCACGGCCGCACCGCCGATCACGGCAGCGACGAGGGCGACGGCAGCTGCAGAGCTCGAGCGCACCGGCGGCCCACTGTAGCCACGGCGGAGGGTGGCCGCGCGGATTTGGCTCAAATACAGGGATTGAGCGTTTCCACGGCGAAACAGCAGCGAGAACTACGCCCTAGACGAGGCCGGACGCGGGCTCGCGGGCCGGCACGTCGGCGCTCAGCACGAGCGTGAAGAGCGTCCAGCCGTCCCGGGACTCGAACTCGATCCGGCCGCCCATCACCTCGGCCACCTCGCGGGCGATCGCGAGGCCCAGGCCGCTGCCCGAGGCACGGCCGCCGTCGAGGCGATAGAAGCGCTCGAAGATCCGCTCGTGCGCCTCCGCCGGGATGCCGGGGCCGTCGTTCGCCACCGTCAGGGTCGCTCGGCCGCCCTCGATCGCGGTCGAGACCCGTACCGTCGTGCCGGCCGGGGTGTGCACGAGGGCGTTTTCAACCAGGACGCGGCCGATCTGCAGCACACGCTCGCCGTCGCCCTGAGCCGGGACAAACGGCTCCGGCGGCGCTTCCAGACGATGCCCGACCGCGGCCGCCCGTGGCCCAAACTCTGCCGCCAGCTCCGCTGCGAGCTCCCCGAGGTCGAGCGGCTCGCGGGCGACCGTCATCCGTCCCGCATCGAGCCTCGACAGGTCGAGCAGGTTGGTGGCGAGCTTGGTCAGGCGGGCCACCTGCTCACGCATCTGCCCGACGAACTCGTCGCGGGTGGCCTCGTCGAGATCGGGATCGTCGAGCAGCTCCAGGAAACCACCGAGGGAGAAGAGCGGGGTGCGCAGCTCGTGGGAAGCGTTGGCGATGAACTCACCGCGGGCCCGGTCGAGATTCAAGAGGCGAAGCCGCATCCGCTCGAAGGTGCGCGCCAGCTGCCCGACTTCGTCGGCGCCATGGTCGACGACCGGCTGGTCGAAGTCCCCTTCTGCGATTCGCTCGGCAGCTTGCTCCAGGCGCCGGATCCGCCGGGTGATCAGGCTGGCGCCCGCGTAGCCGAACACCACCGCGAAGACCATCGCGAGCACGCCGGCGACGAACACGCGCCTGCGCACGAGCGCGACCGCCTGGAGCTGGTCGTGCAACGAGGCCGAGAGCATGATCGCCGAGCTGCCTGCCGGATACGCGACCTCTGCGTAGGTCTGTCCACTGCGCCGGGCGGTGCCACGGGCCAGCCTGTGGTGCCGAATTGCGTCGAGCGCGACGGGATCGTTCTGGAGCTCGGTCGAGTCACGCTCCGTCGCCGAGTCGGCGAATGCCTCGACGAGCGGCGGCGACTCGCTCGCCAGCGCGAAGACAACCGCCCGGGTGTTCGTGGCCTGGGAGACCTCCTCGACGAACTGCTGCTGGAGGTATCCCTGGGCCGGGAACGGCAGGGCGAACTTCTGCAGGGAGGTCTGGAGCCCGTTCAGCTCGGTGTTCTCGAGCGAGCTGCGGTACGACGGGACGACGATCAGGTAGACGATCGCGAGCACGCCCGCGACGGCAAGCAGGAGCGCGAGCGCGAGTGTGCCGCGGACGCTCGAGAGCGGGCTCACCGGTCACGGAAGCGGTAGCCGACGCCACGCACGGTCAGGATGTACTCGGGCGTCCGCGGCTCGGCCTCGAGCTTCTCGCGGAGATGTCGCACGTGCACGTCGATCGTGCGCGGATCCCGGTAGTCGGCGCTCTTCCAGAGCGCCTCCAGCAACATTCGCCGGCTGAACACCCGCCCAGGGTGCGCCGCGAGCGCCCTGAGCAGCTCGAACTCCACGTAGGTGAGCTGAACCGGCACGCCCCGCACCTCGACCACGCGGCGCGGGATGTCGATCATCAGGCCGTTGAGCTCGATCCGCTCGTCCAGGCCGTCTCCGGCAGCGTGCGGCGCTCGCGCACGCCGCAGGAGCGCGCGCACCCTCGAGCGGAACTCGCGGATCGAAAACGGTTTCGTGATGTAGTCGTCGGCGCCGAGCTCGAGGCCGATCACTTTGTCGAGCTCGTCGTCGCGGGCCGTCAGCATGATGATCGGCACGCTGCTCGTCGCACGCAGGCGCTTGCAGACCTCGAGCCCGTCAAGTCGCGGGAGCATGATGTCGAGCACGACGAGGTCGATCGGAGTGTCTGCGAAGTGGCGCAGCGCCTCTTCGCCGTCGGCGGCCTGCACCACCGTGTAGCCGTCCTTCTCGAGCGGAAACGCGAGCACCTTGCGGACGGCGTCCTCGTCGTCGACGAGCAGGATCGTGGGAGTCGATTCGGACATGGAGGTCGGCCTGCTGCCAGGATAGCCCTCGTTATGGCGCTGGCCCGGACCCCTGCCCGCCGTCGCCGTGCGCGTCGCGGCTCGCTCGAGCGTCCGATCAACGCGCGGCTCTACCGGGGGTCGCTGCTCTTCATTTCGTTCCCGCTCCTGATCCTCGCCTTCAGCGTCACTCGTCCCGGTGCCCTGCCTGCGCCACTCTTGCCCCCCAACTTCGACGGCCAGGCAACGCGACAGCTCGCTACGGACTTCTCGACCCACTTCCCCGATCGCACGCCGGGCGGCCCGGGATCGCTGGAAGCCGGCCAGTGGTTCCGCGACCAGCTCGCCCCCTACGGGCTGCCGGTCAGCTCCGACACCTGGACCGCGCACGTGCCGGGCCTCGGGCGCGTGCGCCTGCACAATCTCTGGGCTGTCGCCGGCGGGCAATCCTCCGACGCGATCGTCGTGATGGCCCACCGCGACGACACGGGCGCCGGGCCAGGTGCGAACGACGACGCGAGCGGCACGGCCGCCCTGGTCGAGCTGGCGCGCGGCTACGCACAGGCCGGCACACCGGCCGCCCAGCGCGTGCGCTCCGCGCACACCATCGTCTTTCTCTCCACGGACGCCGGTTCCTTCGGCGGGCTCGGAGCGCTTCGATTCGCCGAGCGTTCGCCGTTCCACGTCGTCGCAACGATCAACCTGGCGGCGATCGGCGGGCACGGCCCTCCGCGCATCGTGATTGCCGGGGACACGCCACGCTCGCCTGCCGCCTCGCTGGTCGAGACGGCGGCCAAGCGTGTGCTCGAGCAGACAGGATCGCGCCCCCGCCGCGCGGGCTTCCTGGATCAGCTGATCGATCTGGGCTTTCCCTTCACGCTCTACGAACAAGGGCCGTTCGTCGCCCGCGGGATCCCAGCCGTCACGCTGACCACTGCCGGCGAGCGCCCGCCGCCCGCATTCACCGATCGCGCGTTTGCACTCAACACGGCAAAGCTGACGGCGATGGGCCGGGCGGCGCAGGAGCTCGTCGGCTCGCTCGACCAGGGCCTCGAGCTGGCGCAGGGGACGACGAGCTTCGTCTGGGCCGGCGATCGCATCGTCCGCGGGTGGGCGATCGAGCTGCTCCTCTTCAGCCTGTTGATCCCCTACATGGTCGCCGTTGTCGACCTGTTCGCCTACTGCCGGCGGAGAGGGATATCGCTTCTGCCCGCGGCGCGGAGCCTGCGCAGCCGGCTCGGTTTCTGGCTTTTCCTCGGGCTCGCATTCGCGGCCTTCCGTGTGTTCGGCGCCTGGCCGTCGGGGGTGCCACGGCCCCCGAATCCCGCCGTTGCCTCATCGGGCGACTGGCCCGTGCTCGCTCTGGTCGGGCTCGGCGTCGTCGCGCTCGCGGCCTGGATCGTCGCCCGGCACCGGCTCGTGCCGCGACGCGCCATCGGCCCCGAGGAACAGCTCGCGGGCTCGACCGCGGCACTGCTCGGACTCGGCATCGTTTCGTTGCTCGTTCTGGCAACAAACCCGTTCGCGTTGATCTTCTTCCTGCCCGCGATGCACGCTTGGCTCTGGCTGCCCCAGGTGCGGAGCGGCAAGGCACCGGCGCGAGCGCTCGTCTTCCTGGTCGGGCTGGTCGGCCCGCTGTTGATCGTCTTCTCGCTGGCGCACCGGTTCGGCCTCGGGTTCGACGCGCCGTGGTATCTGCTCGAGCTCGTCGCGGTCGGTTACGTGCATTTGCCCGCAGTCGCGATCACGCTCTGCGGCGGCGCGTGCGCGGCGCAGCTCGCAGCCGTCGTGGCAGGCCGCTATGCGCCATACCCGCCGCCGGGCGAGCGGCCTGCGCGCGGGCCGCTGCGCGAGCTCGTGCGCCGGGTCGTGCTCGCGCTGCGCGCGCGTGGCCGCGTGAGCGAAGATCGGCGTCGCGCGGTCGGCGGATGATCTGACGCTCAGATGCGCAAGAAGCTGACCTGAGCACCCTGCGGCAGGTCGCCGTCGCCATGCGGGACCAGCACGAGCGCGTTCGCTGCCGCGGCACGAACGATCATGTGCGAGTCCTGCCCGCTCAGCGGCACGAGCTGGTCACCCTCACGACGCGCGCGCACGAGCTGGTCACGCTGGGAGTTTCGCCGCACCGAGTGCGCCAGACGGCCGGGCAGATACTCAGGCGCCGCCTCACGCGCGCCCTGCAGCGCCATTAGCGCCGGGCGAACAAAGAGCTCGAAACCGACGAGCGACGAGACTGGATTGCCGGGCAACCCGAACACGAGCGTGTCCCCGCGAACTGCAAACGCGATCGGCTTGCCGGGCTTCACGGCAACGCGCCAGAACACTTCCGTCGCACCGAGCTCGGCGAGCGTTGCGCGCACGAGATCGTGCGGGCCGACCGACACGCCACCCGACGTGATCAATACGTCGTGCTCGAGCGCGCGCTCGAGTGCCGCACGCGTCACGGCCGGATCGTCGGCCACGACGGGGAGCACCGTCGCCTCGACCCCCGACTGGCCGAGCTGGGCCGCCAGCAGAACCGAGTTCGACTCGTAGATCTCGCCGAGTGCGAGTTGCTCGCCGGGCTTGCGCAGCTCGGTCCCAGTTGCCAGCACGGCGACCTGCGGGCGACGGGCGCAACGCACGGTTGCGATCCCCGCTGCCGCGAGAGCTGACACCTGCGGCGGCCCGAGCAAGCTCCCCGCCGCGACCACGACGTCGCCCGCGCGCGCATCGCCGCCACGAGGCCGCACGTTCTCGCCCACTGCGACCGCTGCCACGTCCACCTCGCCGCTGGTCAGCTCGACCGGAACGACCGCGTCGGCGCCCGCAGGGACGACGGCGCCGGTCGAGATCACGACCGCCTCACCTGGGCCGACCGCCTTGCGCTCGGGCCGGCCAGCCGCGGAGTGGCCCACCACCGACAGCGACCCCGGCGTGTCGGCGGCCCGCAGCGCGTAGCCGTCCATGGCGGAGCTGTCGAACGGCGGCAGGTCCGTGACGGCGCGCGCGTCCTCACCGAGCACACGTCCGGCAGCCATCGCAATCGGCACGTCCTCGAGAGGCAGTCGTTGCACGTGCGCCAGCACGAGCGCGAGTGCTTCGTCGATCCCGGGAAGGTCTCCCACCGCAGATCACGATAATCCCGCGGAGATGGCGGGGGAGACGATCGCGGGCCGGTACCGGCTGCTCGAGCCACTGGGTCGCGGCGCGATGAGCGCCGTCTGGCTCGCCTACGACGACGAGCTCGAGCGCCATGTGGCCGTCAAGCTGCTGGCGCCGAACGCCGACCGTGCCCGGTTCGAGCGCGAGGCGCTCGCGGTGGCGGCGCTGGCGCATCCGAACATCTGCTCGCTCTACGACTACGGCCAGGCCGAGGGCCGCCCGTACATGGTGCTCGAATACCTGCCGAACGGCTCCCTCGAGGAGCGGCTCCAAACCGGGCGCCCCCTGCCCGACGCCGAGACGCTTCGCGTCGCGACGGAGATCGCCGCAGGCCTCGCGCACGCCCACGAGCGCGGCCTCGTGCACCGTGACCTGAAGCCTTCGAACGTCCTCTTCGATTCCGAGGGGCGGGCCAAGATCTCCGACTTCGGGATCGCGCGGATGGGTAGCGCGGCCACGCTGACGGAGGCCGGCACGGTCCTCGGCACCGCGTCGTACATCTCACCCGAGCAGGCGTCCGGCCTCCCGGCCGGGCCCACCAGCGACGTCTATTCGTTCGGCGTGATCCTCTTTCGAATGCTCACCGGCGTGCTCCCGTTCGTCTCGACGAACGCTATGGAGCTGGTGCGCATGCATCGCGACGAGGCGCCGCGCGCGGTCGCCGATGTGCGGCCCGACGCACCGGCGCGCCTGGAGACCATCGTCACTCGCTCGCTCGCAAAGGACATCGGCAGCCGGCCGGCCGACGGAGCGGCCCTGTTGCGCGAGCTACAGGGCGCCGAGGAGACGGCGACGCTGCTGGTGCCACCGGCGGCTGCGCGGCGGCGGCGGCCGGTCGTTCCCATCGCCGCCGTCACGGCTCTGCTGCTCGTCGCCGGCGGCGCGCTCGCGGTGATCCTCACCAATAGCGGCACGAGCGGCGACACCCCGCCGGCGGAGAGCCTCACAGTGCCCAGCGTTCCCAGCGCGTCGACGGCGACCTCGACCACGACTCCGACGACAGCAGCTGCGACAACCACCGCCACGACCACCACCTCATCGGCAAGCACCGCGCAAACGACGACCGCGCGCACCACAACGGCGCCGGCGACAACCACAACGACACCGACGACGACCGCAGCGCCGCCGACGACGACGGCAGCGACGACGACCTCAGTCACGTCGACGGACACGACCCCCACGACGACCGCTGCGGGCACGACCACGACGGCCGCTCCGTGAGGGCGCTCTACTTCGGGACGTACGACAGGGCCCATTCACGCAACGTCAACGCGATCGCGGCCCTGCGGGCCGTCGGGGTGGAGGTCGACGAACGGCAAGTGCCGGTTCGGCGCGGCGGTCTCGTCGGCGCGCTGAGCGTCTTCGCCGCAGAGTGGCAACTGCTGGCGCCGCGCAAGCGCGACTTCGACGTCGTGATCGTCGGCTATCCCGGTCACTTCGACGTACCGCGCGCCCGCCGCGTGGCTAAAGACCGGCCGCTCGTCTTCGACGCGGTGCTCTCGCTCGAGAGCGAGCTCGTCACCGTGCGCCGGCACTTCCGCGACCGCTCAGCCGCCGCAATCGTTCTGCGTGCGGTCGACTTCCGCGCCCTGCGGCTGCCCGATCTGGTCGTCTGCGGCAGCGAGGCCGAGGCCCGCTATCTCTCGCAACTCGGAGCCAAGCAAACCGCGTCCGTTTTTCTGGGGGCCGACGAGGACATCTTCTGCGAAACCTGGTCGCCGGCGTATCCGTTCACCGCGTTGCAGATCGCCGACGCCTCCGCCGGTGTCGTCCGCGACGCGGCCCGGCTGACGGAGGCGCCGATTCGGGTCAGCGAGGTGGGCGAGCTCGCTCGGGACGATCGCCCACTCGCCCTCGCGCACGCCGGGATCGTGCTCGGAAGCTTCCACCAGTCGCGCGCGATTCCGGCCGTCGTCTTCGAAGCGCTTGCGACCGGCGCACCGGTGATCACCGCCAACACGGACGCTGCGCGCGAATTGCTCACGGACGGAGAGTCGGCGCTGCTGATCCCGCCGGAGAGCCCGGCCGCGCTGGCCCGAGCGATCGAGCAGCTCGCCGGAGACGAGGAGCTCCGCAAGCGCGTCGCTGCGCGGGGCCGTGAGGCATTCCGCGAGCGGGCGAGTCGCGCGGTGCTCGGCGAGCGCTGGCGCGAGCTCTTAGGTCAAGCGCTGGGGGAGTAGGTAGGCGCACAGCCCGAGCGAGAGCAGCGTCGCGGCATCGTCATCGTCCCAGGCAGCCAGTGCGAGCGGCCAGATCACGTACCAGCCGATCAGGTACGGCAACGCGAGCAGCAGCAACGCGAAGGCGAGGCCGAGCCGCGCACGCCCGCGAGCCGCTTCACGCAACAGCCAGGCGTACGCAACGGCGTAGGCGGCCAGAAACGTCCACCCAGGAACGCCGAAGCGGTGTGGCAACGCATAGTGCGTTTCGCGCTGCGCGTCATGCGCCAGCGGAGTGACGGCGTGTAGCCAGTGGAACTGCCAGAGGACCGTCGCGAGGCCGAGCGTCGCCACAAAGGTGACGGCGAAGCCGAGGTGGCCGACACGGCGTCCCGTCGACCTCGCCTCGAGTGCGCGGAGCGGGAGCAACAGCAGCGGCACCCACTTGATGAGGACGGCAAGTGCCCACGCCGCGCCGGCAGCCTGAATCCGCCTTCGCTCACTCAAAGCGAGCGCCGCAGCGACGAGCGCCATCATCAGTGCGTCGTTGTGACCGCCGCCGGCGAAGTGCATCGCCACCAAAGGGTTCCAGCCGACGAGTGCCGCAGCGAACGCGCGCCTGCGTGCGACGAGCCACGTCGTCGCAAGCACGCACAGCGCGGCGCTCGCGCGAAAGAGCCACGCGGCGAAGGACGCTGACGCCGTCAGGCCCACCGGCCTCGAGACGAGCGAGAACGCGGGCCCGTAGGCCGACGTGTCGTGCAGATACCGGGTCCCGGCATAGCGCGCGGCGACCCGGTCGTCCGAAGGAGTGTCGTGGTACGGATCGTGCAGGCGCGCGTAGCTCCAGTACGTCCACGCGTCCGACGACAGGAAGACCGGTCCGGCCAGCGGCGCAAGCTGGATCGCGCAGGCGAGGACGAAGACCTGAGTGAACGGCGCCCCGCGACGTACGAGCACGAGCGCAACGAGGTACACCACGAACGTGGCGATGAAGACGGCCAGGAAGAAACCTGCGTCACTCCTGAGATGGCCGCCGGGAAGGGGCACGACGGCTGAGCCCGCGCGTGACTCGACAATGACGAGAGCAACGACGAACGCGAGCGTCAGCGCGCCCGCGGCGAGCGCGCTACGGGGATTGGCCAGGGGAAGGTGGCGGCGACGTGGTGGTCGTCGGCGGCGGCGACTCCGTCGTGGTCGGAACCGACGCGGTTGTCGGGGGCGGCACGGGCGGAGGCGTCGTCGTGTGCGCGGGCGGCTTCTGCGCGACCGTTGTCGGCGGTGGCTTCGCAGGCGTCGCCGAGGTCGACGTCGCAGCCGTAGTCGTCGCCGTCGTCGTGGTCGAGTACGTCGGGGTGTAATAGGAGCCGAAGCTGCCGTAGCTTCCGCGTGTCAGGTAGTGCCAGGTCGGGTAGGTCTTCGGCAGCTCGAATCCGAGCACCCGGTGGTGCCAGAGCGCGGCAGCCATGTACTCATGCCAGATCGGCACCGGGAACGTGGCGCCGGCAACTACCACGCCGTGCACGTTCAGCATCGGGATCTCGCCCTTCGGGTAGCCCATCCACACGACGGTGCTCAGTTGCCGGGTGTAGCCGTCGAACCAGGCGTCCGCATGATTCTCGGTCGTGCCGGTCTTGCCCGCGTTGACGTGAATGCCGTCGCCGGACCCGGCACCCGTCCCGTAGAGCGCGTTCTGGCGCAGCACATCGTTGACCTTCCACGCGACGGCCGGCGAGACCGCGCGCTTGGTTTGCGGCTTGCCCCAACCCGAGTCCGTGTCGACATGATCGCCCGGCAGGATCACCTTCGTGATCGCCATCGGCTTGGCGTAGATGCCCATCGCCGGGAAGGTCGCGTAGGCAGCCGCCATGTCGAGTGGCGAGACGGCGAGCGAACCGAGGCCGATCGACGCGACCGGTTTGTCCGGTGAGAGGTGCACGCCGAGACGGTGCGCCATCTGCCACACGTAGCGCGGCCCGACGTCGAGGGTCAATTGGGCGTAGACCGTGTTGTCGGACGCCAGGGTCGCGCGGGTCACCGACTCGGAGCCGGAGTAGGTGTTGTCGTACGTGTGCACCTCCCACGGTGTCTGGCACCACGGCCCGATCGAGCACGTGAACGGCGCTGACGTGTAATAGGTGGAGTCGGGATCGACGCCACGCTCGATCGCCGACGCGAGCACGAAGGTCTTGAACGTCGAGCCCGCCTGGCGCGCGGATTGGGCAACGAGGTTGAACTGGTTGCCGGAGCTGCGCACGACGGCGGTCATTGCACGGATCGCCCCGGTTCCCGGCTCGACGGAGACGATCGCCGAGGCGGGATCGGTCTTATACGGAAGAACGTCGTGGATCGCCTTGTTCGCGAGCCGCTGCAGGCGCGGGTCGATCGTCGTGAAGACCTTCAGCCCACCCTCGCGCACCGTGTTCGCGCCGTACTGCCGCTCCAGCTCGTCGATCACGTAGGAGAAGAAGTACGGCTGCGTGATCCGCGTGTAGATCCGGCCCGGCTTGAGCGCGAGCGTGGTCGAGCGAATGGCTCGGTCGTACTGGGCGAGCGTGATCGCGTGGTTGTCGAGGAGCGCGCGCAGCACCTCGTCGCGCCGGTCGAGAGCCGCGTCCGGGTTGTGGAACGGGTCGTAGACCGACGGCGCCTGCGGCAGCCCGGCGAGGAGCGCCGACTGGAGCAGGGTCAGCTGCCTCGCATGCTTGGAGAAGTACGTCTGCGACGCCGCTTCGACGCCGTACGCGTGGTTGCCGTAGTAGACGGTGTTCAGATACTCGTTGAGGATCTTCGCCTTCGGCCATTTGCTTGCAAGCTTGATCGAGAGACACGCTTCCTTGATCTTGCGTGTGAACGTCCTCTCCTGGCCGGTGTAGAGATTGCGGACGAGTTGCTGCGTGATCGTCGATCCGCCCTCGAGGACTTTGCCCGCAGTCAGGTCGGTCCACGCCGCCCGCGCGATGCCGACGTAGTCGACACCACCGTGCTGCCAGAAACGGCGGTCCTCGATCGCGATCGTCGAGGCCGGCAGCCAGCGTGACATCTGCGAATTGCTGACGGGCTCGCGGTTCCGCTCGGCGGGAATCGAGCCGAGCAGCGAGCCGTCGTCGGCGTAGACGAACGAGTTCTGGCCGATCTCGACGGGCCGGAGCGAGTTGAGGTCGCAACTTGCAGAGAGCGCGGTGCCGGCACCGAGGCCGACCGTCGCAACGGCGATCACGATGGCGATCGCGATCGTCGCGGCGACGAGACCGGCGCGCCGGCGGCGCTTGATGCGATCGGAGCGTTTTCGCTTCCGTCCCCTGTGCGCGAGGATGAGCTCGAGATCGTCGCTGCGGCGACGCGGCGTCACGTCGCTTCCTCCGCGAGCCGCTCCGCGATCTTCAACCGCAGGTCGCTCGCCGCCCGCTCAGCTGCGCCCGCGCCGGAGACTCGCGTGCGCACGACGATGGTTGCCTGATCCCCCGAAAGGTCGCTCACGAACACCTCTTCGCCTTCGGACTGGAGCGCCTGAACGACGTGCCGTAGCTTCGCATCAATCGGTACCTGCACGCCGACTTCGACCAGCGACGTCGAGCTGCGAATCGTCGAGTTCCGGATCGTCTCGGAGGCGAGCCGCTCGTTCGGAACGACGAGCCGGTCGTTGTCGCGGGTGCGAATCCACGTGTACGTGAGGCCGATCTCCTCCACGACTCCTCTCGCGCCCTCCACCTCGACCTCGTCGCCGAGCCGCAGCGGTTGGCTGAACGCGATCAGAATCCCCGCGACGACGTTTCCGATCGTCCGCTGACTCGCGAATCCGATCACCAGGCCGATCACTGCGGACGATGCGAGCACTCCGCCGGCGATCGCGCGCACCCCGGGGATCACGAGCAGCGCCGACATGACGCCGATGAAGACGATCCCTGCAAAGACCGTGCTGCGCAGCATGCGGTAGCGGGTGACCGCGCCGGGGTCGAGTTGGTGCTTGGAGATCCGCCAGTCGACGACCTTCGCGGCGGACCACGCGAAGATGATCATCACGACGGCGATCGCCACGCGCTGCCAGAGGTGGGACATCAGGCCCTATTCGCCCCAGTCGATCGGTTTCCGGCCGGCATAGCCCTCCTCGAGCCCGTGCCAGGTCGACACCGACTCCTCCCCGACGTGCCAGCAGAGCAGAACCTCCTCACCGCCGCGTTCCGACGGGAAGTCGAGGAGGCCGAGGTCGAGGTCCTTGAGTGTCACGCCGAGCTCGTCAAGCCGCTCGACGCAGGCGACGGCCGCGTCTGCGAGACCCGCGAGCTCAGCTTGCGCCGCGTTCAGGTCGGTGGCCGCGTAGCCGCCGCCGTTCCCGCCGATCGCCGTCACGAGCTCACCCTGCGACTGCTCGAGCTCACGCATGCGCGCGCGCAGGGCGACCAACCGCTCGGCGACGGGGCGCACCTCCTCGAGGGCGCTGTTAGCCTCGGCGGGAGTGAAGGAGCGATCGGGCACGGCGCCGCCGTATCGTAGGGACGACGGGCGGCGGCTCGCGTTGTGGCTCGCCCTCGTCGCGGTGATGGTGGCCATCGGGTACGGAACACGGGCCTCCGCAGGCAAGCCCGACCCTCAGGTTCTGTACGAGTGGACGACTGCGATCGGGGCCCTGGTCCAGGACGGGATCGTCCTCTTCCTCGTGCTGGCGATCGCCGGCTTCAGCACCCGGCTGCTCGCGCTCCGCCCACCGCGCGCGTACTCGGCCACCGCCCGGGTGCTCGGAGTCGCGCTGGTCGCGATCTACCTCGTCGAGATCGCCTACGGGCGGCTCGTGCACGTCGGCAACGAACAAGGCCTGACTCCGAACCACTGGGAGCCGCGTCATGCGGCCGCGTACATCGCCAACGCGATCGTCATCTGCACGTGGGTGCCGTTCGTGGAGGAGCTCACCTACCGCGGGCTCGGCTACTCGCTGCTGGAGCGATTCGGGCGCTGGCCGGCGATCGTCGCGGTCGGCCTGCTGTTCGGCCTCGCACATGGGCTGATCGAGTCGCTCCCGGTGCTCGCCGTGTTCGGCGGCGTGCTTGCGTGGATCAGATCGCGTACCGGCAGCGTCTATCCCGGCATGGTCCTGCACTCGCTCTTCAACCTGGTCGCGCTCGTCGCGGCGGTCACGCTCCCGCGCTGAGTCAGTCGTCCTCGGGCTCGGTCTCTTCTTCGTCCTCGAGGTCGTCCACTTCGACCTCGGCCTCGGCAAAATCCTCCGCCGAGACCTTGTCGAGGAAGCGCTTGAACTCGTCGACGATCTCTTCCTCGTTGACCTCGTCGCCTTCCATCTCGATTGCCGACTCCTCGATCACGTCGTCCGCGGCGAAGATCGGCGCCTGCGCCCGCACCGCTACGGCGATCGCATCGGAGGAGCGCGAGTCGATCTCCAACTCGTTGCCGTTCTGGGCGACGGTAATGGAAGCGTGGAATGTGCTCTCGCGCAACTCGGTGACGGTGACGCGCACGACCTCGACATCGAGCTCGCCGAGAATGTTCACCAGCAGATCGTGGGTCAGCGGCCGCGGAGCGCTCGCGCCCTGCAGCTTCATCAGGATCGCGGCCGCTTCGGAATGACCGATCCAGATCGGCAGGTAACGGTTCCCGTCCGCGGTCTTCAGCAACACGATCGGCTGCTTGCCGACGAGGTCGAACGAGACACCGTAGATCGTCATCTCGACCATTCGCTCCTAGATTACCCCCGCCCTATGGGGCAAACGCGCACGCCGCTATCATGCGCCCGCGCGGGCGATTAGCTCAGTTGGTTAGAGCGCCGCTCTGATAAGGCGGAGGTCCCTGGTTCGAATCCAGGATCGCCCATTCAGCTCTGCGCGTCGCCCGGTTCGCGGATCTGCGTCGAGGCGACCGCGAGCCGTTCCCTCGACGTGCGGCGCCTCGCGCGGTCGACGGCCGAGCGCCTGTCCGTCTCGCATTCCTCGACGCGGCGATCGAGCTCGCGCATCCGCGCGCGCAACGCCGCCAGCTCCGCGTCGTCCTCGGCGTAGGCGGCTGTCCCCAGCTGAACCAGTAACCGCGAACGCTCGCCGGCGAGCCGCCGGCGCTCGAGCCGCAGCCGGGTCAGCTCGCGGCCCGCGCCGCTCCAGGCCCGCGTCGCGGCTCCTGCAAAGCCGGCCAGCGCGCGCGAGCGGTCGACGGCACCGGCAGCCGCCCGGTCGACCACCGACTCACGGCGATGGAGCGCCTGCTCGAGGAAGAGCGCGGCGAGAAACAGGCCGCCGAGCAGCAAGAGCACGCCGGCGAGCAGCCCGCCGCTGAACAGAAAGGCGACGCCGCTGGCGAGCGCGATCAGCGAGAGCACGGCAACGGCGGTGGTCGGGGTGACGCCGAAGACGGTTCGCTCGGCGGCCCGGTAGGTCGCCGGCGACTCGGCGGCCGGCGGAGACGGCGGCTCGAGCGGCTGTGTGCGGTCCGGTTCGGTCATTCCTCAGTGCAGGGCGGCCGTGCGGTGCACGTAGTCCTCGACGGCGTGCAGGAAGCTCTCGTCCTGCGCGAGCTCGGCCAGGGTTCCCTTCGTCTCGGCGTCGAGCTCGTCGTCGTCCTCGAGCTCGCGCAGGAACGGGCGCAATCGCCCCGTCTGCGACAGTTGCGCCATCCGCAGAAACAGGGCTCGCGCGTCCTCGTCCCGCGAGATCTCCTCGAGCGCCTCGATGTCCTGGAGCCAGAGACCGACCACGCAGGTGTAACGCGCCGGGTGCGGACGTGGTTACGGGGTGCCGAGCCGCTCGAGCGCTTCGGCGAGCTCCTCGAGCTGGACGTCGCCGTCGACCGGCACCTGCAGGCCGGCGGCGCCGACCTTCGCCTCGAAGCCCGTCAGGATCTGGAACGCCTCCTTGACGCGTGCCGCAAGCGCCGGGTCGACCGCCGAGACGCGCCGCTCCTTCGTGCGGGCGCCCGCCCAGCGGGCGGCGCGCTCTGCGGCGCGCACCGAGAGCCCTTCCTTGACGATCCGCTTCGCAAGCCGGCGGCGGCCGTCCTGGTCCGGCACGGCGAGCACCGCGCGTGCGTGACCCTCGGTGAGCTCGCGCCTTGCGATCATGCTCAACACGTCCTCGGGCAGCTCGAGCAGGCGGATCCGGTTCGAGACGGTCGGCTTCGACCGCCCGACGCGCTCGGCCACCTCGCCGAGCGCAAGCCCGAACTCGTCGATCAGGACGGCGTAGGCGCGTGCCTCTTCGATCGGGGAGAGATCCTCGCGTGCGACGTTCTCGACCAGGCCGAGCAGCAGTGAGTCGCGGTCATCCGCCTCGCGCACCACGGCGGGAACCGTCGCGATCCCGGCCTCGCGCGCCGCGCGCCAGCGCCGCTCCCCTGCGATCAGCTCGTAGCCGCCCTCGAGGCGCGGGCGGAGGACAACCGGCTGAATCAGCCCCTGCACCCTGATCGACTCGGCGAGACCGCTCACGCCGTCGCTCTCGAAGCGCTTGCGCGGCTGGGATGGGTTCGGGTGGATCTGGTCGACCGCGACGTGCGCCAGCTCGGGCGCGGCGCCCCCGATCAGGACCTCGAAGCCGCGGCCGAGACCGCGCCTAGGAACGCTCGACAAGCTCCATCGCCACCTTCCAGTAGGCCTCGGCGCCGCGCGAGCGCCGGTCGTAGTGGGTCACCGGCAAACCGTGGCTCGGCGCTTCCGCAACGCGCACCGATCGCGGCACGACCGCGTCGAACACGAGCGGGCCGAAATGCTTCCGCACCTCTGCCTCGACGTCGGCGGAGAGCCTGGTGCGGCCGTCGGTCATCGTCAGCAGCACGCCCGCGATCTCCAGTTTCGGATTGAGGCGCGCCTTGATCAGGTTGATCGATTGCACGAGCTGCGCCAGGCCCTCGAGCGCGTAGTACTCCGTCTGCACCGGCACGATCACCCGGTCGGAGGCGGCGAGCGCGTTCACGGTCAGCGGCCCGAGTGAGGGCGGACAGTCGAGCAAGACGAAGTCGAACCCCTCGGCGTCGTGCAGTGCCTCCGCCAGGTAGCGCTCGCCGTCGTCCCGCTGCGACAGCTCGACCGCGGCGCCGGCCAGCTCGGGCTTCGAAGGGACGAGAAAGAGGTTCGGGAACTGGGTCGCCTTCGCGAGCGAGGAGAGCGGCGCGCCGTCCAGAAGGTCGTAGGTCGAGGTGCCGTTCGCACGCATTCCGAGGCCGGACGTCGCGTTCGCCTGGGGGTCGAGATCGACCACCAGCGCACGCTCGCCGGCTTCTGCCAGGCAGGCGGCGAGGTTGATCGCCGTGGTCGTCTTGCCGACCCCGCCCTTCTGGTTCGCGAACGCGTAGACCTTCCCGGGCACCTGGCCAATCTAGCGATCGAGTCGGCCGACTCTAGGCCAGCGGGCGCTTCTTGGCCACGCCGGTCCGCCGCGGGAAGCCGGCCGGCGTCGGGCCTGTCTTGTGGATGAGGGCGAACCCGGCCGGCGCTGCGGCGAGCTCGCCGCCCAGGCGCGCGGCGACGGCGGCGATCCGTTCGCGTTCGGCGGACGGGCCCACCCAGAGCACGACCGCTCCGCCCTCGCGCACGAGCGGCAGGCACCACTCGGCGGCGGTCGGCGGCCGGGCGAGTGCCTTGGCGCACGCCACCCCGGCCCAGTCGGTCTCCTGCTCCTCAGC
This sequence comes from Gaiellaceae bacterium, assembly GCA_036271075.1. Classification (GTDB taxonomy): domain Bacteria; phylum Actinomycetota; class Thermoleophilia; order Gaiellales; family Gaiellaceae; genus PALSA-600. The sequence continues at coordinate 2,332 of DATBBH010000195.1, read as the reverse complement.
ACGGCCCCAGACCACGCGCGCGTTCGCGGGAGCAACGCGCTCGAGGAACTCGCACTTGCGGCGCTCGGCCTCGAGCAACACGACGTCCCGCTCCGGGAAGGCACGCGCGAGTGGGATGCCCGGCGCGCCGCCGCCACTGCCGACGTCGACGATCGGGCCGTCGAAGGGCGCGATGAGCTCGGCGCCGGCGAGGGAGTCCTCGAGCAGCACTCGGCGAGCTTCCCCGAGATCGTGAATCGCGGTCAGCCCCGGAGTCGCGACAACCGCAGCAAGCCACGCGGCCAGCGCGGGATCGTCAAACAGGGAGGACGACGACGTACCGATTTGGTTCCGTTCCCTCGCTTGCCGTCTGCACGCCGGGGAACTCCTTGAGACGCTCGTGGACGACCTTGCGCTCGACCGGGCTCATCGGCTCGAGCAGCACGCGTTCGCCGCGCGCCGCGCGCTCGGCGCCGCGAACGGCGATCCCCTCCAGCGTCAAGCGGCGGCGCTCGCGGTAGCCGGCCGCGTCGACAGTCACCGACTTGTGCGTGCCCGACCGATAGACAGCGGCATTCGCAACCGCCTGCAGCGCGTCGATCGTCTGTCCGTGCTTGCCGATCAGCAGGCCGAGGTCGCCGCCGCTGCACGTGACGAGCACTTCGTCGTCGGTCTCCTGCACCTCGACGTGGGCGACGATTCCCATCGCGCCGACGACCCGTTCGACGAGCTCGCGCACATGCGTTTCCACATCGGTCTCGTCGGGGCGAGGAGCCTGCGGTGCCGACGGCTCGCCCGGCGCAGCGGTGGCGATCACACGCGCAGGCGCGTACCCGACGCCGAGCAGTCCACGCTCGCCTTCCGAGACGACCTGAAACTGGACCGACGCCTTGTCGAGCCCGGGCGCCAGCCGCTCGAGGTCACGGAGCGCCTTCCACTTCGCTTCCCCGACGGTCTCCCCCGTCGCTTCGACGGAGCGCTCGCTCACCGCTTCGCGCGGCCCTTCTTCTTCACGCGGCGCGGTGCCGACGGCGGCGGCTTCGGTGCGGCCGCCTCCGCGGTAGCGCCGTTTCCGGCCGTGCTCTCGGCCTTGGGCGGATTACGCGAGCTGCGCTTCGGGCCGGCCGGCGGCGCAGCCGGCAGCGCGCCCGGCTTCGGCACGAGCCTCCGGGTCACGAGCCCCTGCCCAACCGTCCAGAGGTTGGTCGTCATCCAGTAGAGGATGAGGCCCGTCGGGAAGCGCGAGACGACGGTGAGGAAGACGAGCGGCAGGAACATCATGATCCTCCGCTGCGTCTTGTCCATCGTCGCGCCCATGAAGTACGTCGACGCGATCTGCGAGCCCGCGTAGATCGCGAGCAGGACGAAGCCGGACCAGTGCGCGGTCGCCCTGTCGGAGATGTTCGGGACGACGTGCAGCCACGAGCCGGTGATGTGCTTCGTGTTGTTCTTGAGCGTGAAGTAGAGCGCGATGAAGACGGGGAACTGCGCGAGCAGCGGAAGGCACGACGCCGCCGGGTTGATGTTGTTCTCCTTGTAGAACTTCATCAGCTCTTCGTTGAGCTTCGTCCGGTCGCCCTTGTACTTCTGCTGGATGGCTTTCATCTCCGGCGCGTGCGCCTGGAGCGATTGCATCGAGTGGATCTGTCGCACGGTCAGCGGCACCAGCACGATCCGCGTCAGGATCGTCAGCGCCACGATCGACCATGCCCACGGCAGCCCGGCCGGGCCGTGGAAGAAGTCGAGGATCGACTTCATGACGTTCTCGAGCGGCGAAAGGATCGAGAACAAGATCAGCATTTGTGCTCCACCGGTGGCAAAGCCACCGGTTCCGCCTTGATGAGCTCCGTCAAGCCTACGCTCATGGGTAATCGACACCCCCGTGCGACCACGGGTTGCAGCGCAGGAGACGCCACGCCGCGAGGGGCACGCCGCGCAGAACACCATGCTTGCGAATCGCGAGTGCCGCGTACTCGGAGCAGCTCGGGTGGTACTTGCACGTGTTCGCCGGGACGAAGGGGGAGACCAGCTTCTGGTAGAGGCGAATCGGCAGGATCGCAACGGTGCGGATTACGCCCGTCATGCGGCCGCCTTTCCGAGTACCTCATCGACGCGGGCGGCCAGCCACTCGTGCCCGTTCGCCTCGGCGGCCTCAGGTAGGCCCTTGCGGACAACGAGGACGTAGTCGTTCGTCATCGGCACCGTCTCGAGACGGCCACGCACGATGTCGCGCAGCTGGCGTTTGATCCGGTTACGGACAACGGCGTTCCCGACGGCCTTCGGCACGGCAAAACCGAGCCGCGGCGCACCGATCGACTCGGCGCGCTGGAACCAGTAGAGCGTCAGAAAACGG
>DATBBH010000194.1:0-4982 GCA_036271075.1 Gaiellaceae bacterium | reverse complement strand
GTGTTCAGCGCGTGGCATCCGCTCTGGGTCGGTGGTCCGGCGCACGCACAGCTTGGCGACGACCTCGTGCGGCACGGCCTCGAGTACCTGAACACCGACTTTCCGACCGCAACGGCGTTCCCGGACGGCGAGAGTGGCTTCTTGCTCCGCCCGGCCGACGGCAATGCGGCAGAGCTCGGCGCGGAGTGGCCGGGAATGCTGGCCTCGTTCTTCCCGCATGCGGATCTCGCCTTCGGCATCCTCGGCACGGAGCTGTGGTCGCGGCACGGCGCGGGGCTCGCCGCGAAGGCGATGCGTCGATTTGGGCCCGCCGGCGCGCGCGACTTCACCGCGCAGCTGTTGATCTCCGCGCGCGACTGGCTCGAGGGGACGTTCGCGTCCTCGAGAGCGCATGGCGTGCTCGCGCCGTGGGTGCTGCACACGGGCCTCGGGCCGGACGCGGCGGGCTCGGGCTACATGGCGCAGGTGATCGCGGTGGCGGTGCAGGAGGGTGGGATGCCGATCCCGCGCGGCGGCGGCGCAAAGCTCGCGGACGCCCTGGTGTCGTACATCCGCGAGCAGGGCGGCACGTGCGAGACGGGCGTCCACGTCGAGCGGGTATCGAGCGGCGGCGTGCGCACCGCAGATGGTCGCAAGCTGACTGCGGAACGCGCGGTGGTCTGCAACGTGACGCCGACGCAGCTGTACACGGAGCTGCTCGACGGGCTGGCACACAAGGCCGAGAAGTTCCGCTACGGGCGCTCGGAGATGCAAATCCACTTCGCGCTGAGCGAGCCGCCGGTGTGGAAGGGCGACGATCGACTCGGCCGGACGGCGATCGTCCATCTGACCCCGGGGCTCGACGGAGTCTCGCGTGCGGTGAACGAGGCGGAGCGGGGGTTGCTGCCCGCGGAGGCGACGGTCGTCGTCGGCCAGCCGCTGACGATGGACGAGTCGCGCGCGCCGGAAGGCAAGGGCCTGCTGTGGATCCAGCTGCAGGAGCTGCCGTGGCGAATCAAGGGCGACGCCGCCGGAGAGCTCGACGTCGGCGACGGCACGTGGACGGACGAGCTGCGCGAGCGCTACGCCGACCGCATCCAGGCGCGTCTCGCGCAGCACATCTCGAACCTGGACGGGTCGGTGATCACGCGCACGTGCCTGTCACCTGCAGACCTGGCGGAAGCGAACGTGAACCTGGTACACGGCGACCCCTACGGCGGCTCGCTGACGCTCGATCAGAATTTCCTCTGGCGCCCACAGCACAAGACGCCGGTCGAGAACGTGTGGCTGGTCGGGGCCTCGACGCATCCCGGCCCGGGGCTCGGTGGTGGCTCGGGAACGCTCGTCGCGGAGCAACTTCTGATGCCGACCTGGGTGAGAGGCGTAGCAGCCCGCTTCACCAGGCCGCGGCCCGCGTGAGTCAGCGGTTCGAGAGCTCCCCGCCCGCAACCGTGTTCGGCGTCCAGGCGGGATCCCAGAGCCGGAAACCGCCCAGGAAGGCGAGCTCGTTGTGGCCCCGCCTTGCGTTCGGGGGCAGTTCGTCGAGCTCGGTGACGGCGCCGCCGCCGATCACGACGTAATCGGGCTGCATTGCCCTGGCGAGCTGATCGACGACCTCGAACACGAGCTTCCGCCATTTCTTCTTGCCGCGCTGTTCAAGCGAGCGCTCGCCGACGTAGTCCTCGAACGTTCCCTTGCGAAACGGCAGGTGTGCGAGCTCGAGCGGCTCGATCGCGCCGTCGATGATCAGGGCGGAGCCGAGACCGGTGCCCAGGCCGAGGAAGAGCATGCGACCGCCCTCATAGCTTCCCAGCGCCTGCATCACCGCGTCGTTCACCACCTTCGTCGGGTGGCCGAACGCCCGCTCGAAGTCGAAACCCACCCAGCCCCGGCCGAGGTTGGCCGGTTCCAAGATTGGCTTGCTGCCGCGGACCGGCATCGGGACACCCACGCTGACGACGTCCCAAGCCCAGCCCGCCGCCGCCGCGACTGTCCCGTCGACCATCTGTTGCGGCGTCAACTTGGGCCCGGAGTCGAACTTGCGTGGCTCCGGCTCGCCCTGGACGAGCAGCTTGACGTGCGAGCCGCCGACATCGACGGCGAGGACACGCAGTTCCGCAGGCACGCCTTCATGATGCACGTTGGAAATCAGCTAACCCCCGGCGATCTTGACGACGTACCCCTGCGCGGTCAGCCGCTCGGCGATCTTCTCGCGCTGGTCGCCCTGGATCTCGACCGCGCCGTCCTTCACAGTTCCGCCTGACCCGCAGTGCTTCTTCAGATCCTTGGCAACCGCCGCCAGGTCCCGCCTCGGCAGGCCGCGCACGACGCTGACCGCTTTGCCGCCGCGCCCGCCCTTGCCGCGGAAGATCCGCACCACGCCGTCGTTCGGAATCGGCGGCGTCGGTGTCATCTGCTGAGGCGCTGGGCGTCGGGCTTCAGGTCGATCCCCTGTTCGGCGAGGACTCGGAACACGAGCGGACGCTTGCTCGCGGTGTAGCCGTTCTCGCCCAGATGCGCCAACTTCCATTCGGCATACTCGCGCCGCAACTCTGTGTCGCCGCGCAACGCGTCGCGGAAGGCAAACCGCTCGCGCCAAAGGTCACTGCCCGGCTCGGTCAGGTGCAGGTGGAACTGCTCGGCCCTGTGGAAGCTGTGCGCCTCGGGCCGATGGACGCGATAGGCGTAGCCGAGCTCTGCCAGTGCCGGAAAGGCCGCCCGCGATTCTTCGAGCGAGTGGACGCCGGCGATCATGTCGATGATCGGCTTCGCGGCGAGCCCCGGCACCGCCGTCGATCCGATGTGATGCACGCCCTCCGAAAGCCAGCGGGCGAGCACCCGCTCGAGCACCAAGCGCTCCGCCTCGAATTGCGCCGGCCACTCGGGGTCGTATGCGACGACATTCACCGCGCGTCGAAGATGCCCTGGCCGCCCAGCTCCGTCTTGAAGAACACGCTCGCGAGCTCGAGATGCTCGAACAACGCATTGCCGGCGGCCTGGGGATCGTGCACCGAGCAGGCCGTCAGCAGCCGCTCGTCCAGCGCGCGATGGAGGTCCTGCGGTTCGCCCGCGGAGGCGAGCAGCGCCGGACGGAACCGTTCCGAGCGGTCCCACGCGGGCCGGATCAGAGAGACGAGCCAGGGGGTCTGCGAGGCCTCGTACAGCGTGAAGTGAAAATCGGTATGGGCGCGCATCGTCTCGCGGACGTCGCCGGCTCCGCGCATCTCGTCGAACCGCTCGAGGTGCCTCTGGGCGGTGACGACGTCGGCAGCCGTGAACCGCTCCGCCGCGCGCCGCACCGCCAGCGACTCGAGCGCGAGGCGCACCTGGAAGAGATCACGCAGCTCGTCGACGTCGAAATCGAGCACCCGCGCGCCCTGGTGAGGCACGTGCTTCGCGAGTCCCAACGCCTCCAGTTGACGGACCGCTTCACGGATGGGCGAGATGCTCATCCCCAGTGAACGGGCCAATTCATCCAGCCGCAGCGGCGTGCCGGCGGGCAGCTCGCCGAGGATGATCGCCTCGCGCAGCTGCTCGAGTGCGTACTCCGCCATCGTCCGGTGGCGCATCGGCGCGCGGGGCTCTGCCTCTCCAATCGGCGGCATTTCACAAGGACGCTCCCACAACCCTTGATCAGATGTCAAACGCCGTGAGAAGATCGCCGGAGTGGAGCCGCGCCTCTCCGTCTCGCAGATCACGACTCTGAACGCCGGCTTCGCGGACGACGTGCGCTCGTACGCAGCCGCCGGCCTCGACGGGATCGGCGTCTGGGAGCTGAAGCTCGCCGACGGGGGCGACGCCGAGGCGCTCGAGCTGCTGGAGGCGAGTGGGCTCGAATCGGCGGCGGCCATCCCGGCGATTCCTTCGATCCTGCCGCTCCCGAACCTCGAGGGGCCCGAGGATCCCGCTGAGCGCATCGACGCCTATTGCCGCTCGATCGAGCGGTTGGCGCCCTTTCACCCATCTGGCCTCGTGCTCCTGACCGGCACCGCCGAAGGCCGCGAGCCCGACGAGGCGCGCGCCATCGTCGCCGACGGGCTCGCGACGATCGGTGCGGAAGCGGAGCGTCATGGTCTCCGGATCGGGCTCGAGCCGTATCAACGCGACAGCGGTGAGCGCTGGACGATCGCGTCTTCGATCCCCGAGGCGATCGAGCTACTCGGTGACGCAGGCAATCCCACCGCGGTCGGGATCCAGTTCGACGTCTGGCACCTCTGGAACACGCCCACCCTGTTCGAAGACATCGCGAGCGAGGTGCACCGCTTCACGGGAGTGCACGTGTCCGACGTGCGCGATCCGACTCGCGGGTGGGCCGACCGCGTGCTGCCCGGCGACGGCATCGCCGGCGTGCCGAGCATCTTGCGCGCGCTCGACGAGGCGGGCTGGGATGGTCTCTACGACATCGAGATCTTCTCCGACGACGGCACGTTCGGCGCCGCCTACCCGGATTCGTTCTGGGCCGCTCCGCCGGCAGAGACGATTGCGCGCGCACGTGCGGCATTCGAACAGTGTTGGTCCCTGACCCCCCTGACAGTGAAGGAGTCAACATGAAGAGACTGGGTTCCCGCGCGGGGCTCATTCTGGTCGTCGTCGCGTTCGCGGTTGTCGCGCTCGCGGCGACAGCGGCGGCGCGCACGACGTCGTCGAAGGCCAGCCCGATCATCATCGGTTGGGCGTTCGACAGCAAGGGCGCCATGGCGCCGTTCGACAACCCGGCCTTGGCTGCGGCTCAGCTGCGCGTCAAGCAGGTCAACGCAAGGGGCGGCGTCGGTGGTCGTCCGTTGCAGATCCAGACGTGCGACACGCAGGGCAACAAGCCTGCGATCGCCAAGGCCTGTGCGCTGAAACTGCTCGGCGCGGGCGCGAACGTCATCTTCACCACGTGCGACGTCGACTTCGCGGCACCGGTCGTGCAGGAAGCGATCAACCGCGGCGTGCTCGCGATCGCCCCGTGCATCGGGACCGACCAGATGGGGCCAAAGCGCTTCGGGCCGAAGGGCAGG
>DATBBH010000193.1:0-11043 GCA_036271075.1 Gaiellaceae bacterium | reverse complement strand
CCCTGCGCACGACCGACTCGGCCGCGAGACGGCGCCAGCGCACGTCGAGCCCCACGGTCATGACGCGGTTCATCACGTCGTAGACCGGTGCGATCCGGTCGAACATCGTGCGGACCGCGTCAGGCGCCAAGGTCACGGCTGACCCCAGCGCGGGATGAGGGCGTTGTCGAGACCGAGCTGATCGAGTGTGCGGCCGACGACGAAATCGACGAGGTCGTCAACCGTCTCGGCTCCGTGGTAGAAGCCAGGCGCGAGGAAGAGGATGGTCGCTCCCGCGCGTCGCAGTGTGAGCATGTTCTCGAGGTGGATCGCCGATAGCGGCGTCTCCCGCGGGCAGAGGACGAGTTTGCGCTCCTCCTTGAGTGCGACGGAAGCTGCGCGGTGGATCAGGTTCTGCATCGCACCGGACGCGATCGTTCCGAGGGTGCCCATCGAGCATGGGCAGATCACGTACGCGTCGACCTTCGCCGACCCCGACGCGTACGGCGCCTTCCAGTCGTTCGGCTCGAACACGGTGACGTTGGCCCCCGTGCCTTCGGTGAAGCGGGCGAGTGTCTCGTCGCGCGACAGGCGCGCGTCGCCGTACAGCTCGGTGGCGAGCACTTCGATCGCGGCCCCGGAGACCGAGACGCCGACCTCGCAGTCGGCCGCGGCGAGCGCCTGCAGCAGCCGCCGCGCATACGGCGCGCCGGAAGCGCCGGTGACACCGAGGAACACGCGCATACGGCAGAGGTTACGTGCCGACTACCGCTTGGGGCCCTTGGAGGCCTCGAGGAACGTCGCGAGCGCCCTCAGGTTTTGCTCGCCGAGCCCCTGGAACGACGGCATCGGTGAGCCGGGGTTCACGCAGGCTGGGCACTTGAGATGTGCGATCTGGAACGCGATCCCCTTGTTCTTCAAGCCCTCCGCGGTCAGGTTCGGCGCACCCGGGAACGTGCCGCCGATGCCGTTGTAGGTGTGGCAGTTCAGGCAGCCGGAGACCGCGAAGAGCTTGGCACCCTTGAGTGCAAGCGCGTTGCCGACGAACCCCTCGGACTTGGCCCACGACGGGATCTTCGCGACCAGCTCCGTGCCGAGCGCCTCCTTCGCGGTCGCGCCCTTGTAGGTGAGGACGCCCATCGAGAGGACGACGAGGATCGAAGCGATGATCGCGACCGGACGGCGAGAAAGCCGACGCTCGGTGCGAATGTCGATGAACGGGATCGCGATCAGCAGCACGAGAGCAAGCGTCGGGATGCCGATCGTCCCGAGGATGACCGACGGTGGCCATTTGAAGACCCGCAGCAGGTAGAAGAGGAAGTAGAAGTACCAATCGGGTCGCGGGACGAAGTTGATCGTGCCGGGGTCGGCCGGCGCGTCGAGCAGCTTGCCGAGCCAGCCGGCTTCGGTGCCGGTGTGGTTGCCCGGGGTCGAGTACTTCCAGACCACCGCCAGCCCGATGATGACCACGACGACGACGAGCGACATGACCGTGTCCTCGAACATCGCGTACGGGAAGAACGGCTTGCCACGTTCCTTGACGTCCGCCTTGTACTGCTGGTAGATGCGCCGGCGCTCAACGATGCGGTCCGAGGCCATTAGCGCTTCCCTCTCGGCCCGAAGCGGGTCAGGCCGCGACGGCCGGTCGTGACCTTCCCGTTCGTCATCGGGCCCTTGCCGGCGGCCTCCTTCGACCACGGCGGCGAGGTGACGCCGAGTCGGACGACGAGATACAGGTGCAACCCGATGAGCGCGAAGATCGCACCGGGGATCAGCAGCATGTGGATCGCGTAGAAGCGCGACAGCGTATCGCCGTTGATGTACGTGCCGCCTTGCAGGAACTGCGCGAGGAACGGTCCGATGATCGGTCCGGTGCCGTTGATGTTGATGCCGACGATCGTCGCCCAGTACGCAGTCTGGTCCCACGGCAGCAGGTAGCCGGTGAAGCCCTCGGCGAGGCCCGAGACGAGCAGCAGGACGCCGATGATCCAGTTCAGTTCGCGCGGGTATTTGTAAGCCCCGAACAGGAACACGCGACCCATGTGCATGAACATGAGGATGATGAACACGGAGGCGCCCCAGCGATGCATGCCGCGCACGAGCCAGCCGGCCCAGATGTCGTTCGTGATGTGCTGGATCGAGCTGTACGCCTCGTTCGGGTCGGGCTTGTAGTACATCGCGAGGATGACCCCGGTCACCGCCTGCACGAGGAACGCCGTCAGCGTCGCGGCGCCGAGCGTCTGGAACCAGTTGGTGTCGCCGGGGACCTTCCGGAAGAGGAAGTACTTGGTGCCGCCGACGAGGCCGGAGCGCTCCTCGAGCCAGTCGAGGGGGTACAGGATGGTCTCCTTGACTGCCATCAGTGCGGCGGCTGGATCGGATAGAGCCAGGACTCGAGCCCGGCGACGGGCTCGCCGGGGTACGAGAACGCCTGCTTGTGGATCCTCGCCGACGCGCCGGTGCCCTCGACCTTCGCGACCGCGAACGGGACGCCGACGAAGAGGTGGCCGTTGCGAATCGAGAACGCGTAGCGGTCGAGCGCGCGCACCGGCGGCCCCGCGACGCGGTTGCCCTCGGTGTCGTACTGGCCGCCGTGGCACGGACAGCCGAAGCCGGCGATCGAGACCGTCGGGATCAGCGTCACGTCGGCGAGCTGCTTCGTGTTCTTGCTGTCGAGCGGCCCGTTGGGCTGGACCGGGCACCCGAGGTGCGCGCAGTGGTTCGAGATGATCGTGTAGCTCGGCTGCCGCCCGAGCAAGCCGTTGTAGCGGACGAACGCCGTGCGACGCGAGACCACGCCTTGGGTCTTGTCCGACATCCAGGTCGCGATCACGAACTTCCCCTCGGGGAAATCCGTCAGCGGCCCGATGTCGTGATCCTTCGCGCCTTGCTTGAGGAACGCCGGGGCAACCATGAAGCCCAGCGCGGGCGCCGTCACGAGGCCGCCGATCACGACGCCGAGGCCGATCGTCGAGGCCTCGAGGAACCTGGAGCGGGGGTAGCGCTCGGCCGGAGCCTCTGCGGGTAGCGTCTGGGCGGCGGGCGCGACCTCTGCGGTCCCGCTCTCCGGGGCGACCTCAGGGGCATGCGCGAGCTCCGTCCCGCGGGTCAGGTCGCGCACCCAGAGGAAGCCGAAGGCAAGCGCGATCACCGCGCCGAGGCCTGCGATGTACCACGAGACGATCAGGCCGATGAGCAGCACGACCACGCCGACGGCGAAGCCGACGGGCCAGACGCTCGGGCCCGGGACGTGCGGGTGTTCGTCGTGCGGCTGCACAGGGGCTAGGTGAGATTCAAGCGGTGTGGGCCACGTCTGGTCAACGTCGTAACAGGCGGCGCGAACTCTGACGGATTCTGCCGTTCGATGCCGGGGGAACCCTACCTATCCCATACTCGTCCCACCGGCGGTCGACCAGGTCGCGCACCTCGTCCGACATCTCGATCTCGGGCGGCCACTCCCGCGTACCTTCGAGCGGGCCCTTGGCAGTGGCGTCGATCCCGAGCTTGCCGCCGATGAACTGGAGGGTCGGCGCATGGTCGAGGTGGTCGAGCGGGCCTTCGGTGATCACGACGTCGCGCTTCGGATCGACGTTGGCGCCGACGTAGAACATCACCTGCTCGTAGTCGTGCACGTCGACGTGCTCGTCGACGACCACGATGCCCTTCGTCAGGCTGAGCATCCCGAGCCCCCAGATCGCGTGCATCACCTTGCGAGCGTGTCCGGGAAACGCCTTCTTGATCGACACGATCACGAGGTTGTGGAACGCGCCCGCGACGGGCAGGTCGTAGTCGACGATCTCCGGCAATGTCATCCTCACCGCGGGCAGGAAGATCCGCTCCGTCGCCTTCCCGAGCCACGCGTCCTCCTGGGGCGGCTTCCCGACGACGATCGACGGATAGATCGCGTCGTTGCGCATCGTGATCGCGGTGACATTGAAAACGGGAAACTGCTCGGTCGGCGTATAGAAGCCGGTGTGATCGCCGAACGGCCCTTCGGCCGTGAGATCGCCCTTGTCGATGTAGCCCTCGAGCACGATCTCGGCGTCGGCGGGCACCTCGAGGTCGACGGTCACCCCTTGGACGACCTCGACCGGCTCGCCACGCAGGAACCCCGCGACCATCAGCTCGTCGATGTGCTTCGGGAGCGGCGCACTCGCGGAGTAGGCGGTGACCGGGTCGAGCCCCAGCGCGACCGCGACCTCCATCCGTCCTTCGGTGAAGAGGTAGTCGGCTCGCCCGTCCTTGTGGATCTGCCAGTGCATCGCGGTCGAGCGCGGCCCGAGCACCTGCATTCGATACATGCCGACGTTGCGCTGGCCGGTGCGCGGATCGCGCGTGATCACGGCCGGGAGCGTGATGAACGGCCCCGCGTCGCCGGGCCAGCAGGTCTGCACCGGCAACCTCCCGAGATCGACCTCGTCGCCTCGGAGGACGACCTCCTGGCACGAGCCGCGCTTGACGACCTTCGGTCGCGAGTCGGCGATCGACTTCAGTGTCTTCAGGCCGCGCACCTTCGCGGCGAGCCCCTCCGGCGGCTGCAGCTCGAGAATCTCCGACAGCTTGGCGGCGATGTCGTCGAGCGACTCGACGCCGAACGCGAGGCACATGCGGCGCTCCGTGCCGAACTGATTGATCAGGAGCGGGATCGCACTGCCCCTTGGCCGCTCGAAGAGGAGCGCCGGGCCGCCCGCCCGCACGATGCGGTCGACGATCTCCGTCACCTCGAGCTTCGGGTCGACCTCGGCGGCAACGCGAACGAGCTCCCCTTCGCGCTCGAGGAGCGCGATCCACTCGCGCAGGTCTTTGACCACGCGGCGAGTCTAGTTAGTTGTCGTTGCCGGCTGCGTAGCGCGGGTCGTGATGCGCTGCGAGCTCGAGCAGGAGCGCGTGGAGCTGCTTGCGCTCCTTCGGGTCGAGCGGTGCGAAGAACTCGTCCTCGACCTGCTGCGAGATCGCACGGAGCTCGGCGAGCCGCTTCTTGCCGGCCGGCTTCAGGCTGACCAGGTGCCGGCGGCGATCGATCGGATCGCGCTTGCGCTCGACGAGCCCGGCCTCCTCCAGCTCGTCGAGCAGGCCGACGAACCAGCTGCGGTCGTAACCGAGCGCATCGGCGATCGTCGCCTGCGCGCTGCAGGCGCCCTCATCGAGGAGCGCGAGCACCGAATAGTGGTAGGGGCTCGCACCGGCCGCCTCATAGGCCTCGCTCGCACGGTCCTTGATCGTCCAGCCGAGCCGTTTGAGCAGGAATGAGGTGCTGCCCAGCAGTTCGCGCGGCGGTCTCACACCGAGCTTGACAACGGGGTTGGTAACAGGAGCTTCCATCGACTGTTAAGTGTAGCTCGCCATAGCGTGGTGTTGTGGTATCGTTGCATATCTCCACGATATTGAAGGGAGATAGATGAACAGTTCCTCAATTGCTCGGCGCCCCTCCGCAAACCAGTGGGCGGCTCTTGCTCTGATCGTCACTGCGCAGTTCATGGTCGTCCTCGACCTGTCGATCGTGAACGTTGCGCTCGCCTCGATCAAGTCCAGCCTCGATTTCTCGCAGGCCAGCCTCCAGTGGGTGATCACCGCCTACGCGATCACGTTCGGGGGGTTCCTGCTCCTCGGTGGCCGGCTCGCAGACGTGCTCGGCCGGCGGCGCATCTTCCTGACCGGCATCGCCCTCTTCACCTTCAGCTCCGTGCTGAGCGGCCTCGCCTGGTCCGCGACCTCGCTGGTGGTCTTCCGCGCACTGCAGGGCGCAGGCGGCGCGCTCTTCGCGCCCGCAGGTCTTTCACTGCTGATGGTGGCCTATCGCGAAGGACGTGAGCGCAACCTCGCCCTCGGTATCTGGGGCGCCGCATCCGGGAGTGGTGCGGCAGTCGGCGTGCTGCTCGGCGGTGTCCTGACCTCGTACCTGAGCTGGCCCTGGATCTTCTACATCAACCTTCCGGTCGGCGCGGCGCTCCTGGTGCTCATCCCCCGCTTCATCGCCGAAGCCAAGGGTGGGCTCGCAACGCGTCACTTCGACGTGGCGGGTGCGACAACGATCACCGCAGCTCTGATGCTCCTCGTCTACGCGCTGACGCGTGCCACACAGGAGGGCTGGGGAACTCCCACGACCGTCACCCTGCTCGTCGCAGCGGGGGTGCTGGCCGCCGCGTTCGTCGCGATCGAGCGAGCCGCAACATCGCCGCTGCTGCCGTTCCAGGCGTTTCGCGGGAACACGCTGGGCGTCGCGAACGTGATCACGTGCATCATCGCTTCGATCGCGTTCTCGCAGTTCTTCCTGCTCACGCTCTATCTGCAGCAGGTGCTCCACTACTCGGCCGCCGAGACGGGAGTCGCGTTCTCGGCGATCGCCGTCACCGTCGCCGTGATGTCGAACGTCGCACAGCGGCTGGTCACCCTCTTCGGAGCCCGCCGCGTGCTCGCCGCCGGCCTCCTGTCGATGGGAGCGGCACAGGCCCTGTTGGTGCGCCTGCCGGTGCACGGCAGTTATCTCACCGACCTGCTGCCGTCGTTCATCCTCGTCGGCATCGGGATTGCCGTCTCGTTCGTCGCGGTGACGATCGCCGCTCTCGCGGGAGTCCAGCCGGCGAACGCGGGAATCGCATCCGGTCTCGTCAACACGAGCCGTCAGATCGGCGGGGCGATCGGGCTCGCCGCGATCACGACGATCGCGACCACCTACGCAGGGCAGCCGTCGGCGAGCATCTCGGCTGCCGCCGCAACGACACATGGGTACCGCGTCGCATTCGGAGTCCTGACGGCGCTTGCACTGGTCGCCGCGCTGCTCACCCCGACGATGCGCGCTCACACACACGACGTCGTCGACGAGGTGCCGGATGCATTGCCGGCTCTGAAGGAGGCAGCATGACCATGACCATCACCAGCTCCGTCGGCCACGACGCTGCCGTGCTCGACCACCGCATCGACGATCTGCTCTTGCAAGCGCGCGGGCTCGTGCTCGTCCGAGAGCTCCTTGCGCGGCGCGGGGCGACCCACGCCGAGCTCGACGCTCACACGCGCGAGCTCGAACGCGTTCGGCACGACCTCGTCGAAGCGATCGGCTGACTAGAGCTAATACGCGGGAGGCCGGGCGCGGCGGCGCTCGGCCCGGCGGTGGCCGGCCCAGTGGATCAGCTCGCCGAGCAGGATCACGCCGAGGAAGATGAGGCCGACGATGAGCATCCCGAGGATGACGTGCGTGCCCTCGCTCGCCGCATCGAAGATCATGCGGCGACTCTAGCGAAGTGGAGTGCCAGCGCGTTTGCGACCTCGTCGGCCGTCGGCGAACCGCCGAGGGCCCGCGCCGCGTCGACCCAGGCGTCGCCGTCGCCCTCCGCGCCGTCAGCGCGCAAAGCGGCGCACCGGGCGATCAGGTCTGCAAGCACTGAGACCGCCGGGACACCCCCCACCTCGGCGACCCGAACAAGGCCGTGCGCATAGAGATAGTCGCCCAACAGGATCGCCTCGTCGGCATCCGGCGGTGCAAAGAGACGGGGCTCGCCGTAATGCACCAGGTAGGCCTCGTACACCGTTTCGAGCCCAAGCGCAAAGTGCGCGGGAGCAAGCGGCGAGAACACCGGCGTCCAGGCGGGCGTTCCGGCGAGTGCGGCCGCCCAAACGTCGCTCTCGGCTCGTGCGCCGGCGACGATCGCGTCAGCCACCGAGGACATCGGCCACCGCCTCGATCGTCCGATCGATCTCCACGTCGCCGTGCGCAAGCGAAGGGAACAAGCACTCGTATTGGCTCGGTGCGACGTAGATGCCACGATCGAGCAGACCGCGGAACAGCTCGCCGTAGCGTTCTCGGTCGAGCTCGGTGAAGCGCTCGACAGGCTCGACGCGACCTGGGAAGAGCGTGAGCATCGCCCCAATGCCCTGCACGCGGCCGAACGGCTCGAGCCCCGCGGCGAGACGTACGGCACCGCGCTCGAGCTCGTCGTAGACCTGCGGATCGCGGAGCCGCCGCAACACCGCGAGGCCGGCGGCGGTCGCGAGCGGGTTTCCGCTCAGCGTCCCCGCCTGGTAGACAGCGCCACCGGGGGCCAGTTGCTCCATCACTTCGGCGCGACCACCGAACGCAGCGAGCGGCAGGCCGCCGCCGACGATCTTCCCGAGCACCGTCAGATCCGGCGTGACTCCGAGGCGCTCCTGCGCGCCGCCTCGTGCGACGCGAAAGCCGCTGATCACCTCGTCGAAGACGAGCAGCGCCCCTGTTGCGTCGCACAGCAGCCGCAGCGCCTCGAGAAAGCCGGCGAGCGGGGGAACGCAGCCCATGTTGCCGGCGATCGGTTCGACGATGATCGCGGCGAGACCTTCACCGAAGCGCTCGACCGCGGCGGCAACGCCGTCCACGTCGTTGTACTCGCAGACGATCGTGTCTGCCGTGACGCCGCTCGGCACGCCCGGCGACGCCGGGATGCCGAGCGTTGCCAACCCAGAGCCGGCGTCGGCCAGGAACTGGTCGGAGTGGCCGTGGTAACAGCCGGCAAACTTGATCACGCGGTCACGATGCGTGAAGCCGCGTGCGAGCCGCACCGCGGACATCGCCGCCTCCGTGCCCGACGACACGAGCCGGACACGCTCGACCGACGGCACTGCAGCGATGATCTCGGCAGCGAGCTCGACCTCACCCTCGGTGGGAGCGCCGAAGCTCGTCCCGGCGAGCGCCGCCTCGCGCACCGCCTCGATCGTCTCGAGGTCGGCATGACCGAAGATCAGCGGTCCCCACGACTGCACCCAGTCGAGCAGCCTTCGCCCGTCAGCGGTCTCGATGAACGCACCGTCGCCGCGCTCGACGAAGAACGGCTCGTCGAGCCCCACGGCGCGCATTGCGCGCACCGGCGAGTTGACCCCACCCGGGATCACCTGCCGCGCGCGGTGCCACAGCTCGGACCTTACGATCGCCACAAAGCGAACTCTTTGGCCCAGTACGTGAGCACCACGTCGGCACCCGCCCGTCGGATCGCCGTCAGCGACTCGACTGCGGCCGCGCGTTCGTCGAGGTCACCGGCCGCAGCGGCCGCCTTGATCATCGCGTATTCGCCCGACACGTTGTACGCGGCGAGCGGCAGGTCGAAACGGTCACGCACGGCACGCAGCACGTCGAGATACGGAAGCGCAGGCTTGACCATCAACATGTCAGCTCCCTCGGCCACATCCTGTTCGCATTCGCGGAGAGCCTCCCGCACATTGCCGGGATCCATCTGGTAGCCGCGACGATCGCCGAACGACGGCGCCGAGTCCGCAACCTCGCGAAACGGTCCGTAGAACGCAGACGCGTACTTGGCCGAGTAGGCGATGATCGGCGTCTGAGGCAACAGTTCCCGGATCGCACCGACGCGGCCGTCCATCATGTCGCTCGGGCACACAGCGTCCGCACCCGCTTCGACGTGCGAGACCGCCGTGCGCGCGATCAGCTCGAGCGACGCGTCGTTGTCGACCTCGTCGTCGGCGCCGATCACGCCGCAATGACCGTGACTCGTGTACTCGCACAAGCAGACGTCGGTGAGCAGCAGCAGCTCGGGGAACCGCGGCCGCAGTGCGCGTAACGTCCGTTGCACGACACCGTCCTCGATCCACGCACCGGACCCTTCGTCGTCCTTCTCGTCAGGGAGCCCGAAGACGATCACCGACTTGATGCCGAGTTCGACAAGCTCGTCGCACTCGCGCACGACTGAGTCGACGGTGTGGCGGGCAAGACCCGGGAGGCGCTCGTTGGGCAGGGCCTCCGGCGCGACGAAGAGTGGCATCACCAGATCGTTGACAGAGAGCGAGGTCTCGCGGACCAGGTCGCGCAGTTGCCCGGTTCGGCGCAGACGGCGCAGGCGAGTGACAGGGAACGCGCTCACGGCCGAAGGGTACGCGTCTCGACCAGTTCGACTTCGACTGGGACGTCACTCCCCGACCAGGGCTCGAATTTGATGCGGTCGGCGAAGAACTCCCAGATCGCACGCGCGACGGCGAGGAGCGGCAGCGCCATCAGCGCTCCAACCAGCCCGTACACCTCGGCGCCGGCCGCGAGGCCGAAGATCACGAGCAGCGGGTGCAGCCGCAGCGCGTTGCCCATCACGTTCGGCACGACGACGTGCCCTTCGATCTGGTGGATGCCGAGGAAGAGCAGCGCAACCCAGAGCGCCGAGATCGGATGGACGACGAGCGCGTACACGAGCGGCGGGATCGCACCGAGCCAAGGGCCGAGATACGGGATCACCTCGGTGACGGCGACGATCGCGCCGAAGAGCAATGCGTATTGCTGCGCATGCGGCAAGAGACCGAGCGCCGCGAGCACCCATAATCCGAACCCTGCGCTCGCGCCGATGATCAGTGACAGCAGCAACTGGCCGCGAACGTACGACGCAAGCGCGTGCTCCATGCTGCGCAGCAGCGACAGTTCACCTGGTCGCGGCGGATAGCGCCGGTCGATCGCGCGGCCGAAGCGCTCCATGTCGAGCAGCATGTACACCGACACGACGATCAGCAGCACCAGAGAGAAGAGCGTCTTGCCGATCGAGATCGCGGCGCCTTCGACGAAGTTGACGATCTTGTGGGTGTACTTGCCGACGTCGCGCTGCTCGATCTGACGTACGAGCTTGTGGCCGCGCTTCTGAATCTGCACCGACTTGAGGTGATGCGTGTCCAGCCAGAGCTGGAGCCGATCGACGTCTCGATCGGCGGACGTCTGTCCGGCGGTGCCGTGACGATCTGTGAAGTAGCTGTTGAACCTGTTGGCCGCCGTCTTCGTCTGTCCGACGACGGCGGTCGCCACCGCGAAGATGACGAACACCAGCGCAGCCGTGAAGGTCAAGTACACGAGGGCCACCGACGCGCCGCGCGGCAGGCGGGCCCGCTGGAGGCCCCGAACGAGCGGGTCAAGGAGGAGCGCGACCAGGGCAGCGATCAGAAACAGGAAGACGACGTGACCGGACGCGCTCGCAATCAGCCACAGGAGCACCAGCAGTATCGGCAGGCCGACGAGCTGGATCCAGCGCGGAACCTCGATGCGCGGGGGGCGCCCGTCCGTGCTCACACGACCGATGCTACCGCCCGCGTGATCGCACTTCGCCCCCCGGA
>DATBBH010000192.1:0-10402 GCA_036271075.1 Gaiellaceae bacterium | reverse complement strand
CAGGTCGACCGAATCGAGCCCGGAGACACGGTCGAGTTGTGAGAGAGCGCTGGTTCGGAGCAACTGGACGGCGCGTTCCGGAGATCGCGCTCGAGGGCGAGCTCGACCTCGACGATGCGCTCGTCCTCGGAACGGTCGAGGTCGAGGCGCTCCGGGCTGCGCATGAACAAGGCCGGCCCGTCGTGATCAGGGCGAGCACTGCGGAGGAGATCAAGACGGCGCTTGCGCGACCCGAGGTCGCCTGTGCGCTCGTCACCGATCCCGCCTTGCTCGAGCTCGATCTCACCGAGCTGACCTATGGCTGAGCCGCTGGTCGCGACCTACTCGATCGTGGCCTGCGACCTTGCAGCCGGCCAGTGGGGGGTCGCGACCCAGTCGAAGTTCCTCGCCGTCGGCTCGGTCGTCCCTTGGGCAGAGCCCGGCGTCGGCGCCGTCGCCACGCAGGCGTACGCGAACGCGCGCTACGGCCCGGACGGTCTCGCGCTGCTGCGCGAAGGGCTGAGCGCGCACGACGTGGTCGAGCGGCTGACGGCCGCCGACGCGAATCGCGACCACCGCCAGCTCGGCGTCGTCGATGGACGCGGCGACAGCGCGAGCTTCACCGGCCGCAAGTGCATGAGCTGGGCGGGCGGGCAGACAGGGCCTGGCTTCGCCGCGCAGGGAAACATCCTCGTGGGGGAAGAGACGGTCGGAGCGCTTGCGACGACCTTCGTCTCGACGGAAGGAGAGCCGCTCCCTGTCCGCTTGCTCGCCTGCCTCGCGGCCGCTCAGAACGCGGGAGGTGACCGGCGCGGCCAGCAGTCGGCCGCGCTCCTCGTGGTCGAACGCGACGGCGGCTATGCGGGCCTGAGCGACGTCCTCGTCGACCTGCGGGTGGACGACCACGTCGAGCCCGTCACGGAGCTTGCGCGGCTGCACGACCTGCACTCGCTCCTCTTCGGCCGCGCGCCGAAAGCCGACTGGGTCGAGGTCGACGACTCGTTGCGCACTGAGCTCGTCGAGCGCCTGCACGCCCTGGGCTACGACGGCGACCTGGACCAGGCGTTCGGCGACTGGGCGGGCACGGAGAATCTCGAGGAGCGCGTCGACGGCGTCGACCGGATCGATCCCGTCGTGCTCGCGGAGCTGCGCGCGCGGTGAACGACCCGGGTTACGAGATCCTGTCCCTCGACGACCTCGACCGGCTTCGGTCGACGGATGGAACATTGCTCCTCCGGCCGCTGCGACGACGGCTCGGCTTTCAGCCGTTCGGCGTCAACGCCTGGGAGGGGGAACAACCGGGCGACCAGGTGATCGAGCCGCACCGTGAGGCAAGCGGCACGGAGGAGCTCTACGTCGTCGTGCGCGGAGCCGCGAGATTCACGCTCGGCGACGAGTCGTTCGACGCACCGACCGGAACGCTCGTGCACGCGCCGCCGAATACGTTCCGGTCGGCGACGACGCTGAGCGCGGGAACGATCGTGCTCGCACTGGGCGCGCAGGCAGGCGAGGCGTTCGCCCCTTCGGGCTGGGAGGACTTCTATGTCGCGTTCGCGCTTCTACGAGCGGGCGACGTCCACGGTGCGCGGGCGACGGTACAGGAGGCGCTCGCGCGCGAGCCCGACGCGTGGCAGGGTCAATACAACGCAGCCTGCTTCGAGGCACTCGCCGGCGAGACGGACGCCGCGCTCCACTACCTGCGTCGCGCGGTCGCGCTGAATCCGAAGGTGATCGAGTACGCCGCGGACGATGACGATCTGAGCTTGCTGCGCGAGGACTCACGCTACGCCCAGTTGGCGCAATGACGTGGGCACACGTCGACGAGCTCGAGTGCATCGAGCTGCCGGACGGGTTCGTCTGGCGGCCAATTCGCCGGCACTTCGACATCCGTGCGTTCGGCGTCAACGCCTACACGGCGCTCGGGGCCGGCTCGCCGCTCGTGGAGACGCATACCGAGAACCAGCTCGGCCACGAGGAGATCTACTTCGTTCTCCGCGGCCGGGCACTCTTCACCATCGACGGGAACGAGCACGAGCTCGCCGCGGGCCAGCTTGTCTTCGTGCGCGACCCATCGCTGCAGCGTGGCGCAGTCGCCGTCGACGAGGACACGGTCGTGCTCGCGCTGGGCGGCAAGCCCGGTCAGCCACACGAAGTGTCGGCGTGGGAAGCGATGTTCGCCGCCGTTCCGGCCGCGAACCGCGAGGAGTGGGACGAGGCGATCCGCATCCACGACGAGGCGCTCGTAGAGCGGCCCGAGCATCCCGCACTGCTCTACAACCTCGCGTGCATGGAGGCGCGCGGCGGCCGTCACCTCGATGCGCTCCTGCACCTGCAGCGCGCAGTCGCACTCGAGTCGAAATGGGCGGAGTATGCGCGGCGCGATTCCGATTTCGCCGCGATCCGCGGTGAGCCCGGCTTCCCTTAACGACCGTCGAAGCCGACGACGCTCGTCGTTTGGTCCTGCCAGTGATCCACCAGCGGGATCGCCGCCATTGCGGTGATCAGCCCGGCAACCAGCGAAGCCGCCACCACGAACTGCCGCGCACGACGGCCCGCCGGCTTGTCTCCACGCCACCAGTCCACGGCGACGAGTCGGGGCAGCTTCAGCACGTGCGCGAGCACGTGCACCGACATCGCGCCGACCCAGACGATGAAGCTCGCCTTGTGCAGCCCGAGCCAGAGCCCGCGTTGGCCAAGCGCAACCACGACGACCCCAGTCGCGAAGAGCGCAATCGTCGAGAGGACGACGAGCGGCGCGATCAGGATTCGCAACAGCAAGGGCGGCGGCCCGCGACGCACATACTCCCCGTCATGGCGGTAGTAGTGCATCGTTCGCCAACCCGTGCTCGCCAGCTTGAGCAGCACCGGCGGGATCAAGAGAAAGCCGAGGAAGACGTGCGGGAGCAGAAGCTGCTGGATCGCCAGGAGGGTCAGCCCTTCGGCCGCGAGCAGCAGGAGCAGCACGGCCCCGGTTGCGGCGGTCAGCCGCTCGTTGCCGTCGCTGCCGCCCCGGAAGAGTCCGCGCAGCCGCTCAGGCACGCCGGTCACCCGGCAACCGTACCCCGGCGGCCAGCTCTCGGAACGCAGGCACCGGGTCGGCCTCGGGCTGCGCGACGAGCAGGACGGCCCCATGACCGTCTCCGGGGTCGAGCGCGTCGACCAGGAGCTGGAGCCCGACCGCGAGCGCAAAGGCCTTGTGGGCGTCCGGGCCGCCGAACGGGACGAGCTGCTCGGGACGCGCCCGCCCGGCCAGGACGTCGCCGTGCGTGACCGCGCCCATCGAGACATCCGCGACGATCGGCTCGCCGTCGCTCGAGGGGATCGCGATTGCGAGCGGGTTCGTGCCGGTCAGCGGCTCCCCGCCCGTTGGATGCGGCAGGCGCCGCGGCGAGGTGGCCGTCAGGAACGCGACCAGACCGCCGTCGGCGAGCTGCCGCGCCCAGTAGCCGAGCGTGCCGCTCGGAAACGTCCGCGAGCAGACGACGAGCCGCGAACGGGTCGGCGGCGTTGCGAGCTGCGCCGCGACCACCGCCGCAAGCGTCAGGTAGCCGAGCGCGCCGGCGCCGTCCCAGCGCTCGTACTCCGGTTCGGCGACGACGCGCTGCGGGCGGGCGCTCGGATCGAGCTCGTCCCAAGACTCGAGCCATTCGATCCGAGCGAGCCCGTGACCCGCCTGGCCGTGCGCTTCCGCGGCCAGAAAGTGCGCGGCGAGCGTCGCCACGTCGGCGTCGCGGAAGCCGAGCGCCGCGAGGCGCGGCCGCGCTTCCTCAGGCCGCATCGCTAGGAGACGAGCGGGAGCGTGCTCGTGAACCCGCCGGCGCGGCTCTCATCGATCGCGCGCGCGAGCTCGCTGATCGCCACCGCAGGCTCGGACTCGGGGTCGCTCGTAACGAGCGGGACGCCGTCGTCCGCCGCCTCGCGCACGCGGGCGTCGAGCGGGACGCTGCCCAGCATCGGCACGCCGAGCTCGGCTGCAAGGCGGGCCCCGCCGCCCGAGCCGAACATCTCCGACGTCATGTTCTCGATCACGCCGACGACGCGCATGCCGGTCTTCTGCGCCATGACCGCTGCGCGTGCAGCAACCTCCTGCGCGAGCGGCTGCGGCGTCGTGACGATGACCGCCTCCGCACGTGGCAACAGCTGGCCGAGCGAGATCGAGACGTCACCCGTTCCCGGGGGCATGTCCACGACGAGCACGTCGAGCTCGCCCCAGTGCACGTCCTGCAAGAACTGCTCGAGCGCTCGGTGCAACATCGGGCCTCGCCACATCACTGGCTGGTTGTCGTCGAGGAAGAACCCAATCGACATCAGGCGGAGATCGTGTGCCACAGGCGGGACGATCAGCTTGTCGACGACGATGGGCTTCTGGGCGATGCCGAGCATGTGTGGGATCGAGTGGCCGTAGATGTCCGCGTCGAGGATGCCGACCTCATGACCCAGCGCCGCGAGCGCAGCGGCGAGGTTCACAGTCAGCGACGACTTGCCGACACCACCCTTGCCTGAGGCAACAGCCAGCACGCGGGTCTTCCGCGAGAGCTGGATGCCCTTGGTCTCGACGCCGCCGCGCAGCTTCGTCGTCAGCGCCGCCCGCTCATCCGGCGACATCACATCGAAGTGAAGCGTGACCTTGGAGACGCCGGGCAGAGTGCCGATGTGCTCGGCGACCTGGTCCTCGAAGCTCGAGCGCAGCGGGCAGCCGACGACCGTCAACGCAATCGTGACCGAGACCTCGGGGCCGTCGATCGTGACCTCGCGCACCATGTCGAGCTCGGTGACCGAACGGCGGAGCTCCGGATCGATCACGCGACCGAGCGCAGCCAGGATCTCCTCTTGCGTGGGCACGGTTCGAGGGTAGCGCCTCAGGCGAGCAGCGCAGCTGTCAGGCGGCCGCAGAGCTCCGGGTTCAGGGCAGCCGTGACGCGCGAGCGTGGAACCAGGTCGAGCGGCGCAGCGATGAACGGCGGCGCTTCCGGCAATTCGATGCAGAGCCCGCGCTCGCGCACGAGCAGCTGCGCCGCGGCGATGTCGACCGAGCGCGCCGCCTTGAGCGAAACGACGCCGTCGACCCGACCCGCAGCGAGGTGACAGAGCGTGATCGCGAGCGAGCCCATGATGCGCAGCCGGTGCGCGACCCCGTCGAAGCGGGCGGCGTTCTCCGAGACATACGCGGTCGTGGTCGCTTCGAAGGAAAGGATCTCGAGCTCGCTCTTCGGCAGCTCGGTGAGTGGTGCGCCGTTCAGCAAGGCCCCGCCGCCACGAGTCGCTGTCCACTCCTCGCGGGTGCCGAAGTCGTACACGTAGCCGAACATCACGTCCTCCATCGTGTCGCCGTCGGCGACCGCGATCGAGATGGAGAAGAACGGGATGCCTCGCTTTGCGTTGAGCGAGCCGTCGATCGGGTCGACCACAACCGTGAAGCGCCCGTTTCCGAGCACGCCGACCTCCTCGCTCACGAGCTTCACGTCCTCCCCGCGGAAGCGCTCGAGGATCACCTCCTCGGCCGCGGCGTCAATCGCCGTGGTCTCGTCGCCGCCTTCGCCGTGACCGACGACCGGCTCGCGCTCGGCCCGGCCGGGCAGCTCCTCGAGCACGCGCGCCACGTCGTCGCGCGCGGCGCGGCAGAGCTGCAGCCAGTCTTCAGCCAAGTGGGTAAAGAAGGAGGCCGGAGGTGAGCTTCGGGAAGAAGAACGTCGACTTCTGCGGCATCGTCTCGCCCGCGAGCGCGAACCGCGCGACCTGCTCGACCGTGACCGGCTGGAGCAGGAACGCAGCCGCCGCGTCGCCGCGATCGACCGTTGCGATCGCCTCGTCGGCATAGGCCGTGTAGGAGACACCCCGCGGAGCGAACGACTCGACGACCCGCGGGCCGAAGTCGTCGTCGGTCGCCACACGCGTGAACCGGCCGTCGCGGTAGAGCGTCACGCCGCCGTTCGGCGCGGCAACCTGCTCGCCGGGCACCTCGCCGACCTGCTGCACGAGCCGGTGGGTCGGGAAGATCTCGAGCCCAGGCGCCCGCGACGAGACGAGGATCGCAAACGTCTGCGTCGCCTCGGGCTGCTCTTGCCGGTAGGCAACCGCCGTCTCGTAACGATGATGCCCATCGGCGATCAGCAGCGGCGTGTCGAGCTCGAGCTCGCCGGCTTGCACCGGCCAGATGCGCGTGCGGACGCCGCTTTCCGTCACGTCGGCCACCGGCTCTCCGGCCGCCCGTTCCAGCAACGGGTCGGCGTCGTAGAGCAGGAAGATCGGCTCGAGTTGCGTTCGCGTTGCTCGGAGGAGCCGCAGCCGGCCCTCCTTCGGACCGGCGTGCGTGCGCTCGTGCGGCAGGATCAGGCCGTCCTGATAGGGCGCCGCCGGCACCGAAGC
Organism: Gaiellaceae bacterium; assembly: GCA_036271075.1. Taxonomy (GTDB): domain Bacteria; phylum Actinomycetota; class Thermoleophilia; order Gaiellales; family Gaiellaceae; genus PALSA-600. The sequence goes on along the minus strand of DATBBH010000192.1, from coordinate 4,057 downwards.
CGCGATGCCTTCGCGCGTCCGGGCCACTCCGTCGGGGCCGGTGTAGTCCTGTGCGATCCACCAATAACCCTCGGCCGCTTCGGCAAGCACGCCCTCTGCCCGCCACTCGGCGAGCTCGCGGGCTGCCTGCTCCTCGGAGTCCGGAAGCGTCAAGTGGACGACGTTGTACGGGCTGCGCGCGAGGTACTCGACCCGCTCCGCGTCGGAGATCACGTCGTACGGCGGTGCGACGAGCGCGTCGAGCGGGCCCGCAACCGCGGTGTCGTAGCGCAAAGCGCGAAATGGCCTGACCGTGGGCACTGCTGCAGACTAGAGATCGTGGTGCGCACGCTGGAGCAGGCAGCGGCCTTCGTCGACGACGTCGGCCTCGCCCTGCTCCTGCCGAAGGCCGACATCGTGCTGCCGTCGCTCTGGGAGCAGGTCAACGGCAGTCAGGAGCGCAGCTGGGCGATTCGCGAGCCGGACGGGACGTTCGTGCGCTGGAGCGACGAGATGGGCTTCCTCTGGGGTGCCAAGGACGAGCTGCCGGCGGCGGGTCTGGTCTGCGTCGGCAAGCACCTGGCAAAGGTCGTGGCCTGCATCGCTCCGCGGCTCGTGCCGACGCTCGTAGCCGCAAATAGCGCCGAGCCCGAGGGCACCGACCTGCTCGTCACGGAGACCATCCGGGAGGCAGGGCCGCTGACCGGCCCCCAGCTCCGGGAGGCGACCGGCCTGACCAAGAAGGAAACCGACAAGACGATCGTCTCGCTGCACCACGCGCTCGTGCTCACGAGCTCACATCTGGTGGAGCAGGACGGCCCATGGGGCGCGCTCGCGCACGACCTGCTGGAGCGCAAGTGGCCGCTGCCGAAACGACTACCCGCGAGGGAGGACGCACGCCGCGACCTGGCCCGCCTCGTCCTCGACCGGACCGGCGAGCTCACCGCCGCAGATCTCGGCGGCGCGCTCGGCTGGCGGCGCAAGGAGGCCGCCGCCGTGCTCGAAGAGGTCGGCGCTGGCCGCGACGAGGAAGGCTTCCGCATCTGGACAACCATCTAGGCTCCTGCCATGACGATCGCCGAGCTGACGGAGGACCGGGTCGTCGAGGGCGTCTATGCCGTGCGGCTGAAGCGCAAGCTGCGCACCAAGTCGGGCGCCTCGTACCTCGCGCTCGAGCTCGTCGACGCGACGGGGACGATCGAAGCGCGCGTCTGGAAGGACGTCGAGCTGCTCGACAGCCGTTTCGGCGAAGGAGACGCTGTGCGCGTGCTCGGGCGCGTGGAGAAGTTCCGTGACCGGCTCCAGCTCGACGTTCGTTCGCTCGAAGCAGCGGATGTCGATCCGGCCTCGCTGACCCCGGCAATGCGCCGCGACAAGGAGGAGCTGACCGGCTTCCTCGAGTTCCTCGTCGCCGACGTCACCCACCCCGGCCTGACCGGGACCGTGCGTGCGGTGCTCTCGGCTTGCGAGCTCGAGGCGTACCCCGCCACCGCCGACGAGCACCACTCCTACGCCGGGGGCCTGCTGGAGCACACGGTCGGCGTCGCAACGCTGTGCCGGGAGACCTCGCAGCTTCATCCGCGCCTTCGCGCCGACCTGCTGCTCGCGGCAGCGCTCGTGCACGATGTCGGCCGCACGGTCGAGTTGGGCCGCGGCCCCGCGTTCACCTTGACCGATGAGGGACGCCTGCTGGGGCATGTGCACCTCGGCCTGCGCCTGATCGAAGAACGCGCGAACGGGCTCACCTCGGGCCAACTGGCGGAGCTCCTCCACTGCGTCGCGGTTCACCACGACCTCCGCGGCGCGCGCACGGCCGAGGCCGCAGTGCTGTACCACGCAAACCAGCTCGACGCGGTCGCGCAGACCCGCCGGGTCGATTGACCCCACTCCTGCTCGCGCTCGGCGCGAGCCTCGCGTGGGGCATCGCCGATTTCGTCGGACCTCTGTTGAGCAGGACGCTCGGCATCCTGCGTGTTCTCTTCTGGGCGCAGGTGGGAGGGGTGCTTGCGATCGGGCTCGCCGTCGCGATCCGCGGCGAAGGCCCAGCGGGGTGGGCGGTGCTGTTCGCGATCTGCGCATCGCTCGGTGGCATGCTCGGGCTCTTCGCCTACTACCGGGGCATGGAGATCGGCGTGATGAGCGTCGTCGCGCCGATCGCGGGCGTCTCAGCGGTGATCCCGGTCGTCTTCGGCATCGCCACGGGCGACAATCCTTCGACGCCGCAGATCGCCGGGATCGCGTGCGCGCTCGTCGGCGTCGGGCTCGCATCGATCGAGCACAGTGATGGATCGCCGAAGATCGCCGCGGGAGTCGGTCTCGCTCTGCTCGCAGCCCTCGGGTTCGGCTTCTACTTCCCGTGGATGCACGCCGCGGGCAAGGTCGATTTCTGGTGGGCGTCGCTCGTCTTCCGCACGACCGCGTTGCTGATCGTGGCTGCAGCGGTTGCCGTGGACCGGCCGGCGCTACGCCTCGGACGCCGTGAGCTCGCGATCGCGCTCGCAGTCGGGATCGGCGACACAATCGGCAACGTCCTCTTCGCGGCGTCGTCCGCACAGGGCCTGGTCAGCCTGACCGCGGTGCTCGCGTCGCTCTACCCGGTCGTGACGGTGCTGCTCGCCGCGGCGGTCCTGCACGAACGGGTCGCGCCGATGCAGCGCGCTGGGATCGTGCTGACCCTCACGGGTGTGGCGCTGATCTCGGTCTAGCCGAACGGCGGTGGTTCTTGATGGTTGCGCATCGACGGCGAGCCGGCGCCGCCGAGGCGATCGTTGGCGTAATTGTCCGCCGCGATGTCCTCCACGCTCTGCCCGGCCCAGTGACGCTCGTCGTCACTCATGTCTTCCATCTCGGCCTCGTGCCTCAGCGCCGAGTCCCCACTGCCTGTGAACTTGCCCCAAAGGTTGCGTAGCATCAGGCGAGTCTAGCTCGGTTCGGGGCACACGCCAATCAGACGTTGAACCGGATGTTCAGCACGTCGCCGTCCTTGACGACGTAGGTCTTGCCCTCGAGGCCCTGCTTGCCCTGCTTTGCGACCTCGGCATGCGAACCGAGCTCGACCAGGTCGTGCCAGTTGACGACCTCACAGCGGATGAAGCCGCGAGCGATGTCGGTGTGGATCGCAGCGGCGGCGTCGAGCGCGGTCTGGCCGTTGCGCAGCGTCCAGGCTCGCGTGTCCTGCTCGCCCGCGGTGAAGAACGTGATCAGGTCGAGCGCCTGCGCGAGCCGGCCGGCGATCTCGTCGAGCGCCGACTCGCTGCCGTCTCGAAACGCGGCCGCCTCGTCATCCGGCAGCTCGGCGAGCTCGGCCTCGAGCTTCAGGTCGATCCCGGCTGGGCCGTTGACGATCGCGAGCAGCGGCTTGGTCGTCAGCGGCTCGAGCTCGCCCGGGAGCTCGCCGGTGTAATTCGCAAGCTCACCGCCTGCATCGACGTGCGCGAGCACCTTCTTCAGCTCCTCGAGCTCGCCGCGGATCTTCGCGTCTCCCGACTTCGCCTGCTTCTCGACGCGCTCCAGCCGGCGCTCGACATGGTCGCGGTCGGCGACGAGCAACTCGAGCTTGAACGTCTCGAGATCGTCCTCCGGCGTAGCGTCCACCCCGAAGCCACGCAGCACGACGAGCAGCGCGTCGACCTGGCGCAGGTTCCCGAGCTGCGCCGCGCCGGAGCCCGGAACGTCCTGGACCCGGATCGTCGCGGGCGTGATCTTGCGCGCTTTCACGACCTGTGCCAGCGCGCCGAGCCGCTCGTCTGCGATCGGCGCCATGCCGACGTTCGTCTTGCCGTATTCGCCGCCACCCGTCTTGGTGAGCGCAGTGAAGAGCGCTGTCTTCCCGCCGCCCGACGGGCCGACGATGCCGACCTCGAGTGCCACGACGCCGGAGGGTAGCTAGGAGTCGCGCTTCTCGATCTGCTTCTGCAACGAGACGAGCGCGCGGTGTTGAAGCGACTTGATCGCCCCTTCGGTCTTGCCGAGGATCGTCGCCGCCTCGGCGTTCGAGAAGTTGAAGACGAATTTCAACGTCAGAACCTGCTGCTGCTCGGACGAGAGGTCTTCGATCAGCTCGAGCATCGACCTGCGG
>DATBBH010000191.1:0-8109 GCA_036271075.1 Gaiellaceae bacterium | reverse complement strand
AACCTGAAGCAGGCGGCTGAGGTCGCGCGCATAGACGAGCAGCTGATCGCTTCCGACCCGGTCGGCTTCTTCGTCCGACAGCGGCTTGCGCGCCGCGTGCCGGTCGATCAGGTCGACCAGGTCGAGCGGACTGAACGGTTTCCGCAAGAGGGCGTCTGCGCCGGCCAGCCTGGCCGCTTCGGCGCTCGTGTCGGCGCCCGTGAGGAGGATCACGGTCGGGTTTTCCGAGTTGCCGTTCTGCTTCAGCTCGCGGCACCATGACAGACCGCTGAGACCGGGCAGACCCACGTCGAGGACAACGATTGCCGGCTTCCAGAATCGCGCCAGCTCCGAAGCACCTTCGACCGACGAGGCTTCTTCGACATCGAACTCGTCCCCGCTCAGCGTCGTGCGAAGGAGAATGCGGAGCGAAGGATCGTCGTCGACAATCAGGATCCTCAACTGCCTGCCCCCTCCAGTTCGACGGTACCCAGCTGGCCGCAGGAGCAACTGACTGTCTACCCAAGAAGCGTAACGAGACAAACCGCTCGTGGGTGAAGATCACTCGATCGAGTGATGCCTACAACACAGCCGGGGCGCGGTCGTGCACGACGTAGGTCGCAAGAAGTCAACTCCTTGGTCGGTGGGCCTCGCGACCGCCGTCGCGCAGTCTGAGCTCGTGGCGACCTTGCATGTGAGCGACCCGGAGCTGCGCGACGAGCTGATCGCTGATCTGCGGTCGCGACCGGACCTCATCGTCGCACCGGGCGGCGGGAACTCGATCGAGGTGAACGTGCTCGGCTCCTACAACACCGACGCGATGCGACTCGTCATCGATCTCCGCGTGCGTGCGTGGGAAGCAGCGCAGCTCGCGGCGGGCCGAACGATCCACGTCGACCTCGACTAAGAAGCGACCGAGAACGCGGCGTCGCCCACGAAGGCGCCGACTCGCTTCACCTCGCGCGCGAGCTCCGCGTGCTGGGCGCGCGTGAACGGCCGCACCGGCGTGATCTGAAGTTCGACGTGCTTGCCGCGCTTCTTGCGCGCCCACAGCCCGGCCGCGACACCGCCGATCATGACGAAGCGGACGCCCGCAGGTCCCTCGTAGCGCCCCCGCCCATGTACAGCTACCTGCTTCCGCACGGCTGGTGGGACGAGCTGGTCGCGCTCACGGAAGCCCATGACGTAAACGTCGTACTCGGGCAGCAGCCGCAAGCTCGGACGCAACGTCGAGAAGTCGGTGTCGCCTGCGAGCACGTACGCGCGATGCCCTTCGACATCGATCTCCTCGACCTCGTCACCAAGTGAGTCGAACAGCGCGCGTGCATCGGCCGGCTTGAACGCTCGTGACGAGAACCACTCTCGGAAGTCCGCCGGCCGAGCCGGCCCATAGGTGCGCAGAAATCGGCGGCAGACTTCGACCAGCGCCTGCTCCTGCGTCGGCTCCTGCCAACCGGCGATCCACTGGTCCGGCCGGACGAAGGTGACCCTCGCTCCCTGCGGCGGGCCCTGGCAGAGCTCGCCGAGAAAGAACGAGAACCCGGACAGCAGCCGTTGTCGCGGTGCCGGGCCGACGCGCTCGACGACCTCGTCGGCGAGCTCCTCACGCAGCAGGCATCGCCCGTCGAGCGCATCCCAAACCGCCGCGCGAACCGCCCACACGTCGTCACGGCCCAGCGGAGGATGCAGCACGCCGGCCGGATCTCGCCACGCCTCCAATTCCTCGTGGTCAGTGGGTGCGCCGCCGGCAACAGCACGCCGGGCCGCGAACCAGAGCGCCAGCTCGTCAGCGGGATGCAGATGAAGCGTTCCGCGCAGTGTCCAGGCCTTGACCAACACCCGCTGCTCCCAGAGCGCCTGGCGCACATCACCCTGCGTGATCCCGTCGATCCGCGCTGCAAGCTGGAGCTCTGCCGAGGCCTGAACCTGGGCGTGGACGCCGCCCAAGTCGCGGGCGACGTCGGCAAGCCGCTCGGCGCCGTCCGCCCGCTCGGCCAGCCAGGACCGAGTCAGACGCCGCGCACGTACCTCGTCCCACGTCGCCGACACCATTGCCGCCGATCTTGCCTGGCTGAAATCATCTCCGGCGTGAAGCTCTACATGCTGCTCGAACGCACGGGGTTTCGACACCTTGCCAAGTGGCTCTACAACGTCGAGGTTGCCGGTGCGGAACGCATTCCCCCCGGCCCGGTCATCCTGGTCGCGAATCACGAGTCGTTGTTCGACCCGTGGATCCTCGCGCTCGCCACGCCTCGACCCGTTCGCTACATGGCCAAGTCGGAGTTGTGGAAGTACCGGCTGGTCGGCGCGGCGATGGAGTCCTTCGGCGCCTTTCCCGTCGAGCGCGGAAGCGGCGACACGACTGCTCTCTCGCGCGCTGCCGAGCTTCTGCGCCAAGGGAACGTGCTCGGGATCTTCCCCCAGGGCACTTCGAGGCGCTTGGTCCAACGCCCCTACCACCGCGGCGCAGCACGCCTCGCATTGAGCACCGGCGCGCCGCTCGTGCCGGTCGGAGTGACCGAGGCCCGACGCTTGCCCGCACCCTGGAGCAGACGACGCACCGTCATCAAGGTCGGCGAGCCGATCCAGGTCGACCCAGCCAGGCCAACCGTCGCCGCGGCCAAGACATTGACCGCAGAGCTCGAACGGCAGATCACCCAGCTACACGATTAGCGGCGCGTCACCACGATCGTCCGGCTCTTGCCGCCGAGATAGCCGCCGCCGGCCTGGTTGACGCTCATGACGATCCTGACCGTCGAGCGACCGCGCGGCAGGGCACCCTTGAACGTCGCCGTCGAGCGCCGATTCAGCCGAACGCGTGTCACGGTCACCCAGCGGCCGTCCGCGCGGCGACGCTGTAGTTGCACGACGCGGAAGGCGAACGCCTTCGCAGCTCGGACATGTGTCCTCAGCTTGCCGGTCGTCGTGCGCGTGAGCGAGATCGCCGGATGCACACCGATTGCGACGGGCGTGCTCGTGCCGCCCTGCCAGCCCGCCTGGTACGACGTGCCGATCGACGGCCGCGCCAGGTAGCTCCAGGCGCCGCCCGCTCCCGTCAGAACCGTCGCGACCGAGAACGGCGAGCTACGCCCGAAGGGCTGCGCGAACACGGTGACCTGCTCGCCGGCGGCGAGGCTCGGCACCGTCCCTTGCAGGCGGATGCGACCGCCGTAGACGAGCTCACGAGTGAGCGTCGTCAAGGTGACACCCTGCGTCGCGAACGTCTGATCCGCCCCCCAGCTCTTGCCGGCATCGCTCGAGGCGACCAACCGGAAGTGGTAGGTCGTCGCCGCTTGCAGCCCGGTCACGGACGCACCGACAGTCTGCGCGCCTGGATGCGAGCCGGCGCTCTTCGTCGAAGTCTTCGAGCCATACCGCGTCGAGGTCCCGTACTCGAACCACCACGTCGTGGAGCGCCCCCTCGGGTCGACCGAGCCGGCGAGCGTCGCGCCGCTGACACCGACGCCCTGCGCAGCGCCGGTCTGCACGGCGGGAGGCAGCGCGGTGCTGAACGTGCGGTCACCGCCGACTCGTGTGCCTGCCGAGTTCGAGGCGACGATCCGGAAGTGATAGACGGTTGCAACCCTCAAGCCCGACACCGCGATTGACTCCGTCTGCGCGGTCGTTCCGGAGCCGGCGCTTTTCGCCGACGTCTTCGAGCCATAGCCGGTGCTCGTGCCGTACTGGAAATACCAACTCGTCGAAAGGCCATTCGCGGTCACCGTGCCGTTGAGCCGCGCCGACGTAGGCGCGATCGACGACGCATCGCCGGTCACCGCAGACGGCGCCGAGCTCGTCACGAAGGTGGCGTCGGTGCCGCTCGTGGTGCCCGCATCACTCGTGGCGACGAGCCGGAAGTGATACGTCCGCCCGCCCGTCAGGCCCGAGACCTGAGCCGAGACCGATGTCGATCCGGTGCCCGAGCCCGCGCTCTTGGCCGACGTCTTCGAGCCGTAGCTCGTGCTCGTCCCGTACTCGAAATACCAGGTCGTCGCACGGCCGTTCGGGTCGACCGATCCGTTCAGCGTTGCAGCCGAGACCGTCACCGACGACGCGGCGGCGGTGACCACGCCGGGTGCGGCAAGAGTCGTGAAGAGGCCGTCGGCACCGTGGCTCGTACCGGCGCTCGAGGTTGCGACGACGCGGTAGTGGTAGGTCGTGCCCTGGGCGAGACCTGTCAGCGCGGCGGAGACCGGGACGTTGGCCGTACCGGACCCGGCGCTCGTCGATACCGTCTGCGACCCGTACGAGTTGCTCGTTCCGTACTCGACGTACCACTTCGTCGCGACTCCGCCCGGATTGACCGTTCCCGTCGCAGTGGCGGAAGTGGGCCCGACCGCACTCACCGGTCCAGTCATCGCCGTCGGCGCCGCGGCCTGCGCCGCAGTCGCAATGGTCAGTAGCAGAGCCGCCGCAATCACCGATGTGCTCAGCAGACGCATCGCAAGCCTCCAGTTCAGGTCGACCACGCTGAGCTTTCCAGCAGTCCGTGGGGCTCCGGCGAGCGCAGTGTAAAACGGGCGTAAGGTCGTCACCGATCCGGGGATTGCCCTCCTTTGCTCTTCCCGTCAACCCGTCGGTGCAGTGCCGAGACCTGCTCGAGCTTGTGGCTGGCGCGTGCGAGATGCCATTCGACCGTTCGTTCGTCCAGCCCGACGGCCGCTGCGATCTCGCTGGGGCTGCGCCCCTCGGCGACGAGGAGGACGACTCGCTGTTCTGTGAGCGAAAGCACGGGGATCGCCACGTGTGCAGTGTCGGCGGCCGCGCTAACGTAGGACTAATACGGCATCGGTGCGAGAATCGGAAGCCGTGGAGTTCCGGTTACTGGGCAGGCTCGAGGTCGTTGCAGATGGGGTCGATCTCACGCCGGCTCGGCCGAAGCAGTTGACGGCGTTGGGGCTGTTGCTGCTGCGTGCCAACGAGGTCGTGAGCAGCGATGAGCTCGTGGACGCCCTGTGGGGCGAGCGTCCACCGGAGACTGCGCAGACGGCGTTGCACGGGCACATTTCGGCGTTGCGGAAGCGGCTGGGGGCTGAACGCATCGAGACGCGTCCGCCGGGATACCTGCTGCGGCTCGGTTCGGAGGACGAGATCGATGTGCGCCGGTTCGAGCGTTTGACCGCGGAGGCGTATCTCGATGGACCGCTCTTGCGCGCGGAGAAGCTCCGTGAGGCGCTGGCGCTCTTCCGTGGTGAGCCGTTGGTGGATTTCATCGACGACTCGTTTGCGCGCAGCGAGTCGCACCGGCTCGAGGAGCTGCGGCTCGATGCACTCGAGGAGCAGATCGAGGCGGATCTGCAGCTGGGCCGGCATCTGCAGGTGCGGCCCGAGCTGGAGCGGTTGATCGTCGAGCAGCCGCACCGCGAGCGCCTGCGCGGCCAGCTGATGGTCGCGCTCTACCGCGCCGGACGGCAGGCCGAGGCGCTGGCGGCGTTCGGAGAAGGGCGGCGCGTGCTCGTCGACGAGCTCGGGATCGAGCCCAGCCGGGCGCTGCGCGAGCTCGAACGGCGGATCCTCAACCAGGACGCGGAGCTGGCCGACCCCGATGTCTTTGCCCCGGCGCCCGGCCCGGTCGCTGTCACGCCGTTCGGGATCGTGACGTTCCTCTACGCCCGTGGAAAGGCGGAGCCCGCGCGAACGGTCGTCAACCAGCACGGGGGCCTCGAGCTGCACGCGGATGGGCGTTTGTTGCTCGCGTCGTTTGCGCGGGCGCGGAACGCCGTCGGGGCCGCCGTCGGCATCCAGCGCGCCACGCGGTGCACGGTCAGAATCGGCATCCATTCCGCAGACGCGCCGGCGGCGGACGAGCTTGCAGCCGTTGCCGGAGCGCGTGGCGCGGCGAGCATCTGCGCGGCCGCGCACGAGGGTCAAATCCTGGTCTCACAGACGACGCTCGATCTCCTGCAAGAGACGCCGCTGGACGACGCCGCGATTCGCCACCTCGGCGAGCACCGACTGAATGACCTCGCCCCGGCCCGCCGCCTCTTCCAGCTGGTCGCGCCAGGCCTGACCGCCGACTTCCCGCCACCGTCTGGCCTTGACGCTGCGCCGACCAACCTGCCGATCCAGGCCTCGTCGCTCGTCGGGCGCGAACACGAGCTCGGCGAGCTGGCCGCCCTGCTCACCGAGCCGGCAGGCAGCCGGCTTGTCACGCTGACCGGGCCTGGCGGAACGGGCAAGACACGACTCGCCGCCCACGTCGCCGCCGAGCTGCTCGAGGAGTTTCCCGACGGCGTCTTCTTCGTCGAGCTGGGGGCGCTGCGCGACTCCCGACTCGTGCTCCCGACGGTCGCCCGCACGCTGGGGTTGGCCGAGACCGCAGGCGGAGTGGCGGTCGAGCAGGTCGTCTCCCACTTGCGCGGCCGCCGCGTGCTGCTCGTGCTGGACAACGTCGAGCACCTCCTCGGCGCCGCGCCCGAAGTTGCGGCGTTGGCCGACGCTTCGTCCGGCGTGCGGGTGCTGGTCACCAGTCGCGTGCCGCTCCCACTGCCCGCCCAGGCGACCTACGCCGTCGCTCCGCTCGCGACCGGAGCCGGGGTCGCGCTGTTCGGCGCCCGCGCCCGCGCCGCTCGCCTCGATTTCGAGCTCACGCCCGCAAACAGCGGCGCGGTCGCCGAGATCTGCACGGCACTCGACGGGCTGCCGCTCGCGATTGAGCTGGCCGCGGCCCGCATCGCCGTGCTGCCGCCGGCAGCGCTGCTGAAACGCCTCGACCACCGCCTGCAGCTGCTCACGAGCCGCTCGCCCGACGCGACGGCGCGCCACCGCGGCCTCCGCGCGGCGATCGACTGGAGCTACGACCTGCTCGATCCCGATGCACAGGGGCTGTTCACACGCCTGGCCGTCTTCGCCGGAGGCTGCACGCTCGAGACCGCCGAACACGTCTGCGGTGACGACCTCGACGTCATCGACGGGCTCGCCACACTCGTCGACGCCAACCTCGTCCGCCTCGAAGGGACAGACGATGAACCACGCTTCACAATGCTCGAGACCATCCGCGAGTACGCCGCCGAACTGCTCGACCAGGCCGACGACGGTGACGCACTACGGCGACGCCACGCCACCTATTTTCTCGCACTCGCGGAAGAGGCCGAACCGCACCTTCGCGAGAGCCCCGGCAAGTGGCTCGGGCGGCTCGAGCGCGAGCACAACAACCTGCGCGCGGCTCTCGATCGTTTCGCCGGCGACGACGTTGCGCTGCGACTGGCAGGGTCGCTGTGGCGTTTCTGGTACCTGAGGAGCCACCTTGCCGAGGGTGGGCGAAGGCTCGAAGAAGTCTTGGCAAGCGATGCGCGGCCGACCCCGCCCCGCGCGAAGGCGCTGCTCGGCGCAGCGGTGATGGCGGTCAACAGCGGCGATGCTGCCACGGCGAAACTCCGCGCCGAGGAAGCAGTGGCGCTGAGCTCCGAGCTCGGAGACAGCTGGGGCGCGGCGTACTCGCGATTCATACTCGGCGCGGCCTTCATCAACGACGACCCGGCGCGCGCCGAGCGGCTGCTCGAGGAAAGCGCGCAAGCGCTCCTGCAGCTCGGCGACCACCACTCCATGCTGCTTGCGACGCAGGACCTCGCGCGGCTCATCGAGGACCACGAGCCCGAGCGCGCGCGATCGCTGTACGAGGACAACTTGCGTGTCGCGCGTGAAACCGCCAATCCGCGGATCGAGGCAAGCACACTCGGGGCGCTCGCAGCGATCGCCGTCGACGAAGGTCGGCTCGACGACGCTCGGGCGATGCTCACTGACAGCCTTCGCCTCCACCAAGTCGTCGGCGATTCGCTCGACACCGCCACCGATCTTTGTCGCGCCGCTGTTGCGCTCGGCCAGGCGCGGAAGCCGGCTGCGGCCGTGCAGATCCTCGCCAGCTTCGACGGCCTCCGCCAGGCCCTCGGCTCACGCGGCACGTCGCTCGCGGAGCTGAACGACCAGACGCTGACCGCGATCCGCGCACAGCTCGACGCCGAAGCCTTCGCCGTGGCGTGGGAGCAGGGCCGCCAACTGACGTCCGACGAGGCGCTCGCATTCGCCCTGGCCGCGTTAGCTCCGCGTTAGCGGCCGGGAGCACACTCGACTCTCCCGCGGGTGCTCACCCGCGACCACGGAGGAGGAGAGAAATGAAGCAGCTCGTGCTGA
>DATBBH010000190.1:0-6309 GCA_036271075.1 Gaiellaceae bacterium | reverse complement strand
GAGTCCTGCGCGGCCACAGCACGCTCTTGCGACTGCTGTGCGAACCGGTCCATGTCTTCCCGCGAGACGTCCCAGCGCTCGGCGACGTTCTCCGCGGTGAGCCCCATCGGGATGTACACGTTTGCGATGGGAGCGTCGTCTCCGAAGAGCGCGGGGTGAAGCTCCTCCTCCGACTTCGGATAGCCACTCACCTGCGACGTCGACTCGACGCCGCCGGCCACGAAAGCCTCGCCCTCGCCCGCCTTGATCGCGTGGAAGGCCATGCGAATCGTCTGCAGGCTCGAAGCGCAGAAGCGGTTGACGGTGGTGCCCGGCACCGTTTCGGGCAGGCCCGCGAGCAGCGCGACGCGCCGCCCGAGATTCATCCCCTGCCGTTCCTGCGGGAAGCCGCACCCGATCATCACATCGACGATCTCCTCCCGCGGCAGGTCCGGCACCTTCTGCAATGCGGTGTCGACGGCGAACGCGGCGAGGTCGTCGGGACGGGCGTCGACGAGCGAGCCCTTGGCGGCGCGGCCGATCGGCGTGCGCGCGGTTGAGACGATCACGGCTTCTGGCATGGCGCCATCTTGCCGCAATGAAAAGGGCCGGCGCTTGGCCGGCCCTTTTCGAACTGCGGTCGGTTGCGTGCTACCGAAGTGCGCCGCGGCCGTTGATCAGGCCGCCGAGCGGCTTGAACACGTGGTTCTGGTACTGGATGACCGTCACCTGGGAGATGGGGTACTGGAAGTTCCCCTTCGTGAAGACCGCCACGCCCGGAAGCGCGAACGGGTTCGCGTTGTTCTTGCCCTTGGTGTAGACCATCGAGCGGGCTGCTTTCATGAGCCCGGCTCGCGTCAGGTTCGCGCCTGCGGCCTTGAGCACCTGGACGGTTGTCCACGCCTTGGCGACGCCGTACAGGTTGAGCGGATCGTTGGCATTCCCCTTGGGGTCGTACTTGGCCATGATCGCCCGGTAGAGCTTCATCCCCGGCTGCTTGTTGTAGATCGGGTTCGACGGGTCGAGGAGGTAGTTGATGCTGATCGTCCCCTCGACGATGTTCGAGCCGCTCTTCTCAGCGATCGTGAGGAACGGATCGGTCGCGGAGACCGAGTTCGTGATCACGTGCGCGGGGCTCCAGCCGAGCTTGGTCGCGATGACATACGACTGGATTGTCGGCGTCGGAGTCGCGAAGATCACGAACGTGTCGGCTCCCGACGCCTTCAGCTTCGCAACCTGCACGGCCGGCGGCGTCGTTGCGCTCAGGTCGTACGGCTGCGCGCTGACGATCATCGACTGGTGTGCCTCGCCGAGGCCCGCCTTGAGACCGCGGAGATAGTCGTTGCCGTAGTCGTCGTTCTGGTAGAGCACGCCCAGCTTCGCCGACGACAGGTTCTTGACGACGTACTTGCCGTAGATCGCGCCCTCGGCCTCGTAGTCAGGCTGCCAGCCGAGCGTCCACGGGTACGTCGCGAAGTCACGGTCGAAGGTCGTTGCGCCCGTCGACACGAAGAGCTGCGGCACCTTGTTGTCGTTCAGGTACTGCCGCACCGCCGTCTGCGGCTCAGTGCCGAGACCGCCGACCAGTGCAAAGGCATGATCCTGCTCCACGAACTTGTGCGTCAACTGCACCGTGTTGGCGGGGTTGTATCCGTCGTCTTCGTAGTGCCAGTTGATCTTGCGACCGTTCACGCCACCGTGGGCGTTGGCGTAGGCGAAGTAGGCGCCCATGCCCGCGGGAATGGGGGCGTAGCCCGAAGCCGGTCCGCTGAGAGGGAACGTCCCCTCGAGCAGGATGGACTTCGCTGTAACGCCCGGCGTCGCCGACGACGTCGCACCGGCCGTCACGACGACGACGGCTGACACGGCGAGCGCCGTAGCGATCAGCAGGAACGTCTTCCTCATGCGTTTGTCTCCTTCTGCGGAGTGACCTGGGGGGCGAACTTGGGTTCGAACTATACGAGGCTTGGATCCGAAAGAGAAGCGTCTTTCTTGCGTCTGAGACGTGTCACGAGGGTCATTAGTTGGCGGATTAGCCCGGCGGCGCCTGCAGGAGCGACATACAGCACCAGTAGGAGAACTACGCCGTACACCACCAAACCGGATCCCGGAGCGTGGGTGTCGATGTGGTGTGCCTTGCTGAAGAGGTTGAGGATCGACGGGCCCCAGCTGATCCGGATGAACTCGACGAAGAGGGCGCCGAAGATCATCCCGTAGAGCGAACCGGCCCCGCCCAGAACGATCCCGACGAGCAGCAGGATCGACAGATCGATCGGGAAGGTGTCCGGGTTGACATAGGTGATGCCGATCGCGTAGAGCGAGCCGGCCACGCCGCAGTAGAAGGCAGAAATCCCGAACGCGGCGGTCTTGACCCCGGCGGTCGAGATGCCGTTCGCCGTCGCTGCGATCTCGCTGTCGCGGACCGACCGCAGGGCTCTCCCGAAGCGGCCGCGCACGATCAAGAACGCGAGCGGGAACATGACGAGCGCCACCACCCAGCAGACGACGTAGAACCAGATCGACGGGTTGACGTGCCAGCCGAGCTCGGAGTGCAGCTGCGGCAGGTTCTTGCCGACGTTGCCGCCGGTGAAGTGCGGATAGCGCTTCAGGAGCCCGATGAAGGAGAGCGGGATGGCGAACGTTGCGAGCGCCAGGTACGGGCCGGAGAAGCGCGTTGCGGGCAGGCCGAAGGCGACGCCGATCGCGCCGGCGATGACTCCCGCGAGCGGAATCGTCCAGAGGTCACGCCAGCCGTGGTCCACCACCAGGATCGTCGTCGTGTACGCGCCGATTCCCATGAAGGCGCCGTGTCCGAGCGAGATCTGCCCGGTGAAGCCGGTGAGGATGTCGAGGCCGACCAGCGCGACGAGATAGAGGCCGACGAATCCGAGTTGGTACGTGTGGTAGTTCGAGACGAGGAACGGCGCGATCACGACGGCGCAGAAGAGCAGGGCGAAGCCGATCGGCTTGGCGAAGCGGCTCATACCCGTCTCACGGTTACGTGGCCGAACAGGCCGGCGGGCTTGACGAGCAGGACGACGAGCAGCACACCGAGGGCGACCGGCAGCCGCAGCTCCGAGGTCACTGGGTGCACGTAGGTGCCGAGCATGTTCAGCATCACGCCGAGGCCGATCCCACCGGCGACCGCGCCGACCGGGCTTTCGAGCCCGCCGAGGACCGCCGCCGCGAATGCGTAGATCAGGACGGCCTGCATCATGTTCGGGGTCAGGAAGACGGTCGGCGCGACCATCATCCCGCTCACGGCGCCCAGCGCAGCCGCGAAGCCCCAGCCGAGCGCAAGCAGCCACGACGTCCGCACGCCGAGGAGGCGTGCCGCATTCGGGTTGAGCGCGCCCGCGCGCATCGCCAGGCCGAGCTTCGTGAAGCGGAAGAACAGCCAGAGCACGAGGACGCAGGCGGCGACGATCCCGAACGTGCCGAGATCCTGCTTCGAGATGTGGACGCCGCCGATCACCCAGGAGGAGGTCGGGAACGGGCTCGGGAAGAACTGCAGCTGCGGTGACCAGATCCACGCGGCGAGCCCGTTCAGGATCACGAGCAGAGCGATCGTGGCCATCACCATCGTCAACACGCTGGCGCGCTCGAGGGGCTTGATCAGGACGCGCTGGATCGCGATCCCGCCCACGAACGCGATCGCGAGCGTCTCGAAGAACGCCCACCAGCTCCAGGCAGCGCCGTGGTCCATCAGCGCCCACGCGATGTACGTGGTGAACATCGCCATCTCGCCTTGCGCGAAATTGATCACCTCGGTCGCCTTGTAGATGAGGACGAGCGCGAGAGCGAGCGAGCCGTAGATCGCGCCGTCAGAGAGCCCGGTGGTGAGCGTTTGGAAGAACTGCTGCATCAGTAGCCGAGGTACGCCGTGCGTACCGCGTCGTTTGCTCTCAGCTCGTCGGCGGTGCCGGCGACGACCACACTGCCTGTCTCGAGGACATACGCGCGCTGCGCGGCGCCGAGCGCGATCGCTGCGTTCTGCTCGACCACAAGGACGGCGAGGCCTTCCTTCTGGTTGAGCTCCGAAACGACGCGGAAGACCTCGCGGGTGACGAGTGGCGCGAGCCCGAGCGACGGCTCGTCGAGCATCAGCAACCGGGGTCGCGCGAGGAACGCACGCGCCAGCGCGAGCATTTGCTGTTCGCCGCCCGACAGCGTCCCGGCCTGCTGGTTGCGCCGCGACTCGAGCCACGGGAAGTAGTCGAGGACGATCTTGAAGTCCGGCCGGCGCACCATGTACGCGCCCATGCGCAGGTTCTCCCAGACCGTCAGCTCGGCGAAGATCCCGCGACCCTCTGGCACGTGCGCGACGCCGATGCGCGCAACCGACTCCGGCGTTGCGCGTGAAAGCCGCTTGCCGGCGACCAGAACGTCGCCGCTTTTGCGCACGGTTCCCGAGACGGACCGCAACGTGGTCGTCTTGCCCGCACCGTTCGCGCCGAGAATCGCGACCACCTCGCCCTCGTCGACGGTCAACGACACGCCGTGGAGCGCCGCCACCTGACCGTAGCGGGCTGAGACCTGGTCCAGCTCGAGCAGCGGAGCCATCGCGGGCGGTAGCTTCTCATGCATGGTCGACGTGGAGAAGGGAGTGCGTCGCGTGACGTTCGATCTGCCCTTCGGGATCGATCACGTTCACTGCTACTTCCTACGCTCCTCGAGCGGCGGTTGGATCCTGGTGGACACCGGGCTCGGCTCACGCGACCCGGAGGCGCGCTGGCGGCCGGTGCTCGACCAGCTCGACGCGCCGGTCGAGCAGATCGTCGTCACACACATGCATCCCGACCACGTCGGCGGCGCGGCGGACGTGGCGCTGCTGACCGGCGCCCCGGTGCTCCAGGGCCGGGAGGATTACTCGCAATGCGTCCAGGCGTGGGGTCAGCGCGACCCCGAGCGGTTTGCCGCCTATTGGGCCGAGCACGGGCTGCCGGAGAGCTACGTGCAGGGGCTTGCGCTGGAGTCCGAGCGGCTCGTCTCCGCGGTCCACTGGGCGCGGGACCCGGATCTCGTCGACGCCGGCGATGAGATCGACGGCTGGCGGGTCGAGGTGCTGCGCGGTCACGCCGACGGCCACATCGTGCTGCTTCGCGACGGCGTGCTGATCGCCGGCGACGTGATCCTGAGCGGGATCACACCCGCGATCGGCCTCTATCCGAACTCGCGACCGGATCCGCTCGGGGACTATTTCGAGACACTGGACCGGATCGAGGAGCTCGCCCCGCGGGTCGCCTATTCGGGCCACAAGGAGCCGGTCACCGACCCCGCCGGGCGGGCCCGGGAGATCCGCGCGCATCATGTGGAACGGCTCGAGCATGCGGCGGCCGCGCTGAACGGCACGCCGCTGTCGGCCTACGAGGTCTCGCTTTCGCTCTTCGGGGCCGAGCTGTCGACGACCTTGCGCCGCTTCGCGACGGCGGAGGCGCTTGCTCACCTCGAGCGGCTCGTGCACGAGGGCCGGGCCGCACGCACGGGCTCGGGCTACGTCGTTCCCTCCTGATCTAGCCCGATACCATCCTCTCATGGAGCCGCTTCGGATCGGCGTTCTCGCCGTGCAGGGCAACTTTCGCGAGCACGGGCAGATGCTGCGCCGGCTCGGCGCGCAGGTGGTCGAGGTGCGCAAGCCCGAGCAGCTCGACGGCCTCGATGGGCTGATCATCCCGGGCGGCGAGTCGACGACCTTCACGCGCCTGATGCACCTCTACGGTCTCGACGAGGCGATCCGCCGCTTCGAAGGCCCGGTGTTCGGCACGTGTGCGGGGATGATCGTGCTCGATCGCGATCACCTCGGCCTCATCGACCTGGCGGTTCGTCGCAACGCGTTCGGCCGGCAGGTCGCGTCGTTCGAGACCGATCTCGACGTCGTCGGGCAGGACACGCCCATGCGCGCGGTGTTCATCCGTGCGCCGTGGGTCGAGGAGGTCGGGCCGGGTGTCGAGGTGCTCGCCGAGGTCGACGGCCGGCCGGTGCTCGCGCGTGCGGGCCGCTTTCTGGTCGCCGCGTTCCATCCCGAGCTGACCGACGACACGCGGCTGCACGAGCGGTTTCTGGAATCGGTGCGGGAGGCTGAAGTTGTCCGGGCATAGCAAGTGGTCGTCGATCAAGCACAAGAAGGGCGCCGCCGACGCCAAGCGCGGCAAGCTCTTCTCGAAGCTCTCGCGGGCGATCATCGTCGCCGCGAAGGAGGGCGGAGGCGACCCGGCCAACAACCTGGCGCTCCAGAATGCAATCGAAAAGGCGAAGTCCTACTCGATGCCGAGGGACAACATCGACCGCGCGATCGCCAAGGGCTCGGGCGCCGACGCCGACGCGGACGCG
>DATBBH010000189.1:0-16736 GCA_036271075.1 Gaiellaceae bacterium | reverse complement strand
GAGAGCACCTTGCCGTGCTCGCGAGTCAGGTGCTTGGCAATCTCCTCGCGCTTCGAGTGGAAGAGCTCGCGGACCGCGAAGAAGAGCTCCGCGCGCTTGGCCAGCGAGAACGCGCGCCACGCGGGCAGCGCCTGCTTCGCGGCCTGCACCGCGCGGTCGACCTCCTCGGCCGTCGCGAAGTCGACGGCGCCCGACTGTTGACCGGTCGCGGGGTTGAAGACCGGCCCGCTCCGGCCGGACTGCCCTGCATACGGGCCGCCCGAGATCCAGTGATTGATCGGCTTGACTGCTGCGGGTGCCTCGACGGTCTCGGTCATTCCCAATCCTCCTCGGGTGGTCATCGAGGAGCGTAGCGCGGTAGCGTCACGGGATGCCCACCCTCGAGCAGCTCGCCGAAAGCACCGCCGTGCATCTGTTGCCGCAACCCGGTTACGAGAAGCTCGTCACCGAGCAATTCACCTACATTGCAGGCCCCAACAACGCCTGGGTGCTCGACGTCGTGGAGCCGGACGTCGACTGGGCCCGCGACGAATCACGCCGGCGCGAGCTCCCGCTCGTGGAATGGTGGATCGGCTGGTCCTCAGCGGCAGGTCTCGCCGACGAGCTCCTACGGCGCGGCCTGGTCCCCGACGACGAGCCGGTGCTGACGGGGATGACGTGCACGACGGAGCCACCCCCCGCGCCGGATGTCGAGGTGCGGCCCCTCGAGACTGCCGAGCAGTACCTCGCCGCGGTCATGGTCGACTGGGACGTGTGGGACGTGCCCGAGGCCGAGCGCGAGCGGCGACGCCTGACCGAGGTCGACCGGTTCGAGGCGGCCCAGGCGTCCGGCACGGTCCACCATTGGGCCGCCTATGACGGCCAAGAGCCGGTGGGCTTCGGACGCGCGATCGACATGTCCGAAGGCGTCGCGCTGATGGGCGGCGCCGTGCTGCCCGCCGCGCGCGGCCGTGGCGTCTACCGCGCCCTCGTTCATGCTCGCTGGGTGCATGCCGCCGCGCGTGGCACGCCGCTCCTCGTGGTGCAGGCGGGGCGCATGTCGGCCCCGATCCTGGCGTCCCTGGGCTTCGAGAGCCACGGCGAGATCCGGCTCTACGCCGACCGGTTGTAGGATCGTCCCATGGCCACCACTGAGACGAATACCGAGCTCGGCAAGCAGATCGTCGAGGACGCGAAACGCTACGTCCTCTACTCGTGGAGCGTGCAGAACGCGATCAACCCGATCGCTGTGGAGCGTGCCGAGGGCCGCTACTTCTGGGACTACGACGGCAACCGCTACCTCGACTTCGCCTCGCAGCTCGTGAACGTTTCGATCGGCCACTCGCATCCGAAGGTCGTGCAGGCGATCAAGGACCAGGCGGAGAAGCTTGCGACGATCGGCCCGCCGATGGCGACCGAGTCACGATCCCGGCTCGGGAAGCTGCTCGCGGAGGTCACGCCGGGCGACTTGACGATGTCGTTCTTCACGAACGGCGGCGCCGAGGCGAACGAGAACGCGGTCAAGCTCGCGCGCTGGTACACGGGCCGTCACAAGATCATCGCCCGCTATCGCAGCTACCACGGCGCGACCGCGGCCGGCATCACGCTCACCGGCGATCCGCGGCGCTGGGCGGCCGAGCCGGGCATTCCCGGCGTCGTGCGGATGTTCGATCCGTACACCTACCGCTGCTCGGCCGGCCATCCCGATCCGTGCCCGATCTGCACCGGTGGCCCGCACCTCGAAGAGATCCTCCAGTACGAGGGTGCGCATACGGTTGCCGCCGTGATCCTCGAGACGGTCACCGGCACGAACGGGGTCATCGTCCCGCCCGACGGCTATCTGCAGTCGATCCGCGAGGTCTGCGACCGGCACGGGATCCTGCTGATCGCCGACGAGGTGATGGCCGGCTTCGGCCGCACCGGCAAGTGGTTCGCCGTCGACAACTGGAACGTCGTGCCCGACATCATGACCGTCGCGAAAGGCATCAACTCGGGCTACGTTCCGCTCGGTGCAATGGTGATGCGCGAGCCGATCGCCGACTGGGCGCGGGACAAGATGTTTGCCGGCGGCCTGACCTACAGCGGACACCCGCTCGCGTGCGCGTCAGCCGTCGCGTCGATCGAGGCGTTCCAGGAGGAAGGAATCGTCGAGAACGCAGCCGCGATGGGGGAGGTGTTCCGCGTCGAGCTCGCGAAGCTCGCAGCCAAGCATCCGTCGATCGGCGAGGTCCGCGGCCTCGGCTGTTTCTGGGGCCTCGAGCTCGTGAAGAACCGCGACACACGGGAGCCGCTCGTCCCGTTCAACGGCTCGGGCGACGCCGCGAAGCCGATGGCCGCCGTGATGAAACGCGCTCTCGACCACGGCCTGTATCTGATGACGCACTGGAACGTCGTCATGTGCTGCCCGCCGCTGACGATCACTCGCGAAGAGCTCGACGAGGCGCTCGAGATCCTCGACGACGCGCTGGCGGTAGCCGACGAATTCGTCGCTTAAGGAGTTCGCGGAAGCGCCTGACGCGTTCCTCGCTCCCGCACCCGGCGTTCGCGTCGTCGACGACGAGCGCTTCCACGCCACGATTTCCGGCGACGGCAGGTGGATCGGCATCTGCCGGCTGCGTTTCGCAGCCGACGCTGCAGCGGGCATCCTCGCGGAGATCCGGGCGCTGCAGCCCGGCGCGCGCACCGGTTGGCAGACGCCAAACGCCGAACTGGCGGGCGCGCTCCGCTCCGCGGGGTGCCGCGCGCCCGACCCACCGCTCGAGCCCGTGTTCACCGCGCTCGCGACCGACCACGAGCCCCCACGCGTCGAGGGGATCGAGGTTCGGCCGATCGAACGCTTCGAGGACCACCTGATCGGCATCGAGATCGATCTCGCCTCGTCGACGTTCACCGAGGACGGCGCGGCGCGCCGGAGGGCGGAGGCGATGGAGTCGTACACGCGTCGCCGTGTCCGCCCCGGAGGGCAATGGCTTGCCTACCTCGACGGGCGACCCGTAGCGTGGGCCGGCGCGGTCGCAGGCCCGCGCGGCCTCTACCTCTCCGGCGGCGCGACGCTTCCCGAGGCACGCGGCCGGGGGTGCTACCGCGCGCTCATCCGTGCGCGCTGGGACCACGCCGTCGCTCTCGGCACGCCGGCACTCGCGGTCGGCGCCCAAGAAACGTCGCGCCCGATCCTCGAACGCTGTAGCTTCGAGCGCGTGTGCACGATGTACGAACTGGAGACCGACGCATGACCGTCACCAGGCTGGAGGATCTCCGATGAGCCTTTTCAACGACGGCAGCCGCAGCTACCAGGATCGCTTCGACACGCGCCGGCTCGCCGACCGGATCGACGAGCGCCTCGTGCGCGACTGGATCGACGACGACGATCGTTCGTTCATCGAGCGCTGCGACATGGTCTTCATCGCCACCGCCGACGCCGCCGGGCGGCCGCAGTGCTCGTACAAGGGCGGTGACACCGGCTTCGTCCGCGTGGTCGACGACCACACGATCGCCTTCCCGAACTACGACGGCAACGGAATGTTTCTCACCGCCGGGAACGCGCTGGTCAATCCGCACGTCGGACTGCTCTTCATCAACTTCGAAGAACGCAAGCGGCTCCGCCTGAATGGGATCGCCGAGCATGTCGCCGACGATCCATTACTCGACAGCTACCCCGAGGCTCAGTTCCTCTGGCGTGTGCGCGCAACAGAGGTGTTCCCGAACTGTCCGCGCTACATCCACCACTACACCCTCGTCGAGCACTCGCGCTTCGTGCCGAAGGCGAATTGCGAGACGCCTGTGCCGGAGTGGAAGCAGCGCGACTGGGCGCGCGACGTGCTCGCCGCCGACGACCCGGCGAACGGCTAGCCGGGCTCAGCTCGTGTCCACCATCGTCCCGCCCGAGCAGGGACGCCGCTGCTTCGACCAGCTGCCGGCGACGATCGAGCGACTGCTGACCGGCGCAACAACAGGGCCGTGGCTCGACGAGCCGCTGCTGTGCGAGCGGTTCGAGCGCGTCGTCCTCATCTACCTCGACGCCTTCGGCTGGACCTTCTTGGAACGACAGCCCAATCACCCGCTGCTCGGCCGCGCTCGGTCTGACGGACTTGTCGCGCAGTTGACCAGCCAGTTTCCATCGACCACGACTGCCCACGTGACAACGATCCACAGCGGGCTGCCGGTCGCCGAGCACGGTCTTTACGAGTGGCACCTGCTCGAGCCGGCCGTGAACCGTGTGATCACCCCGCTGCTCTTCTCGTTCGCGGGCGACGGCGAGCGCGAGACGTTGGCGGGCGTGCTCACTCCTGAAGACGTCTACCCGGCCGAATCGCTGTATCCACGGCTCGCCGCGCACGGCGTCCAGAGCAGCGTGGCCCAGTCGGCGGCCTTTGCGCACTCGTCGCCGAACCGAGTGCTGCTCCGCGGCGCGCAGGTGCTTCCCTTCTCGACAGACGACCAGGGCCTCGCGGCCGCGGCTGCTGCGGTCTCCGGGGCCGAGCTCGGTTACGCCGTTGTCTACCTCAGCGAGGTGGACACCCTGATGCACCACGTCGGTCCGGGCGGCGCTGCCGCCGACCTCGCCTTTGCGAGGGCGCTGACCTCGGTCGAACGAGCACCGTTTCCTGCGGGGACGCTCGTGCTCCTGACCGCCGATCACGGGATGTCCCCGGTCGACCCGGCTCGCACGGTCTACGTCAACCGCGTCTGGCCCGAGCTGGCCGCGCACCTGGAGACCGGCGCGGACGGGAAGCCGCTCGCGCCGGCGGGCTCGTGCCGCGATCTCTTCCTTCACGTCCGAGACGGGCACGTCGAGGAGGTGTGCGAACAGCTCAGCGGCCGACTGGACGGGACCGCCGAGGTTGTCACGACCGAGGCACTGATCGCCGCCGGGGTCTTCAGCGAGCCGTCGGCCAAGCTGCGATCCCGCCTCGGCAATGTGGTCGTCCTCCCACGTTATGGCGAAGCGGTCTTCTGGCACGAGCCGGGCCGGTTCGTTCAGGACCTGCACGGACAGCACGGTGGGCTCAGCCCGCAGGAGATGGAGATTCCGCTGCTCGCCTGGATCGCGTGAGCCGCGCCCGTCTCGGAGCTCCCGCTAGTCGAGCGGCAGGACTTCGCCGACCTCGAAGAGGCGGCAGAACGTCTCCACCACGTCCGGGTCGAACTGTGTCCCGGAGGCCTCACGCAGCCGGTGAACCGCTTCATCGGCCGGCAGGCGGCCACGATATGGACGGTCGGTGACCATTGCGTGAAAGGCGTCGCACACGAGCACGATGCGTGCCTCGACCGGGATCTCCCCGGCCGCCTTGCCGTCCGGGTAGCCGAGGCCGTCCCAACGTTCGTGACAGGCGCGCACGATCGGACGGACGTCGGCCAGTCGGTCGATCGGAGCGAGGATCTTCTCGCCCAGCTCGGGGTGCCCCTTGACGATCTCGAACTCCGCCTCGGTGAGCGGGCCGGGCTTCTGCAGGATCTCCGATGGGATTCCGATCTTCCCGATGTCGTGGAAGAGCGCACCGAGCTCCAGCCGCTTGAGCGCGTCACGATCTAGGCGCAGCTCGCGCCCGACGAGCATCGACATGTCGGTGATCCAGCGAGCATGGGAGGACGTGTAGGCATCGTTCGCCTCGAGCGCATTCGCCAGCGAAGCGACGGTCGAGACGAAGGTGTGCTCGAGGCTCTCGAAGTGCTCGGCGCTCTCGATCGCGAGCTTTGCCTGGTGGGCGAGGCCCGCGAGCAAGCGCAGCTGCCGGTCGTCGAGCTGGCGGTCTCCGATCGTTGCGGTGAGCGCAGCGACGCGGTTGCCTTCGAGCCGCAAGGGAGCGACCACGAAGCGGGCGATCCGATCGTCGCTGAAACCTTCGATCCGGACGATGTCGTCCGGTTCGAGCACAAACGGCTCTGTGCGGCCGTCGAGCCATTGGTGTGCGAGCGGGCCGGGAAACCGGCGGCCCAAAGCCGGGTCGGCGTCGGTCGCGTAGCCGTACGACGCGCGCGCGACGAGATCGCCCGGCGCGGTTTCCTCCTGGATCCACAGCGCTGCGCGCTCCGTGCCGAGCACCCGCGCGGTCACCTCGACGCTCCGCCCGAGCACGTCGTCCGGTGACTCGGCGGTCGCCAGCTCGCGGCTTGCTTCGAGCAGCGCGTTTGCGATCTCCGCAGCCTCGAGCTGCTTCCAGTACAGCCGCGCCTTCTGCAACGCAACGGAGGCCTGGTAGGAAAACGATGCGAGCAGCCGCTCGCGATCCTCGTCGAGCACGGTGGCGGCGAGCACCAGGCGGCCCTCGATCCCTTCGCCCTCGGCGAGCGCGGAGGACGTGCCGTCGCTGAGCGGTGGGCCGACGCTCGCGACACAGTCGTTGCCGAGCCACAGCGACGCACCCTCGGTCTCGAACAGCGTCACCGCCGTCGCGACCGTGTGCTCGCAGATCTCCTCGACCGTGTGCGCGCGTGAGACGACGTCCGCGAACGCAAGCAGCGCCTTCGCGCCTTCGGCCTCGCGCCGCTGCTGTTCGTAGAGGCGTGCATTCTCGAGTGCGACCGATGCCTGACCTGCCAGCACCTCGAGCAGGCGAACGTCATCCTCGTCGAACTGGTTCAGGCCGAGCTTCGAGATGACGATCACGCCGGTGACGCGCGATCCGTAGCGCAGGGGCACGAGTGCGAGCGACTCCTCGAGCTCTTGAGTGCCGGGGATCTGGTAGGCGAACTCGCATTCGAGCGCGTTCGGAACGAGCAATGACTCGCCCGTCTCGGCGACGCGCCCCGTGATTCCGACACCGACCTGCTGCGTGTAGGCATCTGCCGCGGAATGAACACTCGCGTCGTATTCGCCGACGAACGTGATCGGCCGCAGCTGATCGCCGTCGCGCAAAACGACGCGGCAGTTGTGGTAGTCGATCAGCAGGCGGAGCTCGGTCGCGATCGTCTGGCCGATCTGGCGCACGTTGTTCAGGCGGTTCAACTTGCCGGCGAGCGACTGCAACATCTTCAGGTGCGCGACCGAGCGCACGTCACGCGCGGCGGCAACCCCTCCCGGCTCTGGGCGCTCGCTGGGACCGTCGTCGTAGAGGACAGTCTGGTTCTTGCCGCGAGCCTTGGCGGCCATCATCGCCGCCTCGGCGCAGGCGACCAGCTCGCGCGGGTTCATCGCGTGCTGCGGTCCCTGCGCAATGCCGATCGACACGGTCATCCGGCCCGCAGGCTCGAACTCAACGTCGCTCAGGCTCTCGGTCAGGCGCGCGGCGAGCCCGAGGGCGTCGCCGGCATCACACGACGGCATGATCACGCCGAACTCTTCGCCACCGATCCGGCAGACCACGTCTGAGCCACGCACCGTCTCCCGTGCCAACTGCGCAAGCTGGATCAGCAGCTGGTCGCCGGCGCCGTGACCGTACACGTCGTTGACGCGCTTGAAGTCGTCAAGGTCGAACATCAGGACGGCGACCGAGTCGTGCGAGCGTGACGCGCGGGTCAGCTCGGAACGGAGCCGCTCATGGAAGAAACGGTGGTTGTACAGGCCGGTCAGCGAGTCGGTCTGGGCGAGATGCTCCAGGCGCGCACGAATCTGCGCGTTGTCGAGCGCAAGTGCAGCGGCGTCGCCGAACCACTTCGCAAGCTCGAACTCATGCTCGGCGAAGCCGGCGTCCTCGCCGATGCGGTAGATGTTCAGCGCGCCCTTGAGCGCGCCGCGTGCGATCAGAGGCACGCTGATCAGAGCCTCGGGCTCGACCGGTGTGCCCGGGACGTTGACCACCCGCGGATCGAGATGAGCGCGGTTCGTCCACACCGGACGGCGGTTCTCGACCGCCCAGCCGGTGATGCCCTCGCCGAAGCGCGGGCGGCTGTTCATGATCTCGTCCTCGTACGCCTGCGAGCGGGCGAGCACCGGGATCAGTACGCGCTGGCTCTCGTCGACCTCGTAGATGTGCAGCGCCTCGTACGGCATGAGGTCGGCGAGCGTTTCCGCGATGCGGTCGAGGAGCGCGTCGAGGCTCTGCTCAGAGAGGACCAGGTGGAACACCTCGGCCAGCCGCCGATACGACTCGACCAGATTCTCCGGCTGGCCGTTGCCGTTCTCGAGCGCGCCCAGGTTGGGCTCGCGCGCCGCAGTGGTCTGACGCACCATTCGAGGAACCATCGGCGGGAAACCCTCGGCCCTTGAGCTTTAAAGAAGCCCGCAGAAGTGGGCGGTGTTCGGCCAGGGTGTGAAGCCACGGCCGGACTGATACGCGCGGACCGCCGCCTGAAGCTGAGCCCACGACGGCCAGTTGTCGGCGGTGCCCCAGCGGGCCAGGAACTCGGGCCCGTACAGGCTTTGAAAGCGCAGGTCCATCTGGAGGCCGCCGTAGTAGCCATTGCCGGTGCGTGAGCCCCAGGCTCCTTCGAAGCTATGAATGCACAGGAACGAGTCGTGCAGCCACGCCGGAATCGCAGGCTCGTGCTCCGAGACCAGGAGGGCCGCGGAGGCGCTCCGGCGCTGCCAGAGACGCAGGTTGGCGCGGGCCGTGGGTGCTTGGGCGTCTGCGAAACGGCGGCTCACGCGCCCCGGATAGATGCGGTGCAGGCTCAGAGCGAGCCGTCGGCTATAGGAGACGCGGGCAAAGAGCCGTGCGTGCAAGGCCGGCGCCGGCGGGAGCGGGACCAGGAGCCGCTTATGGATGACCGCGAGCGCCCGCCGTTGCGCCAGGTAGGCGCGGCGCGTCCAGGTGTCGATCGACCACTGGAGGTAGCTCCGGTCGCTGGTGCGGCGGTCGGCGAGCGAGCTCGGCGTCCGCTTCAGGTGAGCGGCACGCTCGTAGGTCCAGGTGAGGTCGCGGTAGTGGTCGACGAGGAGGCGCATCGATCGGACCTGGGCAGGCTGATCCGGGCGCAGGCCCATTCGGGCATTTGCAGCCCCGGCGAGCGTGAACGTCAGTACCAACGCGAGCCCACATAGGCTCAACGGCAAGGTGAACCGGATAACGACCTGACCTCCTTTGGCCCCAAGTCCGCATGGCTTCGAGGGGGTTGCCGGCGACGGCTGGGCATGCGCCGCGACCGCGGGACGGTACATGGGTCGGCGGCTGTCAGGTCGGAGAAACCGCTAAGGATTCTGTAAGCGCCCGATTAAGATAAAAATGCCTGCTCAGGAGAACAAATCGAGCTCGGGCTCGATCACGATCTCCTGCGCCGTGCCGTCGCCTTCGAGCTGCAGGCCCCGGACGACCACCGCCGGAACACCCTCGGCCTTGCCTCGGGCCAGATCCGCCGCCGAGGCGATCTCGTCGGCGATCGCAATCCGGGTGGCCCGCAACTCGTAGCCGATCCGATCGGCGGTTCCACGCAGGTCGATGATCGGCGGAATGCCCGCGACCCCGATCGCGACGTCCGTCGTGCCCTGGCGAAACGGCCGTCCGAAGGAATCGGTGATCACGACGCCGACCGTCCGTCCGGTCAACTCGCGCACGCGGTCGCGGGCCAGGCGCGCCGAGGCATCGGGGTCGACCGGCAACAGCACGAGCGTCCCCGGCTCCGGCGCATTCGAATGGTCGACGCCGGCAGAGGCGCAGATGAACCCGTGTGCCGTCTCCGCGATCACGAGCGGGCCTCGCTCGCGGACGATCCGCTTCGCTTCGCGGAGCACCGCCTCGACCTCGCGCGGGTCCCGTTCGTCACCCGCGAGCTCGATCGCGTGCTCCGACGCCTCCAGCGAGTCGATCCTGATCACACGGCCCTCCACCTTGGAGACGGCCTTTTGCGCGATCACGAGCACATCGTCGTCGGCCAGCTCGATCAACTCGACGATCATCGCCGCGAGGTCATCGCCCTCCCGGATCTCCGGCAGGCCGTGCACGGGAATGAGCGAGATCACCCCGTGCGATCCACACCCGTGATGCGCACACCGGCGTGCGCCTTGTAGCGGCGGTTCAGGTTGACGATCACTGCCGTCATGCCCTCGAGCGTCCGAGCACTCGCCAGTGGCCCCGCGTCGAGCGCGCGGCCGCCGACGAGCTTGCCCGCGAGCTCGAGCGCGAGCTCCTTCGCGTCGGCGTCGTCACCGCAGAGCAGCGCATCCTCGTCAGGCTGGTCTGTCTCGAGGTTCGCAGCGGCGATCGAGTGCAGACCTGCGACCACCGGAGCCTCGACAATGGTCTGCACGCGCTCGGCCAGGCTCAGCGCGTCGGGATCGCAGACCATGCCCACACCTTTGCGGAACTCGATCGCGCTGGCGACGCTGAGCAGAGGCGTCGCTCCGAGCCGGCCGGCGACGGCCCGCGCGGTGTCGAGCGCTGCGTCGGCCTTCACCGCAAGCACGACGACGTCGACGCCGGCAACGGCGTCCTCGTTCGTCGCACCGGTGACGCGAGCGCCGCCGAGCTCCGCCGCGGTTTCCCGTGCGCGCGCCTCGTCGCGGGACCCGATCACGACGTCGTCGCTCCCCAGCGCGACGAGTCGCCCGGCAAGCGCGCGGCCGAAGCTGCCTGTACCGCCGAGAATCGCGACTCTCACGCGAGCGCCCCGGCCGAGTGGACCGCGGCGGCGGCGAGCTTGCGCGCGGCGCTCTCGTCCGACATGAGCGTCTTGGTGATCACCGTCTGCTTCAGCCCGGGCACCGGGCCGGCTGCTTCGTCCAACTCGTCGATCACGAGCACGTCGATCAGGCCCTCGTAGCACGACGCAACGTAGGCTGGAGTCGTCCCGCCCGCCAGTCGCCTGAGCATGCGGTCGGCAGGACCCTTGACCGCGCGTCCTCCGATCAGCGGGCTGATCGCCACACACGGAACGGTTCGATGATCGAGCGCAGCGCGAATCTCGGCGACCGCGAGAATCGGTCCGATCGAGACGTAAGGATTGCTGGGCGCGATCAGGATCAGGTCGGCCTCACCGAGCGCTTCTAGAACGCCTGGAGCGGCTGCTGCTTCGGGCGCTCCTGCGTAGTGCACCGCATCCACCTCGTCCCGATGCCCACGAGCGACGAACCACGTTTGAAACGGGAACGTCCCGTCGGGCGTCTCGAGGAAGGTTCGAACCGGATCGTCGGTCGCCGGCAGCAGCCGGGCTTCCAGCCCGAGCGCCCGAGCGATTCGCTCAGTCGCCTGGGTGAGCGTCACGCCGTTTCGCAAGAGCTCGGTGCGCACGAGATGAAGGCCGATGTCGCGGTCGCCGAGCTTGAACCAGGACTCGCCGTCAAGGCGCGCGACCGTCTCGAGCGCCTGCCACGTCTCGCCCGCCCGGCCCCAGCCGCGCTCCTCGTCGGAGAGACCGGTCAGCGTGTAGAGAATGCTGTCCAAATCGGGCGAGACCCGCAGGCCCAGCACCTCGATGTCGTCCGCCACGTTGCCTACGATCGAGACGTTGCCTGGTTCGACTACACCGAGGAGACCGCGCAGAAACCGCGCACCACCGACGCCGCCCGAGAGGACCGCGACGTTCACGCAGCGGTCTCGAGTCGAAGCGCGGTGAGCACCCGCCGGGTGTGCTCGCCCAGCCGATCGACGAGCCGTGTGAGATCGCCGGGCGCGTCCACGTCATCCATCAGATTCGGTGCCTCCAGTTGCCTCGTCTCTGCGAGCCCAGCGAAGCGGGCGGCGCTGCCGGGGCCGTAGACCGGCTCGAAGAGACGCCCGTCGGACAGCGCGAGCGCGTTGGTCGTGCCGTCGAGCGCTGCCACGACGGCGAGCCCGCCCTCGGGCACGGCTCCCGCGAGCGCGAGCAGGTCACGCGTCGTCGCGCAGGGCAGGTCCGCGTTGACAACGAGATAGGGACCAGGCAGGCCCTTGGCGGTCGCGGCGTCGAGCGCAGCGCGTACCGCAGCGCCCTGACCGTGACGCGGATCGGGCACGTGGGTCACGCCCTCGGGTAGAGCGATCGTCTGCGGCGAGACGACCAGCACCGGCCCGACCGCGACCGCTGCGGCCAACACGTCCGCGAGCATGGCCTCGGCCAGGCGAACGCGGTCGCGCTCGGACAGCGTCTCGAGGCGGCGCTTGGGATCACTGCTCCGGAAAGGAACGACGACGGTCGTCATCGCACGAAGACACTACCCGCGTGGCCTAGCGCGGCCGCGGGAGCTCGTGGATGTCGATCCAGTGTGTCCCACGGAGGGCCTCGACGATCCGCGGGTCCGTGTGCTCCGGGTTGAAGACGTGGGCGTCCAGATCGCAGCAGACCGCGATCGTGTCGGAGGACAGCCCCTCAAGCTGCACGAACGCATCGACGGGAATCTGCACCTCGCCGAGCGTGTAGTGGAGGAACTGCAGCTCGGGCGCCAGCTCCATCAGCGCCGGCCAGTCTGGACATGACCGGGAGCTCACACCCGGGGACTTGGCGTGCCCTCGCCGATTTCCTGCAACGACCAGTCGCCGTCGAGGAGCACGGCGCCGGTCTGCTCCCCGCTCGGGAAGACGAAGAACCGGAGGGCATCATCGAGGGTGTGCAGTAGACGGCCGCTGTCACCGTCGGTCAGCGCGAAGCGCAGATGGAACCGCCCGTCGGCCAGCGGTAGGCGACCGAGCCGGAACCGCAGCTCCCGCTCGCCGCCCTCCGGCGACCAGCCGAGCTCGCGCGTCTCCTGCGCCGCGGTCCCGAGCACGAGCCCGCCGTCGTCGCGCAGCTCCAGCGAGACGCGGGGCGGCGCCACGCCCGGTTCGGCCGTCACGACGAGGCGAACCGTCACGGGCTCGCCAGCAGCTAGCTGCGTCCGCTCCTCGCCATCGTCGTCGATCAGCTGAGCGGAGACGATGCGGGCCTCGCCGCTGCCCCATTCGCGCAGTCCGGCCTCGAGCTCGTCGGGGTTCGCGTCGGCCGCGAGCAGGCGGCGGTAGGCCCCGATCGCCTCGCGCGTTTCGCCGTCGAAGGCAACCTCACCCTGTCGCAGGAGCACTGCGCGATCGCACAGCCGTTCGACCGCCTGCGCGTCGTGCGAAACGAACAGGATCGTGCCGCCGCGATTCTTGAACTCCGCGATCTTGCCGAAGCACTTGCGCTGGAATTGCTCGTCGCCGACCGCAAACACCTCGTCGAGGAGCAACACATCTGACTGGATGTGCGCAGCGACCGAGAACCCGAGCCGCATGAACATCCCCGACGAGTAGGTGCGCACCGGCAAGTCGATGAACTTCTCGAGCTCCGCGAACGCGACGATCTCGTCCATCACCTCGCGCACGCGCGCGCGAGAGAGGCCGTGAATCGAGCCGTTGAGGTAGACGTTCTCGCGACCGCTGAAATCCGGATGGAAGCCCGCTCCGAGCTCGAGCAGCGACGCAATGCGCCCGCCCGCCTCGACCCGACCGGACGTCGGCTTGATGATCCCCGAGATGACACGCAGCAGCGTCGTCTTGCCGGAACCGTTCCGGCCGACCAGGCCGACGGCATCACCCGGCTCGACCTTGAGCGAGATGTCGCGCAGCGCCTGCACCTCTCGGACGCTCATGCGGCCCCGCGAGACGAAGACGTCCTTCAGCGTCCGCTGCGCTTTCGGGTAGACCCGAAAGGTGCGCGAGACTCGATCGACGACGATCCGGCCGGAGACGTTCATGCCGCAACCGCAGCCAGCGCGCCGCGCACGATCTCGGCGAGGGAGTGGACGAAGCGTGGGTCGTCGTTCGGCATCTCGATCCGGTCGAACTGGAGCCCGAGCTCGCGGGCCTTGTCCTTCGCCTCGATGTCGAGGTCCCAGCGGATCTCCAGATGATCCGATACGAACCCGACGGGACACACGAGCACGTTCTCCACCCCGCGTCTGCTCAGTTCTTCGAGATGGTCGAGGATGTCCGGACCGAGCCACGGCTCGCCCGTCGGCGACTCGCTCTGGAAGGAGAACGACCAGTCCTCGACGCCCGCGCTGTCCGCGACGAGCCGCGCCGTCTCGAGCAGTTGCTCCTGGTAGGGGTCACCCTCCTCGAGGATGCGCGCCGGGAGTGAGTGGGCCGTGAAGACGACGTGAGCATCCGTGTCGCGGATGCGGTCGGCGAGGAAGGCGATCAGCCCGGGGTCGTCGTGCCAGCTCTCGACGAAGATCACGCCGGCGCGGCCGGCGACCGCCTCGTCGAGCAAGCCTCGGTAGCCGGCGATCGAGAGCGCGCTGTAATGAGGTGCGAGCACGAGGCCGACGAGGCGCGTCGCTCCGGCACCCAGCGCCGCCTCCACAGCGTCGGCGATGCGCGGAGCCCAATGCTTCATCCCGGTGAAGACAGGCAGGCCGAGCTCGGCTTCGAGCGCAGCGCGCGTGGCCTCGGTGATCGCATTGAGCGGGCTCGAGCTCTCGATCCCGAGCGCGCGATACCGGGCGACGAGGTCGTCGAGGTGCTCGGGCGAAATCGGACGGCCGCCGCGGATGTCGGCGTAGTACGCAGACACGTCTGCGACGCGCTCGGGCGAGCCGTACGCCATCAGGATCACCGAAGTCTCAGACACGGGCCTCCACGGTAGCCTCCTGCACGAACCCGGCCAGGCGGGTGACAACGTCCGGGTCGGTGCCCGGCAGCACACCGTGACCGAGGTTGAAGATGTGCCCGGGCCTGCCGCCGGCGCGCGCGAGCACATCCCGCGCCGCCGACTCGACCCGCTCCCAGGGCCCGAGCAGCACCGCCGGGTCGAGGTTGCCCTGCACCGCACGACCGTCGCCGATGATCGCCCACCCGTCGTCGAGCCCGATCCGCCAGTCGAGACCGATCACGTCGCCGCCCGTGCGGGCCATCGCCGGCAGCAGCGTGGAGGCGCCGGTGCCGAAGTGGATGGTCGGCACTTCGGCAGCGGCCAGGATCTGCGCCGACCAGGGCGCCACGAACTCCTCGTAGTCTGGCTGGGAAAGCGCTCCGACCCATGAGTCGAAGAGCTGCACGACGTCGGCGCCTGCTCGCGCTTGGGCGGCAACGTACAACCCGAAACAGTCCGCGAGCTTCTCCATCAGCGCCCGCCAAACCTCCGGCTCTGCGTACATCAGGGTCTTCACCAGCGCGAAGTCGCGCGCCGGCTTGCCCTCGACCAGGTAACCGGCAACGGTGAACGGGCCGCCGCAGAAGCCGACCACTGCCTGCTCATCCGTCAGTTCGCCACGGACGATGTGGATCGCCTCGAGCAGCGGCCCAAAGGCCTCGTCGGGATCGGGTATCCGGAGAGCCTCGACATCCGCCAGCGTTCGGACCGGATGCTCGACGACCGGGCCGACGCCCTCGACGAGGTCGACGTGCAGGCCCATGCCGAGAACGGGCGTCATGATGTCGGCGAACATCACCGCCGCATCGACGCCGTGGCGGCGCACCGGCTGCAGCGTCACCTCCGCGCACAGCTCCGGGGCGCCGGCGACCTCCCAGAACGAGTATCGCTCGCGGATCGCGCGGTACTCGGGCAGTGACCGTCCGGCCTGACGCATGAACCACACCGGGGTGTGCTCCACCGGCTCGCGGCGGGCGGCCCTCACGAGAAGCGGTTCCATCGAGGGTTAGGCTAGCCGCCGTGTCGAAAGGGCCTCTTGCCGTCCACTGGGGCGCGCCGCCGGCGACCACGCCGCGTGCGGGCACCGTCGAGTCCGTGCGCGTCGAGCTGGTGAACGCCGGCACGATCGCCTGGCGCCCCGGTGTGAACCTCGCCTACCACTGGCTCGACGACCGCGACAACCCGATCGTCTGGGACGGCGACCGGACGCCCGCGCCCCCGCTTGCTCCCGGCGAGCACGGAGCGGTCGAGGCGAAGGTGCGCGCGCCGATACCACCCGGCCCCTACCGGCTCGCCTTCGACATGGTGGCGGAGCACCGCGCCTGGTTCTCGGAGCTCGGCAGCCCGATGCTCGCGCAGGACGTGCGCGTCGGCGAACGCCCCGGAGAGCCGCACGCCGATCTGCCCGAGAGCGTCGAGCCGGCGCCGGACTGGCTCGAACGCGTGCGGGCCGCCCATGCCGAGGGCTTCGGCGTCGTCGCGGGCGCGATCGCGTGGGAAGGGCTGCGCCGGCCGCAGGAGCTGTCGCGTTACGAACCAGGCCCCGGCCGGATCCCCGGCTTCGACGCACCGCTCCTCTGCCCGTCGGTGCTCCCAGGCGTCGAGCTCGAGCGGCTCGACGACGTCGCCGGCCTGCCGGCGTTTGCCGCACCACGCAGCGAGCCGTGGGTCTACGACGGGAGGATCGTCGTCAGAGTTCGACCGCAATCCGGTCGTCGACGCGCGTGAACACGAACGCGCCGAGCGCCAGCGCGACGACAGCGGCGACGAAGAGATAGATCACCTCGGCGGCGCTCGGCAGGTGCCCCGACCAGATGGCGTCGCGGACGGCCGCGATCGGCGGTGCGATCGGGTTGCCCCAGCGCAGGACCGCGAGCAGGGTGGTGTGACTCTTCGCCTGGTCGGGCAGCGTCGAGGCGTTCCAGAGGATCGGCGTCAGGAAGAACCACGGTAGAAGCGCCGCCGTGAGCACGTGCTCGACGTCGCGGAACAGCACGTTGAGGCAGGCAACAAGCAGCGCGAGCCCGGCGACGAGTGCGGCGAAGACGAGAGCCAGCGGAATCGCTGTCCACACGGTCGTCCGCGCCTCGGGGACGAAGAGGAGCGAGAGGACGATCAGGATCACGAGCATCAGCCCGAAGGTGACCGCCTGCGTCGCGACCATCGAGAACGCGACGAGCTGCCGCGGGAAGCGCACCTTTCTGATCAGCTCGGCACTGTCGACCATCGAGCGCGACGCCGACTGGAGCGAGACCGAGAAGAAGATCCAGCAAGCGAGGCCCGCCAGCAGATACACCGGGTAGTGCGGGATGTGCTTGTTCGGGAAGATCAGCCCGAAGACGACGAGGTACACGCCC
>DATBBH010000188.1:0-6315 GCA_036271075.1 Gaiellaceae bacterium | reverse complement strand
CTGCCTCGTACGCCTTGGTCTCGTTGATGTACTGCAGGAAGATCGGGAACGTGTGGAACTGCGCGAGGTTCGCGATCGTGAACTCGCCCATCACGATTGCGAGCGTCAGGAACGACGCGGCCAGGGCCGCAGCGCGGATGTTCGGCAGGATCACGCGGAAGAGCGTAGTCCCCCAGCGCGCCCCGAGGCTCTGCGATGCCTCGGTCAACGTGTGCACGTCGATCGAGCGGAAGCCGGCGTCGAGCGAGAAGAACATGTAGGGGAACGCGAGGATCACGTAGGCGGCTGCGAGGAACCCCCAGGGCTGCTGGTAGAACCAGGCCGGCGTCCCCTTGAACACCTTCAAGAGGCCGACGACCATCACGATCGGCGGGATCACGAAGGGGATCAGCGCCAGGAAGGCGATCACGGGCCGCAACCTCGGCACCTTCAGGTGCACCAGGTAGATCGTCGGGACGAAGAGCGCGAGACTGATCAGGATCGTCTCGAGGGCGAGCACGAACGAGATCTTGATCGTCTTCCAGAAGTCCGGGTTGTGCAGCACCCACCCATAGTTGTGCAGCGTGCAGCAGTGGCCGGTCTGGTTCGAGCGGAGGCTGAAGATCAGCGTCGACAACAGTGGCAGCAGGAAGTAGGCCGCGGCGAGCAGCAGCCAGATCACCGCCGACGGCGCGATGAACCGGCGCGACCTCATTTCGCCCACCGCGCCGAACGCCGCTGGAGCGGGATGTAGATGAGCATCATTCCCGCCAGCACGCAGAACATGCCGAAGGCCATCGCCTGCGCGAGGTGCGGGTTGTTGAGCACGTTGCCGGTGTAGTACGCGCCGATCAGAATCGGGACGATGTTCACCGAGCCGGAGGTGAGGCTGTAGGCGGTCGCGTAGGCCGCGAAAGCGTTGCCGAAGAGCAGGATCATCGCTCCGAGCAGCGAGGGCATGAGCACCGGTAGGCCGACGTAGCGCCAGAACTGCCACTGGCTCGCGCCGAGGTTGGCGGCTGCCTCACGCCATTCCTTCCGCAGCCCATCGATCGCGGGCGAGATCACGAGAATCATCAGCGGCAGCTGGAAGTACATGTACGCGAGCTCGACTCCCGTCTTCGTGAAGAGGCTGAAGCCGTGCGCGGTCGGGTCATAGCCGTGATTGCGGAGAAAGACGGTGACGATCCCGAGCGGGCCCAGGGTCGCGATGAACGCGAACGCGAGCGGAATGCCGCCGAAGTTCGCGGCGACGCCCGAGAAGGTCGTCAGGCCGGAGCGAACGAACTTCGGCGTCCCATCACGGATCGCCGCGTACGCGATGAAGAGGCCCGCGATGCCACCGAGGAGCGCTGTGACGAGGCTGATCTCGATGCTGGTCCTGTAGGCATCGCTGTACGGGTGATTGAAGAGCAGCCGGATGTTCGAGAGCGTCCAGCCGCCTGCCGCGCCTTGGAACGCACCCGTGAGCACCGAGGCCGCCGGCAGGAAGAGAAACAGGACCGTGTACGCGAAGAACGGCAGCGTGCCGATCCATGCGAGAGAGAGGCGCCTCCGGCCGGACACGGTGTCCGGCCGGAGTGCCTGAGGTGCTGCATGCACCGTTGAGATGGGGCTACCCGACCTTCGTCGGCCACTGGGTGGCGATCGTGGCCTTCGCCTTCGTCTGCTGCGCTTCGTTCGCGAACTGGGCCTTCGCATAGAGGGCAGGCGCCGGGAGTGCCGCGAGCAGGGCCTTCGGCAGCACCTTCCGTTGAGCCAGGTCGTTGAACCGGGCCGGATGCGCGAAGCCCTTCAGGTAGAGGATCTGCCCCTGGTCGGAATAGATGAACTCCTGCCAGAGACGGGCTGCGTACGGATGCGGAGCGGTCGCGTTGACCGCCTGCGCGTAGTAGCCGCCGTAGACGCCGTCGCTCGGGATCGTGACCGCCCAGTTCGCGGCCGGGAACTCCTTGATGTAGGCAAGGTTGTTGTAGTCCCAGTCGATCGAGATGGGGGTCTGGCCCGAGGCGACGGTCTGGGGGGTCGTCTGCACGGGGATGAAGTTGCCGGACTTCTTGAGCGCTGCGAAGAAGTCGATGCCAGGGGTGACGTCCTTCACCGAGCCGCCGTTGCCCAGTGACGCGGCGATGACGCCAGAGACCGCGGAGTTGGAGGTGAGCGGGCTGCCGTTCATGGCGACCTTGCCCTTGTACTCCGACTTCGTCAGGTCCTTCCACGTCTTGGGCGGGTTGCTGACGAGCGACTTGTTGTAGCCGATCGAGATCGCGCCCCAGTAATCGCCCATCCAGAAGCCGCGGGTGTCCTTCATCGCCCGCGGAATCGTCTTGTAGTTGGTGTTGAAGTACTTCGCGTACAGGCCGCCGTTCGCACCGGCGATCGCGAAGGAAACACCGACGTCCACTGCGTCAGGCGCGCGCGGGTCGCCCTTCAGCGAAACGATCGCCTGGTTCTCCTGCGCCGAGCTTCCGTCCGGGTTGTCGTTCGTGATCTTGATGCCGTACTTCTTCGTGAAGGTCGACATCAGCTCGCCGTAGTTGGCCCAGTCGGGCGGCAAGGCGATCGTGTTCAGATGTCCTTCCTTCTTGGCCGCCTTGACGAGAGCGGCGAGTCCGGCCGGGGTCTCCACCGTCGGCGGGCCCGAGCGAGTCGCGCCCAGCGCCGTACCGGTGCTTCCGAGCACCGTGAGGCCGAACGCGGCCGCCGCGCTGCGCCGCAGCATCGACGAGCGGCTGAAACCTTCTTCCTCGAGTTTGGCCCAGAACTCGACTTCTTGGGCCTCGTAATCCTCCATGCAATGCCCCCTCAGGGTCAGTTGGTGATACCCGTAGAACATCACGACGGGCCTACGGATTCAATAGCTACTGGGACTGTTTCACGATGTGGAAGTCAGTTCTTCACCTTCCGCCAACGGGGTAGGCTCGCCGCGTGACTCCGTTCGAGGCGACTGGAGAATGGCTCCGTTGCGCCCTTCACGCTCATACCACCAACTCGGACGGCGATCTCGCCCCCGGGGCGCTCGTCCGGCACTACGACTGGGCCGGCTATGACGTTCTGGCGATCTCCGACCACTGGGTGCGAACCGACGAACCGTCCACACCGGGGCTGCTCGTGATCCCGTCGGCGGAGCTGAACGCGACCGCGCCCACCCGCGAGGACGATGCCCACGTGCTCGCCCTCGGCCTCCAGGTCGACCCGGTCGTCCCCGAGCTGGAATTCGCGCCACTGCAGGAGGTCGTCTCCTTCGTGCTCGCAAACGGCGGCGTGCCCTATCTCGCCCACACCTACTGGAGCGGTTTGCGAGTCGACCAGTGGGAGGCCTGCGACGGCCTGCTGGGGATCGAGGTCTGGAACACCGGCTGCGAGCTCGAGGTAGGGCGTGGTGACGCATCGCTGCACTGGGACGAGGCCCTCGAGCGCGGCCGGTCCTTCTACGCCCTCGCCACCGACGACTCCCATCACCCCGGCTACGACAGCCGCGTCGCCTGGACGTGGGTGCGCGCGCGGGAAAGGACGGAAGCCGCTGTGTTGGATGCACTGCGCGAAGGTTCGTTCTACGGCTCGACCGGGCCACGGATCGACGCGGTCGACGTGACCGACGGCGACGTGACGGTGCGCTGCAGCCCGGCCAAGAGCATCACGCTCTACACGGGCCGCTCCCGCGGCGCCCGGGTCAACGCCGGCCGGCTCGGGTACCCGCACAACGCCCAAGTGCTCGAGCGCACCGACGACGGCCTGATCACGGCGGTCCGGCTGGAGCGGCCGTTTCGCCAACCGTACGGGCGCATCGAAGTCGCGGATGCGAACGGCAACCGGGCCTGGACGAACCCGCTGTGGATCGCGTAGCACGCGTTGAGCAACTCGCCTCCGGGAGGTTCGACCTGCTGGTGATCGGCGGTGGGATCATCGGCGCCGGGATCGCTGAGGCCGCGAGCGCCCATGGCCTGACGGTCGCGCTCGTCGACCGCGGCGACTTTGCCGGCGCGACTTCGAGCGCCTCGTCGAAGCTCGTGCACGGCGGCCTGCGCTACCTGCAGATGGGCGACGTGCGGCTCGTCCGCGAGGCGCATCAGGAGCGTCGCTACCTGATGAGCGTCGTCGCGCCGCACCTCGTGGAGCGCCTGCCATTCGTCTTCCCGCTCTACCGCGACGGGCCTCATCGGCCGTGGTTCGTGCGCACGGGCGTCCTCGTCTACTCCGCCCTGGCGCGCGCACGCTTGAACGGCCGCGTGAGCACGAAGCGCGCACTGCACCTCGTGCCACAGTTGCGCACCGAGGGGCTGCATTCGTCGGCCCTCTATGCAGATGCCTGGACGAACGACGGCCGCCTGACGATCGCGAATGTCCGTGCGGCGGCGGACCGCGGCGCCGTCGTCCTCAACTACGCCGAGGTCACCGACGTGCGCGCCAACGGCGCAGACGTGCTCGTCGACGGACAGACGGTGCGCGTGTCGGCGCGCCTGGTCGTCAACGCGACCGGGCCCTGGCTCGACCGGATCCGGCGGCTCGAGGACCCGAGCGCCGCGCCGTCGGTGCGCCTGAGCAAGGGCGTGCACCTGGTCGTCGACGGCGGCGAGGGCTGGAGCGCCGCCGTGACTATCCCGCACGACAAGGTACGCGTCAGCTTTGCGATCCCGTGGGAGGGAAAGCTCCTCCTCGGCACGACCGACACGCTGCACGAAGGTGAGCCGGAGGACGGACGCGTCACCGACGAAGACGTCCGCACGATCCTGGACGAGGCAAGCGTCGCGGTGCACGACCTCGGCGCAGTGCGCGCCTCGTTCTGGGGGCTGCGCGTCCTGCCGGGAGGACCGGGCTCGACCGCGAACGCCCGCCGCGAGACCGTCTACACCCGCGGGCCGTCGGGGATGCTCAGTGTCGCCGGGGGCAAGCTCACGACCTACCGGCGGATCGCGCTCGACGCGCTCGAGCAGCTCGGCGTCCGCAACCTCGACCGTGCCCCTCGGCCGCTACCCGGCGCGACGGGGCTCGCCCACATTCCGTGGCCGGTCGAGCTCGACCCGGTCACTCGGGGCCACCTGCTGCATCTCTACGGATCGCTCGTGCCGGAGGTGCTCGCGGCCGCGCTCGACGATCCGACGCTGCTCGAGCCGCTCGTCCCCGGCCGCCCGGACGTGCGGGCGCAAGACCTTTACGCACGCGAGCGTGAATGGGCGCGCACCGACGAGGACGTGCTGCGGCGCCGCACGACCGCGTGGCTCGCGGGTCTAGACTCGCTGCATGGCTCCGAAGTACCAACGGCTGACCCAGCCGCTCGTTCGTGAGCAAGGGGAGCTGAGGCCTGCGACCTGGCACGAGGCGCTCGACCGCGCCGCGTCCGGCTTTCGCAAGGTGCTCGATGAAGGCGCCATGACGGGCATCTTCAGTTGCTCCAAGACCACGAACGAGTTGAACTTCGCGACGCAGAAGTTCAGCCGGGTCGTCCTGCACTCCAACAACGTCGACAGCTGCAACCGCACCTGACACGCGCCTAGCGTCGTCGGTCTGGCGACGGTGTTCGGTGCAGGTGGCGGTACCAGCTCCTACGAGGAGCTGCGCGAGTCTGCGGACCTGATCGTGCTCTGGGGCTCGAACGCGCGCGAGGCACATCCGATCTTCTTCCACCATGTGCTGAAGGCGGTGCATCGAGGCGCGAAGCTGATAGTCGTCGACCCGCGCCGCACCGTTTCGGCGCAGTGGGCCGACCTCTGGCTCGGGCTCGACGTGGGCACCGACATTCCGCTGGCGAACGCAATGGGGCGCGAGATCATCGCCAACGGGCTCGCGAACGAGGAGTTCATCACGCGCGCGACCGTCAACTACGACGAGTTCCGCACGTCGGTCGAGCCCTGGACGCTCGAGGCTGCCGAGCGCGTCACCGGCGTCCCCGCTGACGCGATTCGCGAGCTCGCGCTCGCGTGGGGCAACGCGAAGAACCCGCAGATCTGCTGGACGCTCGGCATCACCGAGCACCACAACGCAGTCGACAACGTCTTCGCGCTGATCAATCTCTCGCTGCTCGTCGGCGGCGTCGGGCGCTACGGCGCAGGGCTGCAGCCGCTGCGCGGCCAGAACAACGTGCAGGGCGGCGGCGACATGGGCGCGATCCCGAACAAGCTGCCGGGCTTCCAGGACGTGGAGAACGAGGCGCTCCGCGCGAAGTTCGAGGCTGCCTGGGGCACAACCATCCCGCCAACCAAGGGCCTGCACCTGACCGAGATGTTCGAGGCGATGGAGCACGGAGACCTCCGCGCGCTCTACGTGATCGGCGAGAACCCGGCGCAGTCGGAGGCCGACCAGACTCGCGCACGCAAGCTGCTGCGCGGGGTCGACCAC
>DATBBH010000187.1:0-9028 GCA_036271075.1 Gaiellaceae bacterium | reverse complement strand
GACCTCGCGCCACGTCAGCACGGGCGTCAACGGCCGGTCGTGCGCGTCGACCCCGATCAGCGAGTGCCAGAAGCAGGAGATCGCGAGCTCATCGCCCTCGCCGACCTGAGCGAGCACCGACCGGCAGGCGGCGACGAGATCGTCCGCGTCGAGTTGCGTGTACGCCAGGCGGGCGTCGCCGGGCTCCGCAGTCCCGCGCTCGTCGTAGCCGACGGCACGAACGGACGACGAGCCGACATCGAGCGCAACGATCCTCATAGCCGCCTCGTCAGGCCGCCACCTCCTCGGGCTCGAGCGGCAGCTCGACCCGGAAGCAGGTTCCCTCGCCGGTCTCCGACACGACGCCGATCGTGCCGCCATGCGCCTCGGCGATCGCTCGCGAAATCACGAGCCCGAGCCCGGTGCCGGGTATCGCCTGCTCGGTCGCGGTCGACGAGCGGAAGAAGCGCTGGAACAGCCGGTCCTGCTCGCCCTCGGGGATCCCGATGCCGGTATCCGCGACCTCGAGGACCGCATCGTCCCCGTCGACGAAGGTGCGCACGGTGACGGTCCCGCCGGCGGGCGTGAACT
Source organism: Gaiellaceae bacterium (assembly GCA_036271075.1). GTDB lineage: Bacteria > Actinomycetota > Thermoleophilia > Gaiellales > Gaiellaceae > PALSA-600. Next base: position 8,458 of record DATBBH010000187.1, on the reverse strand, counting down.
TCAACGCGTTCGAAAGGAGATTGCCGACCAGTTGAGCCAGTCGCTCGCGGTCGCCGAGAACAAGTGGCAGCTCACCCAGATCGGCCTCGAGGACGATCTCGCGCGAGCGCGCGAGCGCCGACGACGCCTCGACGATCTCCCGCGCAATCTCGTCGAGGCGAATGTCGGCGAAGTGCAGCTGCAGGCCGCTCGCGTCGAGCCGCGCGACGAACAGCAGGTCGCCGACGAGGCGCTGGAGACGCTCGGAGCTGCGGTAAACGATCGCCAGGAAACGCTTCTGCTCGTCGGTGAGCTGGCCCGCCTCGCCTTCGCGGATCATCTCGAGGAATCCCATCATCGACGTCAGCGGTGTCCGGAGCTCATGCGACACGGTCGCGACGAAGTCGTCTTTCAGCCGGTCGAGCTCTCGCTGCTGGGTCACCTCGCGCAGCGTCCAGACCCGGCCGAGGAAGCCGCCCCGGTCATCGCGAACCGGGGCGGTGAAGCCCTGAAACACGCGGCCGCTGACCGTGTCCTCGAACTCGTCGAACGTCGCTTCGTCGGGATTCGTGCGCAGGCGCTCCATGGCCGCCCGGTACTTCTCGCCGTCCTTGACCCTGTGCTCGACCGAGAGCAACCGGTCGACGACCGTGCCTTCGTAGCTCATCCCGAGCTCACGGGTCAGGTTGAGCACCGGCCGGTTCGCGAGCTGCACGTTCCCCTCGGCGTCCGAGAGCAGAATGCCGTCCACCGTCGAGTCGAGCACGGCGCGCAGGACGTTCGCCAGGCGCTCGAGATCGACGTTCTGGCTCGCAAGATCGCGCTGCTGGCGTGCGAGTGACTGGGCCATCTCGTTGAAGGAGCGGGCGAGCTGCCCGATCTCGCCGGGCCCTTGCTCGGGCACGGTCACGTCGAGGTCGCCGGCAGCAACACGCTGCGTCGCCGCCGCGATCCGTCGGATCGGCGCGACGACGAAGCGGAGCAGGTACGCGATGATGGCAGCGAACACGAGCGCGCGCACCAGAGCGCCGAGCATGCTGACCCTGACGCCGGAGTCGACCGCATCCGCGACGCGGTCACGATCCGCCTCGGCGACCACGCTGGCGCGCGAAACGAATGAGTCGATCTGTGCGCGCATCCGATCGACGCGCCGCTTGCCGGCACCTGTGGCGGTCTTCGCCGCTGCCTTGGCCCGGGATCGCTCCGCCTCCTTGATCAGCGGGATCGTCCAGTCCTGGACGTACGAGCGCCACTCTCGATCGAGCTGCGACGACAACGCACCCGGCGCCAGCGACCTGAATTGCCTCGATTCGCCGGGCAAGGCCCTCCGGGCCTGAACGTACGGCTGCAGGAATCGCCTGTCCCCAGTGAGCACATAGCCTCGCAATCCGGTCTGGAGGGCGAGGATCGAGTTTTCGAGCCGGATCGCCGCAACGACCGACGCGTCCGTGCGCTGCTCCTCCCGCGTGCTGTCGCGAATCGTGTTGAAGGAGCCGGTCGTGAGCAGGAGCTGGACCAGGAAGACACAGGCGACGATTCCACCGCCGATCAGGATCCGGGCTGTCAGGCCGAAGCGCACGTTCGAGATAGTTTCAGGCTATGGCAGTCGTCATTGCTTCGTCCCTCCGCAAGGAGATCTCAGGGAGCCTGCTCTTCGACGGCGTCTCCTTCAAGGTCGAGCGACGCGACCGGCTGGCGCTGGCCGGCCCGAACGGCGCCGGCAAGACGACGCTGCTACGTGCGCTTGCGGGCGAGGTGTCGCTCGAAGGTGGCGAGCTCGCTTTCTCCAAAGGCACCCGGATTGCGCTGCACGACCAGCGTCCGCCGGCCCAGAGCAGGCAGCTGTTGCGCGACTACGTCCTCGCCGGCACCTCAGACCTCGCGGCTGTCGAAGCGGACCTGCGGGCGCTCGAGCAGTCGATGGCGTCCGGCACCCACGACCCTGCGACGATGCGCCGCTACTCCGAGGCACAGGCCAAGCTCGAGCACGCGGGCGGCTACGACTGGCGCGACCGCGCGGCCGCATTCGTGCGCGGGCTTGGCTTCACCGACGACGATCTCGACCGGCCGCTCTCGACGTTCTCGGGCGGCGAGCTGACGCGCGCGTCGCTCGCGCGTGCGCTCGCGTCGCAGCCGGATCTGCTGTTGCTCGACGAGCCGACGAACCATCTCGACATCGAGTCGCTCGAATGGCTGGAGAAGCTGCTCGAGACACTCGACGCCGCCGTGATCCTTGTCGCGCACGACCGATGGTTCCTCGAAGCGGTGACGACGGCGGTGCTCGAGCTCGAAGGCGGCAAGTCCGTCTACTTCCCCGGCGCCTGGCACGTCTGGCGGCGCGAGCAGGCCGCGCGCGCGATTCATCAGACGAAGACTGCCGAGCGTCAGAGCGAGCAGATCGCGCGCCTCGAGCGCTTCGTCGAGCGCTTCCGTTACAAGAAGAGCAAAGCGCGCCAGGCGCAGTCGAAGCTGAAGCAGATCAAGAAGCTCGAGGCGGTGCGAGTGCACGCTCCGAGCGACAAGCGGCGCACGCTGGGCTTCGAGTTCTTGAAGCCGGCCCGGTCGGGCCGCGACGTCGTGGTGGTCGAGAGCCTGTCCGTGCGCGCGGGCGACAAGCAGTTGCTCGACGGCGCCTCGTTTGCGATCGAGCGGGGCGAGCATGTTGCGCTGGTAGGGCCGAACGGGTCCGGCAAGACCACGCTGTTGGAGACGATTCTCGGCTTTCGCGATCCGATCAGCGGCAAGGTGCGCCTCGGTCACGGCGTCGAAGCGGCGTACTTCTCACAGCACGAGGCCGAGCTCGACGAGCGCGGCTCGGTGCTCGACGCCGCGATGTCCGGCACAGGCCTGAAGCGGCCGGAGGCGCAGTCGCTGCTGGGCAAGTTCCTCTTCTCAGGCTGGGACGAGCATGAGAAGCCTGCTTCCGTGCTCTCCGGTGGCGAACGGCGCCGGCTCGCGCTCGCGATCGCCGTCGCCTCGGGCGCGAACCTGCTCGTGCTCGACGAGCCGACCAACCATCTCGATCTCGAGTCGCGCGAGGCACTCGAAGCCGCGCTCGAGGCGTTCCCCGGGACGGTGCTGCTCGTCTCGCACGACCGCGCGCTGCTCGACGCGGTGGCCGACCGCTTGCTCGCAATCGAGGAGCGGCAGGTGGCGTCGTACCCCGGCGGCTGGGCGGACTATGCGCGCGCGCAGGAGGCCGAGCCCGCGCCGGTCGTGGCGGCGAGGCCGAAGCGCGAGAAGCCGCAGCGCCAGCCGGTGCAGGCGAAGCCGACCGCACTCGAGCTCGTCGAGCAGGAGGTGGCGCGCGCCGAGGCTCGCGTCGCCGATCTCGAACAGCAGCTCGCCGCGGACTGGAGCGACCTGGACCTGCTGACCGCGCACCGCGAGGCGCGTGAGGACCTGGAGGCGCTGCTCAGCCGCTGGGAAGCTCTGTTCGAAGCGAGCGGATCGACGACTCCGTAATGGGGTCGAGGACGAGGATCACCTCGTCCGCCCCGGCGGCACGGAGCGCGCGGAGGTGCGCCCCGAGCCGATCGGCCGGCACGGCCTCCACGTCACGCCTCCGCTCCCCCGCGGGCTCGACCTCGACGAGCACGCAGGCGCTGCGCTTGATCTGGGCCGGGTCCCGCCCCGCGCGTTCGGCAGCGTTCGTGATCTCGGCGTTGTGGCGGGCGAACCCTTCGGGTGTGTTGCCGTAGTGCGTATACCACGTGTTCCACGCATCGACATGCGGCAGCGCGATCGAGAGCATCCGTGGTGCGTTGGCGCCGATCATCAGCTTCGGCCGCCGGGACGGCGGCGGCAGGAGCACAGCGTCCTGGACGGTGTGGAAGCGACCTTCGAACGTGACCCGCTCGCCTGCGAGCAGGCGCCGCACGATCGTGAACGCCTCTTCGAAGCGCGAGACGTGGTGGTCGAACGGAAGGCCGAACGCGCTGAACTCGGCCCGGTTCCAGCCGGCGCCGAGCGCGACGACGAACCTGCCGCCGCTGAGCTCGTCGATCGCCGCTGCCTGACGAGCGAGGATCCCGGGCGGATGGAAAGCGGTGCAGGCGACGAGCGGTCCGAGCTCGACGCGCTCGGTGACGCCGGCGAGCCACGCGAGCGTCGTCCAGCAGTCCCACGGTCCACGCTCGCTGCGGCCGTCGCCGCGATAGAGCAAGTGATCGCCGACCCAGACCGAGTCGAAGCCGCATTCCTCTGCGGCCCGCGCCAGCGCGGCGAGCTCGTCGCGGCGCACGACGCGCTCCACCTCCGGCAACTGGACGCCGACTTTCACGGTCAGGCCCAGAACGCTTCGAACGCCGGGAAGTCGAGCGGCACGGCGGTCACCTCGGCGATCTGCTCATCCCGGATCACGCAGAACAGCGCCTGCTCGATGTCGAGCACCCGCCCATTCCGCTCGCCGCGCGCCCGGTAGACAGCCACGGCGCGCTCGCCCTCGGCGACGACGTACTGCAGCTCGGTGCGATAGGTCCGATCGGTGAGCACGAGCGTCTGCCGCAGGAACTTCAGCACCGCGTCGCGGCCTTGGTACTCGCCGCTCATCTGGTTCGACCCGGGGACGCGCCACACGATGTCGTCGGCGAGCGTTCGGGCGACGACGATCGGGTCGCGCCCGAAGGCGTCGAATGCCCGCCGAACGAGCTCCGAGCTCGGATGGCTCAACGTTCGAGCGGCGCGAGGGTCAAATCGTAGGCCTCGAGCTGCGAGTGGTAGAGCTCGGCCAGCTCGCGGTGGCCCGACCACACGATCGCCTGACCGGTCGAGTGGATCTTGTTCGCGAACGCCATGCCCTTGTCGTAGTCGACGCCCGGAATCGTCTGCGCGAGGGCGAAGGCGACTCCTTCGAAGGTGTTGTGGTCGTCGTTCAGGACGATCACACGCCACGCATCGCCGACACCGGATCGGCTCGTCCGCCGCGGACGAACCTTGGGAGGTGTGAGCGTCTCCGTCATTCCACTCCGAGCGTAGCGATCACCGCGTCTGCGATCACCTTCAGCGGCCTGCCCGAGACCTGGCTCGCCTTGCGCAGGCGCGCGAACGCGGCAGCCTCGGTGAGCCCGTCCTTCTCCATCAGCAGCCCCTTCGCGCGCTCGATCGCCTTGCGCGCCGAGAGCGCGTCGGCCAGCGAGTCGGCCTCTTCCCGCACGGCGGCGAGCTCCTCATGGCGAGCACGGGCGGTGGCGATCGCGGGTACGAGATCCTGCTCGCGAAAGGGCTTGACCAGGTAGCCGAAGACGCCCGCCTCGACCGCGCGACTGACGAGCTCTTCCTGGCCGTAGGCGGTCAGCATCACGATCGGGATCGGCCGCTCGCCGAGGATGCGTTTCGCAGCCTCGATCCCGTCGAGCTTCGGCATCTTGACGTCCATGATCGCAAGGTCGGGCTCGTGCTCGAGGGCCAGCGCCACCGCCTCCTCGCCGTCGCGGGCTTCGGCGACCACCTCATGCCCGCCGCGCTCCAACAAGTCGCGCAGGTCGAGCCGGATGATGGTCTCGTCCTCGGCGATCAGGATCCGCATCACCAATACAATCGCACGATGTTGCAGATCGACGACGAAGCGGCCGCCGCGCTCGAGCAGATCGGGACGATCCGCATCACGGCCGAGGAGGTCGACGGAGAGGTCGAAATCTCCATCGACGACGCTGCGGAGCCGAGCGAGGGCGACGAGGTGATCGAGCACGGGGACGTCCGGGTGTTTCTCGATCCCACCGCGGCCGAAGTGCTCGACGACCAGGTGCTGGGCGTCCACGCCCACGGCGACCACTTCCACTTCTCCTTCGAAGACCAGCCCGCTTAGCGATCAGGCGGCGCCGAGCGCGCCTTCAATCTTGGCGATTGCGCCGGCCTCCGCCTCGTCTCCACCCGGGGCCGCCGCGGCAACCGAACGCGCCACGTCCAGCACGAACGCGCGGTAGGCCTCCAGCTCATCGGGTGCCTTCGACTGCAGCAGCTGCACCGACGAGCGCAGTGCGTCGAGCGTGCCCGACTCGACCTCGTCGGCAGGGGTAGTGACGCCAAAGCCGGTGCCGTGTCCCTCGGCAACGCGACGCAACAGGGCGCTCTCGGAGTTGCCGCGAGCCGCGGCTACGTGCTTGGCGAGTGCGCCGGCTTCCTTGAAGCTGTCGAAGAAACCGCGATCGCTGAGCGACACCAGCAGACCGGCCCCGGTCGCGCCGCGACGCAGGGTCTCGATCTCACTGTCGTTGAAGATTTCGGTCATCTCGATCCTCTCTTCTGAAAACGAAGTGCGCACAGAAGTGTGGCGAAAGTAGAACCTCGGCGCGAATTGCTCGCCACGCTCCGGCGCTACGCCGGGAAGACGACCTCGGCTCGCGTGCCGCCGGCCGAGCTCAAGTCGAGGGTGCCGCGCAGCTCGTCACGGACGAGCGCCTGGACGATCGACAGCCCCGTCCCCGCCGCCGCAGCCCCAACGCCCGAACCGTCGTCGGCGATCGACAGGACGATCTCTCCGTTTCGCGTGGCGAGCTCGACGCGCACACGATCACCCCCGTGCTCGAGCGCGTTCTGCAGCAGCTCCGCGAACACGAGGGCGAGCGCGGTGGCGCGGGCGCCGGGCAGCGACACCGGCTCCAGCTCCGCGGACACGTCCTTTCCGCCGCCGACCCCCTGAACGAGCATCGCGCGCAGGCGGTCGATCAGGTCGGCGAGCTCCACGTCCTCGTCGCGACGCTCGGTGAGGAGCTCATGCACGGCAGCGATCGCCAGGATGCGGTTGACGGAGTGCTCGAGCGCCTCGCGAGGGTCGATAGCGTCCCCCGATCGCGCCTGCAGCCGGAGCAGCGACGCGACCGTCTGGAGGTTGTTCTTCACGCGATGGTGGATCTCTTGGGCGAGCACCCCGCGCAGGACCGCCCGGCCGTGCTCGAGCGCAACTGCCGCATGCGTCGCGATCGAGGCGAGCAGCTCGCGATCCGACTCGCTGAACGCCCGGTCGCGATCCGCCACGAGCTCGCCGATCTGCCGACCGCGCCAGCGCAACGGCTGGCGGATCGCATGCGTCGAGGCGCTGCCCTCCGGCCACGCGATCCGGCCGTCGTCCAAGACGAGCGCCGCCCCCGTCGCGTCGAGCGCGTCCATCGTCGTCTTCACGATCGCCTCGAGCGACTCCTCGAAATAGAGCGAGTCGGATACCGCCTCGGAGATCCGGGCCAGCGCCTCGAGCTCGTGCACGCGGCGTTGCGCCTCCGAGTAGAGCTTCGCGTGCTCGATCGATTGCGCGACCTGCGCCGCAATCGCAAGCAAGAGGTCGACCTCGTCGTCCGAGAACGCCCGAGGGTCGCGGGTGCGGACGTTCAAGGCTCCTTCGAGCGTGCCGTCGCGGGTAAGGATCGGCACGGCGAGGATCGACTCGTACTCGTCCTCCGGCAGGTTCGGGAAGTTCTTGAAGCGCGGGTCGAGATGCGCCTGGGACTCGAGCATCACCGCAGCGCGCGCAGCCGCGGCCGAGCCCGTGATGCCTTCGCCGGGCCGCATACGCGGTCGCCGGGACATCTCGTCGATCGGCGTGCCGTGCGTTGCACGCAGGATGAGCTCGTCCGCGCGCTCGTCGTACAGGTAGACGAAGCAGGCGTCCGCAACGAGCGCCATCGCCACCTTGGTCGCTACAAGGCCCATGACCTCCTGCAGGTCGAGAGTCGAGTTGACCGCCTCGATCGTTTCGGTCAAGAGCCGGAGATGACGTTCGCGCGTGTCCATCCGCGGCGAAGCGTACGCTCGCCCCGTGACCACGTTCCAGTGGCTGCTGATGCTGCACATCACGGCAGCATTCTTCTTCGTCGGCGGCTCGGTCGCGGCTGGAATCCTCAACACGCTGGCGGTGCGAGCGGAGCGGCCCAGTGAGAGTGCCTACCTCCTGCGGCTCGTCCGCGTGACGCTGCCGATCATCGGTGTCGGTGTCGCCGGGACGCTCGTCTTCGGGATCTGGCTCTGGCACGAGCAGCACTACGGCCTCGGCGCGTGGTGGATCTGGGCGTCGCTCGTCCTCTGGGTGATCGCCAACGCTCTGGGCGGGATCGGCGGCCGCCATCAGGAGCGCTCGCGCAAGCTCGCCGAGCAACTGGCCGCGGCCGGCGACGCGACGAACGACGAGCTGCGCGCGCTGCTGCGCGACCCGAGAGGGAACGCGATTTCCTGGCTGGCGGGACTTGCCACCCTCGGCATCCTCGTCTTGATGATCTGGCGGCCGGGCGGGTGACGATGCTCGCCTACAGCCGCCCCTTCTGGCCGCTCTTCCTGCACGTGCTCGGGGCGATGGCGCTGTTCGGCGCGATCCTCGCGGCGGTGATCATCTCCGGCGCAGCGTGGAGCCGCCCCGACCGGGCGTTCCTACGCAAGGCGACCTTCTGGGCACTCGTCTCGGGCATCCCCGGTTACGTCGTCTTCCGGGTGGGAGCACAGTGGATCTACTCCAAAGAGGGCTTCACCGGGAAAAACGACCCGACCTGGATCG
>DATBBH010000186.1:0-10838 GCA_036271075.1 Gaiellaceae bacterium | reverse complement strand
CGCCTGCCGCGAGAGCTGGACGGGCTGCGGATCGCGCATCTGTCCGACTTTCATCTCGGCGTGCCGTCTCGCGGCGTGCGCGCCGTCGAGCGTGCGGTCGAGTGGGTCTCGCAACGACAGCCCGAGCTCGTCTGCGTCACCGGCGACTTGCTCTCACGGCCGCGCGCGCAGCAGCAGTTGCTCGCGCTTCTGGCGAAGCTCCCGCACCCCTACGTGGTGCTCGGGAATCACGACTACGCGATCTCGCGCGACCCGTTCTCGCGCCCGGTCGACCTCAGCCGGCTCGAGCACGGGACCATGCTGCTCGACGCGTCCGTCACGGTCGAGGAGCGGGGGAAGCGTGTCGAGCTTGCAGGGGTCGACCCGCGCACGTGGCTCGAGAAGCGAACCAGCGATTTCGATCAGTCCGACGCCGACCTGCACATCCTCCTGTGCCACTTCCCGCGCGCCCTCGGCACCGTGCCTGCAGGGCGCTGGGACCTGATCCTCGCCGGGCATCTGCATGCGGGCCAGATCGTGCTGCCGTACGGCTTCGGCAAGCTGCTGCTGGCGCATCCACGTGCACGGTATCCCGAGGGCGTCTTCGAGCGGGACGGGACAGTGATGCATGTGTCGCCGGGGCTGGGAACGACGTTTGTGCCGTTTCGCTTCTTCGCCCGCCCCGAGGCGACCGAACTCGTCCTACGATGTGGGTGAGATGGAGGGCCACAGCGTGATCTCGTCCGAGGTACTCGCGCGCTACGTCGCAGACGCGGCGGCGGAGGTGCCCGGCGTGCACACGAAGCAGCGCCGGGGCGCGCGCGTGAACGGCCTGGAGGTCGAGGTGCACGTTGTGATCGACTACGGCGCGAACATTCCCGAGGTCGCCTCCGAGGTGCAGAAGCGCGTGATCGAATACCTCGGTCAGATGGCGGACGTGAAGCCGGCGTCGGTCGACGTGATCGTCGACGACGTCCAGAGGTAATCGTGGTCACGCACATCGCAGGGCTGACGAAGCTGACGCTGGAGACGGCGCCTACCGTGTGCCACGAGTGCATCTGGTGGCAGACGCGCGGCGAGCGGACGACCGACAAGGACCGGTGGATGGAAAAGGTCGAGCTCGAATTCGGCGCCTGGGGAACCGTCTACTACGACTCTGACGGCCGTGTGCTCGGCTCGATGCAGTACGGCCCGTCGCAGGCGTTCCCGCGCGCGTTCGAGTTGCCGGGCGGGCCTCCCTCCGACGACTCGGTGCTGATCACGTGCGCGTATCTGACCAATTCGTCCAGCCCGTGGGTACTGCAGTCGCTCTTCCTGGCAGCGATCGGGGAGGCGCGCGATCGTGGCGCTCGCTCGCTCGAGGCGTTCTCATTTCGCTACCCGGAGGGCGAATCGGCGTACGAGCGCTTCCGGGTGCACAAGACGGTGTTCCCGGTCGATTTCCTGGCCGACTTCGGCTTCGAGGTCGTGCGCTTTTCGGGTCGCGTCGGCCTGTCGCGGCTCGAGCTCGGCGGGCTGGTCCCGGTCGTCGAAGGCAAGCGCGAAAAAGTGCTGCGCGTGGTCAAGGACGCGTTCGGAGTCCCGGAAGGGGTCCCGGCGCCGACTCCGCCGGCGTAGCTCGGCTCGAGCCTGGTGGTCGAAATGAGGTCCGGTTCAACGTTGCGCTGAACCTGGTTGTTGACCAGGTTCAAGTCTTCAGCTTCGCGACCCTCGTTTACAGAGGCGCGCAACGGTGCGGCGCTCCCGACACCGCTTGAGACACGAACCTGGTCAAGAACCAGGTTCGATCCTGCGATTGCAGCTACGCGGTGGCGCGTTCCCGGTTCAGGACGAGCTCGGCGATCTGGATCGCGTTCAGCGCTGCACCCTTGCGCAGGTTGTCGCTCGCGAGGAAGAGCGCCAGGCCCTTTGCAACCGTCGGGTCGCGGCGAATGCGGCCGACCAGCACCTCGTCGATCCCGGCTGCCTTGCCCGGCGTCGGGAACTCCTCCAGGCGCACGGAGGGCGCCGTGCCGAGCAGCTCGCGCGCCTGCTCGGGGCTGAGGTCGTCCTCGGTCTCGATCCAGACCGCCTCGGCGTGGCCGACGAGCACCGGCACGCGGACGCAGGTCGCCTGAATCAGCAGGTCGGGCAGCTCCATGATCTTCTGCGTCTCCGCGCGCAGCTTCGATTCCTCGTCGAACTCCTCGCCGTCGAAGTCCCAGTCCATACGCAGGTCGTGCTCGGCCGGCGCCTCGTTGCGGAGGCGCTCCATCGACTGCGCGCCCGCGCCGGAGACCGACTGATAGGTGGCGACGCGCACCCGCACGAGACCGACGGCGTCGTGCAGCGGTTTCAGCACGCACGTGAGCGGGATCGTGCAGCAGTTCGGGTTCGCAACGATGCCGTCGTGCTCGAGCGCGCGATTCGGGTTCACCTCCGGCACGACGAGCGGGATGCCCGGCTCGAGCCGGTACGCCGACGACTTGTCGACCGCAACCGCGCCTCCTGCGACAGCAAGGGGCACGAGCTCACGCGACGCGCTCGTGCCGACGGAAAAGAGAAAGACATCGACGTCACCCCGCGAGAGTGCTTCGGGCGTCGCCTCTTCGACCGTCCAGCCGCCGAGCTCTCTTCCCGCCGACCGCGCCGATGCGAACACGCGCACGTTCTCGTATCCGCGGGCGCGCAGCAGGTCGAGCGTCACCGTGCCGACGGCGCCGGTGGCGCCGACAACGCCGATCCGCGGCAGCTCAGCCATCGACCCGTGCCTGCGCGAATCCCTGGAAGCGATCGTGCACGACCTGCACTGCGCGTTCGACCTGCGCAGCGCGAATCACGCACGAAACGCGAATCGAAGAGGTCGAGATGATCTCGATGTTGATGTCGGCTTCCGCGAGCGCGTCGAACATGTCGGCAGCGACGCCGGGATGGCTCTTCATGCCTGCGCCGATCAGGGAGACCTTGGCAATGTCCGGATCGCGCTCGACGCGGTGCGCACCGATTTCCACAGCGAGCGCATCGAGGATCGGCTCCGCGATCGGCAGGTCGGTCTTCGGCAGGGTGAAGGTGATCGTTGCGGCGCCGTCCTGCGAGACGTTCTGCACGATCATGTCGACGTTGACGCCGGCGCGCGCGAGGTCGCGGAACACCTTGGCGGCGATCCCGGGACGGTCGGGGATGCCGATGATCGACACCTTCGCCTCGGATGTGTCCTGGGTGACACCGGAGATGATCGCCTTCTCGAGCACTACCTCGTCCTCCTCACCGATCCATGTTCCGTCTCCGTCCACGAACGTCGAACGAACCCGGAGCCTCACACCGTAGCTGCGGGCGACCTCGATCGACCGCAGCGCCATCACCTTGGCTCCCGACGCGGACATCTCGAGCATCTCTTCGTACGTGACCTGATCGAGCTTCAGCGCCGTGGGCACGATGCGCGGGTCGGCAGTGAACACACCGGGGACGTCGGTGAAGATCTCGCACGCATCGGCGCCGAGCGCTGCGGCCAGCGCGACGGCAGTCGTGTCGGAGCCACCGCGGCCAAGCGTCGTCACGTCGTGCGTCGACGTCGAGACACCCTGGAAGCCGGCGACAAGAACGATCTTGTCCTCCTCAAGCGCTGTATGGATCCGTTGCGCGCGCACCTCGACGATCTTCGCCTTCGTGTGACTGCCGTCGGTCACGATCCCGGCCTGTGAGCCTGTGAGTGACACGGCCTCGTGTCCGAGGTCGTGAATCGCCATCGCGCACAGCGCGTTCGAGATGCGCTCGCCGGTCGAGACCAGCATGTCGTACTCGCGTGGGTGCGGCCGCTCCGAGACCTCGTGCGCGAGGCGGATCAGCTCGTCCGTCGTCTTGCCCATGGCGGAGAGCACCGCAACGACCTTCGAGCCGGCCTCTCGGGCCGCGACGAGCCGCTCGGCGACCCGCTTCAGCTTGTCCGTGTCGCCGACCGAGGTGCCTCCAAACTTCATGACGACCAGCCCGGGCGTTCGGCGGTGTGCCTCCACGGCCGGTACCGCTTCGAAATTGATAGTCGTCATTTGCGACAGTGTAGGCAGGCATGAGGCTCCGCTCCTGGACACTCCGTGACTGGGTGATCGTCGCTTTCGCGGGGATGGGCATCGCCATGCTGCCCTGGACGCTCTGGCTCTCGACGTCGCTGCAGCCGCATCACGTGACGAACCGCTGGGACCTCGCCTGGTCCGGCTTCGACACCGGGCTCGCCGTGCTCCTCCTCGGAACGGCGTTCGCCGCCTACCGGCGGTCGCCGTGGGTCGGCGCCCTGGCCGCGGCGACCGGCACCCTGCTCGTCACCGACGCCTGGTTCGACGTCATCCTCGAGAGCCACGCCGACGAGCTGCGCCAGTCGATCGCGCTCGCGATCTTGGTCGAACTGCCACTCGCGGCGTTTTGCTTCTGGATCGCCCTGCGCACCGAGCGTTTCCTCGCCAGGGCGCTCGGACGGTTACATCTCGCGCCGGCCGGAGAGCGCACGGCCGAGGGTGACCTCGTCGGCGTATTCGAGGTCGCCGCCGACGGGGAGCCCGCTCGCAAGCCGGGTGACGCGGACGCGTCCGCGTAGGCGGTCGGCGATGAACCCGGCGGTTGCCTCGCCGGTCATGTTCGGGTTCATCGCAAGCACGACCTCCTGGACGCCGTTCGCGTCGACGCGCCGCAGCAGCTCATCGATTCGCAGGTCGCCCGGCTCGACGCCGTCCAAGGGGGAGAGCGCGCCGCCGAGCACGTGGTAGAGGCCGCGGAACTCGTGCGTCCGCTCGAGTGAGACGACGTCGACGGGCTGCTCGACGACGCAGATCAGCGCGTGGTCGCGGCGTGCGTCGGTGCAGATCGCGCAGAGCTCGTCTTCGGTGAGGTTCCCGCACTCGCGGCAGAACCGGACGCGCTCTTTCACCTCGGCGAGCGCCGATGCGAGCGCGAGCACCTCATCGTTCGGCCGCTGCAGGATGTGGAACGCGAGCCGCTGGGCGGTGCGCGAGCCGATCCCCGGTAGGCGAGTCAGCTGCGCGATCAGGTTCTCGACGGACGGGCTGAACATGGGGGCCATTGTGCCCGTCCAATCCGGACGGGCACCGAGGCCCGTAGTCCCGGTATGCCCAGCTATCGCATTACCATCCTGCTCGCGCTCCTTGCCCTGCTGCCGCTCGTGCTGACGGCCTGCGGCAAGGGCGGCGGCGGCTACTAAGGCCCAGGCAGCAGCCCGCCGAGATCCGGCGGCAGCATGCTCTTCATCTTCGCCTCGACCTTCGCCTGCGCCGCGCGCAAGGCTTCGTTCGCGGCAGCCAGCACGAGATCGGCCAGCAGTTCAGGATCGTCGGGATCGATCGCCTTCGGATCGATCCGCAGTTCCTTGAGCTCCCCGGTGGCACTGGCAACGACGGTCACCATTCCCCCGCCTGCGGAGGCCTCGGCTGTCTCCTTCGCCGCCTCCTCCTGCACCTGGGCCATCTGCTCTTGCATCTCCTGCGCCTGCTTCATGAGTGCATTGAGGTCAAAGCTCATTCGTCCAGCTCCCTCGCGTCGAAAGTACTCTTCATCAGCTCGAGGACGTCCGCTTCGCTCGTCGGTGCCTCCTCTTCCTCAGAAGCGTGCCTGGCATCGCCGAGCTCGAACGCGACCGCCAGCTTGTGCCCCGTCACCTCGTAGAGCGCGTCCCGCAGCAGCTCGGCGTTCTTCGGATCCTCGGCGACGCGCAGATGAAACGCCGCGGTCGGAGGAAACTCGAGCGTCAGCGTGCTGCCGGCTAGAGCAGCGGGATGCGCTTCGCCCAGCGTCTGTCCGATCGGAATCGACCGCTGCTCAACCGCTGGGAGAATCGTCCTGCGCCATGCCTCTTGGAGCTGTTCCAGCTCAACAGTCACCGGCGATTCCGGCGCTGATGCAACGCTGGAAACCGGTTCGCTCCGCGAGTCGGTTTCCTCGCTCCTGGCGGGTGCGCCCTGCTCCAGCCGCTCGAGGCGAAATGCGAGTGCCTCCCGCGACATGTCGGACGCGGGCCGCGTGACCTTGACCAGTGCGAGCTCGAGCGGAAGCCGCGGGTCACCCCCCTGGCGCATGTCGTCGACCGCGACTGCAAGGAGGTCGATCAGGCGGATCACCGTCGCGGCGGGAAGTTGGTTCGCCTGCTCGCGCAGCCGTTCGCGCGCCTCATCCGTCACCGGCAGCGAGTCCGGCACCTCGTTCATGTGCTGGACGAGCAGGAGGTGCCGCAGGTGCTCGAGCAGATCGGTGACGAGCCGGCCGAGATCCTGCCCCTGCTCGGACAATTCCTCCAGGAAGAGGAGAGCGTCGGCGGTTTCGTTTCCCACGACCATGTCGCAGAGCCGGAACAGAACCTCGTCCTCGACTGCGCCGAGGAGCTGCAAGACGTCCTGCACCGTGATGGCGCCTCCCGTCGCGGAAGCGAGCTGGTCGAGGGTCGAGACAGCATCGCGGTAGGCGCCGCGGGCGGAGCGCGCGATCAAGGCGAGGGCGGCGTCTGGCACGTCGATCTCCTCGCCGTCGGCGATCCAGCGCAGTACCTTCACGAGCTCGGCGAGCCGCGGGCGCTGGAAGACGAAGGTCTGACAGCGCGAGCGAACCGTCGGTAGAACCTTTTGCAGCTCGGTCGTGCAGAACACGAACAGCAGGTGGGGCGGAGGCTCCTCGATCAGCTTCAGCAGCGCGTTCCACGCCGCCTCGGTGAGCTGGTGCGCCTCGTCGAGGATGTAGACCTTGTAGGTGCCCTCGACGGGCTGCAGAACCACGCGGTCGCGAATGTCGCGAATGTCGTCGATGCCGCGCTGTGACGCGGCGTCCATCTCGATCACGTCGAGCGAGGTGCCGCCCGTGATCGCGACGCAGGCGTGGCAAGTGTTGTCGGGCGTCGCAGACGGCCCGTGTGCGCAGTTGAGCGCCTTCGCCAGGATGCGAGCAAGCGACGTCTTGCCCGTGCCGCGAGGGCCTGCGAACAGATAGGCCTGGCGGATCTTGCCCTGCTCGATCGCGTTCGTGAGCGTCCGCACCACCGCCTCCTGTCCCACGACCTCCTGAAAGGTCTGGGGGCGGTACTTGCGGTAGAGCGCGGCCACTCGTCGATTCAAGCAGATTCGAGCTGGCCTCCCGATGGCCCCGCGTAGTCGCTAGAGAAGCGGGTAGCGCTCGCCGCCGCGGATCGGCACGGCCAACCGGTTCCCCGGCGGCGCCAGCGGGCAGACCCAGCGGGGGTCGTACGCGCACGACGGGTTGTACGCGAAGTTGAAGTCGAGCACGAGCTTGCCGTTCTGCTCGCCGAGATCGGAGCCCTTGACGGTGTCGAGCAGATAACGGCACGCTCCGTAGGTCTCTTCGCCGCTTGTTGCATCGGCAAAGCAGAGGTAGATGCCGCCGCCGTAGCCGTCGAGCCAGTAAAGATCGAGTGCGTGCTCCTTTGCGAGCGTGAACCGAACGCGCGCGAAGCGCGTGAACGAGCACGGGTGCTCACCCGACGTTGCGATCTCGCGAGAGATGCGCTCTGCCGGATCGACGGTACCGAGCACCCGCAGCGCCGGGTCGTAGTCGAAGTACGGGATGTGCTCGAAGTTCGTTCCGGGCGGGACGGGCGTCTGAGGATGCGTGCGGAAGAGCTCGTCTCGCACCTCGCGCCAGTGCTGCCACGCGGCGGCCGGGTCGCGCGCGCGGCGCACCTCCGAGTACAGCTCGAAGATGCGGCGCTTCCAGTCGAGGAGCGTGAGCTCGTCCACCGGACGAGCCTAGCCAGGCGCCGCTAGACCGGCGCGGTGAGCACAGCGTCGACCAGTTCGTCGAGCTGAGCCGTCGCGAGAGCGATCGAAGTATCGGCGGCGCCGGCTTGCTCATGCTGCGGCCGCGGCGAGCTGCTTGGACGGAACCGAGGAGAGATCGGAGGCGTCGAGGAGCAGCGCTGCGCGGTGAAACGCCAGGGTGGACTCGGCGCCTTCGTTGTGGTTGACGTCCTCGTCGCCGAGCCCGTCGCTGCAGCCCCCGGTTGCGAAGTCGTAGAGCGGCCGACTCAGGTGGTTGCGGCCGAGGAACCAGTCGAACGCAAGCCGCGCGCGCACACCGTGCTCACGCTCGCCTGTGACCGCGAAGGCCGCGAGCTCCGCTTCGACGAACGCCGATGCCTCGAGCGGCTGCTCGTCGCCGCTGCCCAGTGCCGGCTCGCTCCGTTTGCGACCGCGGTGCCCGGTCAGCCGCAGCATCCCGGTCGCGAGCCCCGACTCGTCACCGAGCCAGCGCAACGATTCGAGCCCGGAGGCGACCTGATCTTCCCGGCCGAGCGCCGCGCCTCCCGCGATCAACGCCTGTGGGAGGCGGGCGTTGTCATACGCGAGTGCGTGCTCGAACCAGAGCCACCCCTCCGACGCCGTCGCTTCGAACGCAGTGGCAAGCCGTTCGACGCCGCACTCGAGCAGTGTGCGTGCCGGATCGTCGAGCCGATCGGGATCGAGTCGCGCGAGCCCGAGCACCGTGTACGCGTCGGTCCGGAGCGAGGTCGGGCCGCCGAGCCCGCCGACGAGCGAGTCGAGCAACCGCTGCGTCGGCTCGACGAGCGCGGAGGCCCAGGCAGTGGACAGGATCTCGCCGAGCGCCCAGATCGCGCGGCCGACATGGTCGCCGACGTGTGGCTCATCGAGCCACCGGCGGTCGTAGGCCATGAAGTTGCGCATGCCGGGTTGCTCGTCGGTCGCGTCATGGAGGAACGCGAGCGAGCGGTAGACGACCGGGCTCCACAGCTGCTCATCCGAGCGGCGCCCGAGCTCGAGTGCAACGACGGCAAGGCGTGCGACATCGTCGACGCAGTAGCCACTGCGGCGGTTCGGGATCGCGCCGTGGGCGTGCTGGACGATCCCGGCGTCGTCGACCATGGTCAGGAGATGGTCGTGCCGGAAGCTCGCGGGCTGCGGCTCGAGGCTGAGGATGGCGTCCCTGCGCGGCATGAGCTCCATCGCGTCCCGAAGCACTACGGCGGTCGCGCCTGCGACCGACGGCCAGCTCACGCTCTCGCCGATGCGGCGGGCCTCGCCGCGGGCGGCGCTCAGGAGCTCCGGTTTGTCGATGAAGCGGCAGACCGCGGCGCCGAGCGCGGTCGGATCGGCGAACGGCACGAGCTCGCCTGCGCCGCTCGCGAGCATGTCCTCCGCATATCGGTACGGCGTCGAGACGACGGCGCAGCCGGCGGCGATTGCGAAGGTCAACGCACCCGACGACGTCTGCTCCGGATCGAGGTACGGCGTCACGAACACTGACGTCACAGCGAGGAGGTCGGCGATCTCATCGACCGCGAGGAAGCGGTCGTCGAACTCGACGTGCTCTTGGAGGCCGAGCTCGATCACGAGCTGCTGCAGCGACAGGCGATAGCGCTCACCCTCGCGCTGCGCCACACCCGGGTGCGTGCGGCCTGCGATGACGTAGAGCGTCTCCGGGTGCTGCTCGATGATCGCGGGCAGCGCCTTGAGGACGTTCTCGACGCCCTTGCCCGAGGAGAGGAGCCCGAACGTGGACAGGACGAATCGGCCGCGCAGGCGTTCATCACGGCCGTGCGGTGCGGCGCCGGCCGCCGCGCGCTCGACGAGCAGCGTCGGTGCGCCGTGCGGGACAACGCGAATCTTCGCCTCGGCGCAGGTTCCGTTTTCGACGAGTAGCCGCAGCGCGGTCTCCGTCATCACGATCACGAGCTCGGCGTGGCCGCAGAGCGTTTCGAGGACTCGCGCCTGGCGTGGTGACGGCTGCGAGAGCACCGTGTGCAACGTCACGACGAGCGGTTGCGTCAGTTCTTCGGCAAGCGAAAGGATGTATTCGCCGTCCCGACCTCCGAAGATGCCGTACTCGTGCTCGAGTAGGACCACATCGATGTCGCGCCGGCCGAGAATGCGCGCCGCGCGGACGTAGTCACCACGCGTTCCCTGCGAAATCGCTGCGACGACACCCGGCCGCTGAGGCCGCGACGGGTCGTCGACGATCACGACCTTCGCGACCGACTCGACCTCGTCGAGCCCGATCAGCGAGGCGCGGACATCCGCTGCAAACGTCCCGATCCCGCAGGCGCGAGGCGGATAGGTGGAGACGATGGCCGCGCGCATGCCTGTGGGCCCGCCGCCGATCTGAAGCGCTTTGAGCATTCGACTTCTCCGATTCGTCGTTCGCCGCACGGGACCGCGCGGAGGCCTAGCTGCGCTGCGGCCGGCGGTGACGTCGAAGAGGAAGTGCGGTTATCTCGGCGGCTTCGATACCAGGAGTAACGCGCTTCCACCGTAGCCGAATCGGTCAGCCGATGCCGACGCGCCTCGGAAGGCGCGCCGGCATCAGTGCTGTCTCTCAGTCGGTCGGATCGAAGCTGAACGTTCCGTCCCAAGCCCAGTTGAGCCCGCTCAGGTACGAGACGGCGACACTGGCATGGAACCAGGTGAACTTCCCGGTCCCGCCCCAGAACGTGCACCGTCCGACGGCGAGTGAGCAATTGCCGAAGGCGGCGTTATTGCCAGGCCCCGGTGTGTCGAGCACGACGTCGCTCCCTGCCGGCGTCAAGAGGGCAGCCGGCTGGAGATAGTTGATCCTCGAACCGACTTCGATCGCCGCGAGGTTCGACGAGGTGATCATGCAGTACGAACCGGCCTTGCCGTCATATCCCGAGCATTCCTTCGTAGCGTGCAGATCTCCGCTGCGCGGGAAGGACGCCGATAGCGCCGCCAGGGGCAGAACCAGCGCGACTGCTGCCATCAGCACGAGCTGCTTCATTTCTCTCCTCCTCCGTGGTCGCGGGTGAGCACCCGCGGGAGAGTCGAGTGTGCTCCCGGCCGCTAACGCGGAGCTAACGCGGCCAGGGCGAATGCGAGCGCCTCGTCGGACGTCAGTTGGCG
>DATBBH010000185.1:0-5838 GCA_036271075.1 Gaiellaceae bacterium | reverse complement strand
TTCCTGGAGGCGCGGGAAGAAGTGCCGCCAGAACGGCAGCGAGCGCCCGACGAGGTTCTCCCACATGCGGCTCTGGGACTCGTGCATGCCGAGCGAGACCCCGCGTGCGAGTGACGAACGCTCGAGGGCCGGGTCGATCTGGTGCTCGTAGAGACCGTGACCGAACTCGTGCATCGTCCCGAAGAGCCCGCCAAGGTGCTCGGTGAAGTAGCGGGTCGTGATGCGAATGTCGGTGACGCCGGTGCCAGACGCAAACGGATGGACCGTTGGATCGAGTCGCCAGGCCTCGTCGGTGAAGCCGAAGGCACGCACCACCTCGAGCTCGAACACCTTCTGCGGCGCGAGCGCGAAGCTGTGGTCGCGAGGCTCGTTGCCGCCGCGCGCCGCAACCTCTTGGACGAGCGGTGCCTGGTGCTCCTTGAGGTACTCGAAGATCCCGCGCACTTCCTTCGTCTTCATGCCGCGCTCGTAATCGTCGAGCACGATGTCGTAGGGCTCGTCGCCGACCTCGAAACAGTCGATGTACCGCTTGCGTAGATCGAGGTTCTTGCGCAAGACCGGCAGGAAGGCCGCGAAGTCGTTTCGCTTTCGCGCGTCGACCCAAACCGGGTTCGCGAGCGCGGCGGATCGCGACATCTCGGCGCGCAACTCCGCCGGCACCTTGCTCAGCTTCTCCCAATCGCGGGCCGCGACTCGGATCAGGCTCGCTTCGAACGAGTCGTAGTCCTGCTGCTCGCCCCAGCCGCGCAGGCCGTCGATCAGCTTGCCCAACTCCGGCGAGGTGAACTTCTGATGCGCAATCCGGCCCACCGTCGCCAGCTGCTCGGCCCGGAGAGCGGCCCCGCCGGGCGGCATCATGACCTGCTGGTCCCAGCCGAGGAGCGCGCTGGTCTTGACGAGATCCGAGATCTCCGCCAGGTGCCCGCGCAGCTCGTCGAACTTCGCCCGACTCACGCAGAGAAACCTATATGACCGTCGGCAGCTGGCGGGACCGGAGGGAGAGCTCCGAGGACGACCCCTCCCTCCGGTTTGCCGGGCTCGCGCGGTGACGGAGGACGGGGTCTGTATCCACCGTCGGCGGAGCCGGCCCGCCAACGGTTGAGTATGGGGACACGGGCAATTGCCGCGCTAGAGGAGTTGCAAATTGGACAACATCAGTTTGCAATCAGCCCCGTGATCTCCCGTAGGCGCCGGTGCGCCGCGGCCTTGCTGATCGGCGGTCGGGCCTTGGCTGCGAGCTCGCGCAGCGACGCGGATGGATGCCGCAAGCGCAGCTCGGCGATCTCGACGAGATGCTCAGGGAGCGCATCGAGCCCAATCGCGTGGATCGCCTCGACCTGCGCGTGGGCGGCGCGCGCACTGCGGACGAGGTTCGCCTCGTCGGCGTTCGCAAGCCGGTTCGCGTCCGCGCGGAGGGCAGCGAGAACAGCGTGCTCCTCCAGCCGCAATGCGGTGTCGCCCGCGCCCGCCAGGGCAAGCACGTCGGCGATGGGCTCGTGGCCCTTTGCGTAGGCGACCGCGTAGGCCCGGCGCTCGGCGACCTTGAGCCGGACGTTCTCCCTTGCGGCGACGTCGGCGATGAAGCGGGCGCCGTCGATGCCGCCCGCGCGCAGCTCGAGGTGGGGATCGCGGGGGCCGGAGAGCGAGCCCGCGCCGAGCAGGGCGCCGCGCAGGTACGAGCCCCGGCAGCAGGAGCGCCCGACGACGCGCTTCGGCGGGAGCTCCAGCGGTGCGCCCGACGGCGAGAGCACACCGGCCTCCCGCAGCACCGCGAGCGTGTGCTCGTCGACGTCGACATGCAGCTGGTACCTGGTCGCTCGGTCGAATGCTCGCCGTGAGTAGGTGCGGATCTCCGAGCGAACACCGAGGTCGCGCAGGAGGGCGAACGCCCGGCGCGCGATCGCCGAGCTCGCCAGGTCGAGGTGCACGCCGACCGTCCCACCCCGCAGGTGCCAGGCACCGGAGGCGTGAAAGAGCGCGGACAGCTCGGCGAGGCAGCAGCAGCGCCGTGCCGGGGCGATCTGGGCAAGCTCGTCCCGCAGGTCGTCAGAGAGCGACATCTTCGAGCTCCAACAGCCGGCGTTTGTAGGCCACCCCGAGGTCGCCCCAGCTGCCGAGCCCGTTTGCGGCCACCACCCGATGCACAGGGAGGAATGGCGCCAGCTCGCAGCGAGCGCAGAACGTGCCCGCCGCGCGCGCCGCGCCCGGATAGCCGGCGAGCGCGGCGAGCTCGCCGTAGGTGACGGTCTCACCACGGGGCACGGTGAGCAGCGCGCGGGCGCAGTCCCCGTAGAAGCCGTCCGGCATCGCCAGTGGGACGTCGTGGAATGAAACCGCAACGCCCGCGAAAAATGCCTGCAAATCGCGGATCAACGTCTGAGCCGCGTCTGAGCCGGCTCTGAGCTTGCTCAGAGGCCGTGGCCGCGGCAGCTCGCTGTGGAAGACCCGTCCGTCCTCGTCGAGCCAGACCTCCCCCACGCCCCAGCCGGGCGCGTCGTACTGCACGAGCGTCGGCTTCATCTGCCGATGTTGTAGCTTCGCCGCGTGACGCGGGCGCAGCTGCCGGCACTTGGCTACGTGTACGTGGTGCTGGCCCTGCCTGCGCTGCTGCTCGGTACGGGCCATCCCGGGGCCGTCTCAGCCCTGTTCACCGGCGCAGCATTTGCCTACTTCTGGTTCCTGGCGAGCGTGAGAGCCCTCGTCATCCGGTTCGATCCTGACGGGTTCTTCGCGAGCGTCGTCGTCATGGGCGGGGCAAGCTTCATCGCGTTGCAGGGGACCGCTCTGCTGTTCGCCGGTGCGCGGCTCGCCGCACCGTCGGCCGCCGCGGCGGCGGTGGTGATCATGGCCTCGTCGCTCGCAGCCCTGCGGGCGCGCAAGATCCCGAAGTGGTTCGGTCAGGCCGGTGTCGCCGGCGGGGTCGCAGTGCTCGCCGTCGGCTTGGTCGAGGGCGCGGCCGACTGGACCTTCGCGGGCGACACGGTCTTCGCCTCGTCGCTCGGGTTCATGGTGTGGGTCGTCGTAACGGCGACCTATCTGCTGCGGCGCTGATCACGCCGCACTAGGCGACTGCCGTAATCTAGAAGCATGAGCACCCACGCGATCTTCCGTCCCCCTGCCCCTCGGAACGAGCCGATCAACGATTACGCGCCCGGCAGCTCCGAACGCGAGCGCCTGCAGCGGCGTGTCCAGCAGATGCGCGACGAGCGCATCGAGATCCCGCTGGTGATCGGCGGTAAGGACGTGACGACCGGCGAGCTCAAGCAGGCGGTGATGCCACACGACAAGGAGCACGTGCTCGCCGACGTGCATCAGGGCAACGCGGAGCACGTGCAGCTCGCGATCGACGCAGCAGCGACAGCGTGGGTCGACTGGTCGCGTTGGCCCTGGGAGGAACGCGCCGCAGTGCTGCTACGCGCAGCCGAGTTACTGGCGGGGCCATGGCGCGACACGCTCAATGCGGCAACGATGCTCGGCCAGTCGAAGACGGCCCACCAGGCCGAGATCGACGCCGCCTGTGAGTCGATCGACTTCTTCCGCTTCAACGTCGAGTTCATGACGCGCGTCTACGCGGAGCAACCCGCGTCGTCGCCGGGCATCTGGAATCGCATGGAGTACCGGCCGCTCGAGGGATTCGTCTTCGCTGTCTCGCCGTTCAACTTCACGGCGATCGCCGCGAACCTGACGAGCTCTCCGGCGCTGATGGGAAACGTGATCGTCTGGAAGCCGGCGGGCACCGCCATGCTGTCGGCTTACTACCTGATGCGCCTCTTCCAGGAGGCCGGCCTGCCCGACGGCGTGATCAACCTCGTCTATGGCCCGGGGGCGACAATCGGCGACGCCGCGCTTGGCAGCCCCCATCTCGCCGGCATTCACTTCACGGGCTCCACTCCGGTGTTCAACGGGATGTGGCGCACCGTCGCGTCGAACATGGAGCGGTTCCGCAACTACCCGCGGATCGTGGGCGAGACCGGCGGCAAGGACTTCATCGTTGCTCATCCCTCCGCGGACGTCGACGCGCTTGCGACCGCGATCGTGCGCGGCTCGTTCGAGTACCAGGGGCAGAAGTGCTCGGCGTCGTCGCGCATCTACGCACCGTCGAACCTCTGGGCGGCGCTGCGCGAGCGCCTGCAGGAGCAGGTGGCCACGATCACGATGGGCGACGTCTCCGACTTCCGCAACTTCATGGGCGCGGTGATCGACAGCTCGTCCTTCCGCACGCAGGCCGACGCGATCGAGGAGGCGAAGGCAAGCTCGGAGACCGACATCGTCGTCGGCGGCGGCTACGACGATTCACGCGGGTACTTCGTCGAGCCGACGGTGATCGAAACGCGCAACCCTGACTTCCGCACGATGCGGGAAGAGTTGTTCGGGCCGGTCGTCACCACGTACGTCTACGACGAGCACAAGTGGGACGACACGCTCGAGCTCGTCGACAAGACCGCGCCGTACGGGCTGACGGGCGCGGTGTTCTCGGAGGATCGTGCCGCGGCCGCTCACGCGCAACAGAAGCTCCGATATGCGGCCGGCAACTTCTACGTCAACGACAAGCCCACCGGTGCCGTCGTCGGCCAGCAGCCGTTCGGCGGTGGGCGAGCGTCCGGCACGAACGACAAGGCGGGCTCGATGTGGAACCTGATTCGCTGGGTCAGTCCCCGCTCGATCAAAGAGACGTTCACGCCACCGCACAGCTATCGCTACCCGTTCATGGACGCCGGCCCCGACGACGCCGGCACCTGAGCCGGCGAGACCACGATCAGGAGACTCGGAACGACCACGCGACCGCCGTCGCGTGGTCTGCCGTCCGGGCGTACGCGACGGCGACGTGCTTGCCGGGAGCAAGAGGCGCGTCGGGCGCCCCGTAGATCGTGCCGCGGTTCGGGTTCAGACCGCCGCCTTTCTCGAGCAGTTCCACCCCGTCCACCCAGAGCCCGCTCTCGACGAGCGGCGCCTTCGCAGAGAGCTCGGCTGCGACCTGCGGCCTGGCCGGGGCTGTGGCGTGCGGCCCGAGGATCGAAACCTTGACGAGGCCGGTCGTGTCCGGCTGCCAGCTTCCGGCCACGAGCCGGAGTGCTCGCGCAGTGCTGGCGGACAGGACGACCGCCCAGTCGCCGCTGCGGTAGAGCACCTTCCCCGGCCCCGGCTTCGGCACCGCGGTCGTGGTCGTGACCGACGTCTTCGACGAGCTCCCGCAGCCGGCGAGAACCGTGACGAACAGAACGAGAGCGAGCCGGCGCACGGGCGCAAGCGTAGTCATGCCTCAGGCACCGCCTGTGCGATGCAGCTGCGCGTAGATCGAGCGGGCGGTCTTCGCCGGCACGCCCGGCACGCCTTCGAGCTCCTCGCGCGTGGCCGAGACAACGCCCTCCGCCGAGCCGAAGTGCTGCAGGAGCGCGCGCCGGCGGGCCGGCCCGACGCCCTCGAGCTGGTCGAACATCGATCCGCGCGCTGCCACGTCGCGGCGCTGACGATGGAACGTGATCGCGAACCGGTGAGCCTCGTCGCGGACGCGCTGCAGCAGCTGCAGCCCGGGCGACTGAGGCGAGAGGAGGATCGGATTGGGCCGGTCGGGGACGAACACCTCCTCGATCCGCTTGGCAAGCGAGATCACCGCGACGCGCGGCAGGTCGAGCTCCTGCATCGCCGCAAGCGCCGCGGACAGCTGCCCCTTGCCTCCGTCGATCACGACGAGATTCGGCGTCGCGACGAACGACTCGTTCCATTCCTCCGAGCTCGGGTCGGCAGACAGCCGCGCGAAGCGCCGGGCGATCACCTCACGCATCGCCGCGAAGTCGTCCTGACCGTCGAGCCCACGTACGGCGAACTTCCGGTAATGGC
>DATBBH010000184.1:0-8515 GCA_036271075.1 Gaiellaceae bacterium | reverse complement strand
CCGCAGTGGCACACGTTCGTGGACTACGCCTGCGAATGGGAGCCGCTCCCGGACGACGGGCTCGAGCGCTATGCCGAGGGCAAGCCCCGCTAGCTAGACGGCGCCGAGAGCGTCGAGGTCGCGCTGGGCCGGATGGGAGGGCCGGCCGAAGTAAAACCCCTGCGCCTGCTGGCAGCCGAGCCGGCGCACGATCGTGTGCTGCTCGGAGGTCTCGATCCCCTCCGCCACGAGGTTGAGCTGGAGCGCGTGGCCGAGGTCGATGATGCCCTTCAGGAGTACGAGATCGCCGTTCTTGCTCTCGACGTTGGCCGTGAAGCTGCGGTCGATCTTGACGACGTCGATCGGGAACTGGCGCAGGTACGACAGGGATGCATAGCCCGTCCCGAAGTCGTCGAGCGCGAGGACTACTCCGAGCCCCTTGATCGTTTCGAGCGTCTTCGCAACCCGCTCGTCCGACGTGAGCAGTGTGCTCTCGGTTAGCTCGAGAGTGAGCAGGCCTGGCGTCAGCGCCGACTCGTCAAGGGCATGCCGGACGTGGCGGAGAAAGTCCGGATGATGGAGCTGACGTGCTGAGACGTTGACCGACATGTGCATCGGGCGGCCGTGCAGCCGGCACAGACGCGTGGCCTCCGTGCATGCCTCGGTGAGCACCCACTCGCCGAGGCCGACGATCAGGCCGGTCTCTTCCGCCATCGGGATGAACTCGCCGGGTGGGAGCTCACCATCGGTCGGGTGCTCCCAGCGCACGAGGGCCTCGTAACCGATGATCTCGTGGCGGCCGAGATCGACGACCGCTTGATAGTCCAGCCGAAATTCGCCGCGTGCAATGCCCTCGCGCAGCTCGCCGATCCGCTGCGACCGATCCATGGCCGCGCGGTCGAGCTCCGGGTCGAAGAACGCGTAGCCGAGATCGGGGTGCGCTTTCGCCCGGTACATCGCGATGTCGGCTTCCCGCAGCAGCGTCTGATCGTCGCTGCCGAACGCGATGCCGATGCTCGCACTCGTGTATAGCGGAGCTGCACCGCTTTCGAGGGGCCTGCCGATCTCGCTGAGCAGCCGCTCGGCGACTCCCACCGCGTCCTCGGGCGCCACCGGCTCGGTCAAAACGACCGCGAACTCGTCGCCGCCGAGCCGAGCGGCGGTGTCGCCGGGGCGCACCGACATCTCGATGCGCCTGCCGATCTCCTTCAGTACCTCGTCGCCGAGGTCATGGCCCCACCGGTCGTTGATCCCCTTGAAATTGTCGAGGTCGATGTACAGCAGGCCGGTGGCACGGCCTTCGTCGTGCCGGAGCTTGATCGCATGGCGGAGCCGCTCATGGAAGAAGGCGCGGTTGGCGAGACCGGTCATCGGATCGTAGAGAGCTAGCTGCCGCAGCTGCTGCTCCGCTTCGCGCTCGCGGGTGATGTCGAGGAGGTAGCCCTGGAGGTAGAGGGGCTTCCCGTGGTCGTCAAGCACGATCACGCCCTCGTCGCGGAGCCAGATGACCCGGCCGTCTCGGGCGACGAGCCGGTACTCGATGCTGAGCGGCTCGCGGGTCTCGTGCGTGTGCGCGTGGGCGGCAAGCACGCGTGCGCGATCGTCCGGGTGGAGCAAACGCGAGAAGAGGTTGGTGTCGGTCTTCCATTCGTCGACGCTGAACCCGAGGACAGGCTCGATTTGCGGGCTCGTGAAGATGTTCGAGCTGACCGAGTCCAGTGCGTCGACGTAGACGACCAGCGGCAGATGGTCGATGAGCGTGCGGTAGCGACGCGCGACCTCCTCGGGGGAGAGGTCGTCATCGCCGTAGTCGCCAAAAACCGCAGGGGCCGCGGACACCTACACGAAATCGGTCTTTTCGGGGGATCCCGCCTCCCCCGGACGGGGTAACGGCCCAGATATCGCTGCCGCGCGACGGCTTCTTAGGAGAAGACCACCACGGTGATCGGCTGGTCCGATAAGGCCCGGACGTGGAGGCAGGAGGTTGGACCACGCCACCCCTCCTGCCTCGGGTCTGCCGCTAAGGAACGGTGACCTTTGAGGGGTCGGGCACGATCCGGATGTACGGCTTCGGCTCCTCCCACTCCCCGAACAGCTCCTTTGCCTCGTCGTTCGAGACGGAGCCGGCGATGATGACGTCGTCGCCCTGCTGCCAGTTGACCGGCGTCGAGACCTTGTGCGCCGCCGTGAGCTGCAGCGAGTCGATGACCCGCAGCACCTCGTCGAAGTTCCGGCCTGTGGTCATCGGATAGACGAGGATCAGCTTGATCTTCTTGTCCGGCCCGATCACGAACACGTTGCGGACGGTCTGGTTGTCCGCAGGCGTCCGTTCCTTCGCGTCGCCCTCCGCGCCCGCGGGCAACATCCCGTACAGCTTCGCGACCGTGAGGTGCGGGTCGCCGATCAGCGGATAGTTCGGAGCCGTCCCCTGGGTCTCCTCGATGTCCTTCGCCCAGGCCTCGTGGTCGCTCTCCGAGTCGACGGAGAGGCCAATGATCTTGACGTTGCGCCGCTCGAACTCCGGCTTGATCGCAGCCATGTAGCCGAGCTCCGTCGTGCACACGGGCGTGAAGTCCTTCGGGTGCGAGAACAGCACCACCCAGGAGTCGCCGATCCAGTCGTGGAAGGAAATCGTTCCCTCCGTGGTCTGCGCCTCGAAGTCGGGCGCGGTGTCGCCGATCGTCAAACCCATCTCTCCTCCTTTTCTGGCGACCCTAATCGGCCGCCAACCTCAAGTAAAACGTCAGTAAGCCGAGAAGCTTCCGCCTCGCCTGCTCTTCCGCCAAGGATCATGCTCCTGGCCGTGACTCGCCGTCAGCACTCCAGCCTGTTTCGGGAGGTCAACGACCGAATCTACGAGCTCCTCTCCTCGGCGGAGCCGGACCTGCCGGGAGAGTTCCTCTGCGAGTGTGGGTCCGACTGCGACCACCGTGCGCTGCTGCTGCCGGAGGACTTCGCCCGGCTGCGGCGTGCCGGCCGAAGCGTCCGCTCGCGCGAGTGCGCAGACGGCGTTCCCGTCCTGAGCTAGCCGGCGGCGACCGCAGCCGGTGCGCGGTCGGGCTTCGGCTCGACCCGGAGACCCGTCTCCGGGTCGAAGTAGTGGAAGTGCGACGGATCGACCGCGAGCCGGAGGGTCGCGGCGGGCCGCGCCGCCGTCCCGGGATTGACGCGCGCCGTGAAGAGCGAGCCCTCGACAGCCATGAGCACGTCCTCGTCGCCGGCCGCGTCGCGCACCTCGCTGACCTCCACGCGCGGGGCCGCGACCGAGAAGATCACGTGCGTGTCCGCGCCGAGCTCCTCGACGACCTCGACCTGCACGTCGATGCGTGGAAGCGACGGATCGGCGAAGGCCGAGTCCTCGAACGCCTCCGGACGGATGCCCGCGACGACCTGGCCCGCGGCCGGCGCGCCGGCCGCGGGGATCGGGATCGCGTAGCCGCCGAAGCGGAGCTCGCCGCCTGCGACCTCGGCCTCGACGAGGTTCATCGCAGGAGAGCCGATGAACGCCGCCACGAAGAGGTTGGCGGGCCGGGCATACAGCGCCTGCGGTGCGTCGACTTGCTGGATCTTCCCGTCACGCATCACCGCCACGCGGTGGCCGAGGGTCATCGCCTCGATCTGGTCGTGCGTGACGTAGATCGTCGTGGTCGAGAGGCGCGCGTGGAGCGCCGAGAGCTGGGCGCGCATGCTCACGCGGAGCTTCGCGTCGAGGTTCGAGAGCGGCTCGTCCATCAGGAACGCCTTCGGCTCGCGCACGATTGCGCGGCCCATCGCCACCCGCTGCCGCTGACCGCCCGAGAGTGCGGCGGGCTTGCGGTCGAGCAGCTGGTCCAGGCCGAGGAGATCGGCTGCTCGCGTCACGCGGTCGCGGATCTCCTGCTTCGGCGTCTTCCGCACCTTCAGCCCGTAGCCGAGGTTCTGCCGCACGGTCATGTGCGGGTAGAGCGCGTAGCTCTGGAAGACCATCGCAACGTCGCGCGCGCGGGGAGGCGAGTCGGTCACGTCCCGCTCGCCGATCGCGATCGTCCCCGCGGTCACCTGCTCGAGGCCCGCGACCATGCGGAGCAGCGTCGACTTCCCGCAGCCCGACGGTCCGACTAGGACGAGGAACTCGCCGCTGTTGATGGTCAACGAGACGTCGTCGACGGCCACCACGCTGCCGGCGAAGACCTTACGGACGTTGTCGAGGACGATCTCAGCCACTCAAACGATCATGGAGTCTATACCGCATCGGCCGATCGAAAGCAATGGCATTGACCACTTCGCGTAGTGCCTCTATAGTCGCAGCACGGTGGAGGTGATCGGAGCCCAGGGCAAGATGACCAAGCAGAGCGCGGCGCGGCAGCAGGTGCTCGAGCTCATTCAGCGGCTCGGCGTCGGCACCGCGATCCCCTCCGAGCGGCAGCTCAGCGCGGACCTCGGGGTCTCGCGCCTGACCGTTCGCGCCGCGCTCGACGAGCTCGCGCGCGAGGGCTACCTGGTACGCCGGCGCGGCAGCGGAACCTATGTCCAGCAGCCCAAGATCTCGCAGCAGCTCACGATGACGTCGTTCAGCGAGGACATGCGCAGGCGCGGGATGGTGGCGAGCAGCGAGACGCTCTCGCTGCGCCGCGAGCTTGCCGGCGCAAGGCTCGGACGCTTCCTCAATGTCTCACCAGGAGAGGAAATCGTCGTCGTCAAGCGGCTTCGTCTCGCCGACGGCGTCTCGATGGCGATCGAGACTCTCCACATCCCGGCGGGCGTCGTGCCGGGCGTTCAGTCCCGCGACCTCGAGGGCTCGTTCTACGAGCTCCTCCATGACCGGTACGGGATCGAGATCGCCACGGCAACGCAGACGATCGAGCCGACGGTGACGAACGAGGAGGAGTCGGCGGCGCTCGGCGTTCCGCTCCATTCGCCGGCCTTTCTGTTCGAGCGCACGAGCCGCGACCGGACCGACCGCACGCTCGAGTTCGTGCACTCGATCTATCGCGGCGACCGCTACCAGATCGTCTCCGAGCTTACGCCCTCGTAACCAGCCTGACACCCCCTCTTGACAAGAGTGGTCCGGTGTGGGAGATTTCCGGCGTGGCCGATTGGTATAGACCATTCGACGCACCGCAGGGCGTCTCGCGTCCTTCGGCCACAGACTCTTCGGACGCCCCTCTCGCGCGTCGACGACTCGAGGGAGACTTGGCATGAGATACCGGGTTCTCGCGGTGGTTGCCACCGCGATTGCGCTGGGGGTCGTCGCCGCGACGGCCACAGCGAGTGGGCAGCGGACCAACGCCAATACGCTTACGGTCTGGCTCCAGGTGGATGCCCAGAACGGTTGGCCGGACATCGTGGCCTCTGCGAACAATGCGTTCGAGAAGGCCAACCCCGGCTGGAACGTCAACGTCCAGTACCAGCAGTGGCCTGACCATCTGCAGAAGTTCGATGCGACGATCGCCGGCAACGACACGCCGGACGTCATCGAGATGGGCAACACGGAGATGACGAAGTACATGGCCGCAGGGGCGTTCACGAGCCTGACCGCATCGAAGTTCGACAACAACAAGCAGTGGCTCGCCGGTATGCGGGCCTGGGGGACGTACCTCGGCAAGCTCTACGGCGTGCCCTACTACGCCGGCTCACGGGTGATCACGTACCGGAGCGACCTGTTCAAGAAGGCGGGCTTCAAGAAGCCGCCGACGAGCATGGCGCAGTTCCAGTCGCAGCTCGTCAAGGTCGGGAAGATGCAGAAGAACGTCAAGGGGTTCGCGCCGCTCTACGTCGGCGGCGAGGACTGGTACACGGCGCTGAGCTTCGTGGCCGATTACGGCGGCTCGATTGCCAAGTTCTCGAACGGGAAGTGGCACGGGACGCTCAACTCGAAGCAGTCGCTCCAGGGCCTGACTCGCTTCAAGCAGTTCTTCAAGGCGACGCAGCCTCGGTCGAGCGCGACGCTCGACGGCACTGCTCCGTTCCCGTACACGGTGTTCTCCCAGGGTCGGACCGCGGCCAACTACGGCCCCGCCTGGTACACATGCTGCACCGGCAAGAAGTACACGAAGGCGACGAAGCAGTTCGTGATGCCGAGCCACGTCAAGGGGAAGGCGATCCCGGGCTTCCTCGGCGGCTCGACGCTCGCGATCCCGTCGCAGAGCAACGCGAAGTCGCAGGCCGTCGAGTGGCTCGCCGACTTCACGAGCAACGCGAGCGAGAAGGCGCTCGAGGTGAAGGGCAACATCCCGAACGCGACCAACCTGCTCGGCAACAGCATCAACGAGCGGGCCGCCTCGCGGAGCTGGTTCGTGCCGCAGGCGAAGCACTGGGTGGACGTCGAGAACGGCAACATCCTGAAGACGATGCTCGCCCAGATCCTGACCAACCGCCTGACGGTCAAGCAGGCTGCGTCCGTGGCGAGCGACAACATCGCGCAAACCCTCAACGGGAAGTAGTGCTCCCCTGAGCGGGAGCGAGCCCACCCTGCTCACATCCGCCGCCGCGACTGCCTCAGGGGCGTCGCGGCGGCGGCGCTTGACACGGAGCCGCATAGCAGGCGGCTCCGTGCCGTACCTCCTGATCGCCCCGGTCGTCCTCGTCTTGGCGGCGATCCTCGGCTATCCGATCTATTACCTCGTTCGGCTCTCGCTCCAGCGGTACGACCTGTTCGCGCTGCTGCAGCACCACGGCACCTATGTGGGGCTGGAGAACTTCACGGACGTCCTCCGCGACCCGGTCTTCCAGCACACGCTCGTACGGACGATCGTGTTCACCGTCGCCAACGTCGGGCTGACGATGGTGCTCGGGACGCTCATCGCCCTCCTTCTCGTGCGAATCTCGACCTGGGTGCGGATCCTGCTGACCACGGGGCTCGTGCTCGTCTGGGCCATGCCACCCGTCGTCGCGGTCCAGGTCTGGAGCTGGATCACGAACAGCGAGAACGGCGTCCTCAACTATGTGCTCACCGAGCTCCACGTCGGCAACTACTTCCAGCACAACTGGTACGAGACGCCGTTCTGGCAGCTCACGATGGTGACGACCCTGATCGTCTGGGGCGCGATTCCCTTCGTCGCGATCACCGTCTACGCGGCGCTGTCGCAGGTCCCGCACGAGCTCGTCGAGGCTGCGCAGATCGACGGCGCTCGCTCGTGGCGCGTCTTCAAGGACGTGACGATGCCGGTGATCATGCCGGTGCTCCTCATCCTCACGAGCCTGTCGATCATCTGGGACTTCGGCGTCTTCACCCAGCCGTACCTGCTGATCGGCCAGGGCCATCAGGACCCGACCAACTACCTGATGAGCGTCTACCTCTACATCGAGGGCTACACCAAGACCGAGTTCGGTCGCGGCGCCGCGATCTCGATCCTCATGCTCGCGATCGTGGCTGCGCTGAGCGTCGTCTACATCCGCCGGATGCTGCGGGCAGGTGACGAGGCGTGAGACGCCGTCGCCTCGGGTGGGACGCCCTCGGGCTCGTCCTGTTCGCCGCGCTCGTCTTCCCGGTCTTCTGGATGATCTCGACGGCGCTCAAGAGCAACGACCAGATCTACAGCTTCAACCCGGTCTGGTTCCCGCGCCATCCGACGCTGAGCCATTTCAGCGACGCGATCCACCGGCCCTACTTCTGGACGGACGTCAAGAACAGCGTCATCGTCGTGATCGTGACGGTCGCGCTTGCGCTCGTGCTCGCGTTCTTCGCCGCGCTCGCTCTCGCGAAGTACCGCTTCACGGGGCGCAAGCTGTTCATCGTGCTCGTGATCGGGATCCAGATGCTGCCGCCGGCCGGGCTCATCATCCCGCTCTACATCCTCCTCGGCGACGTTCCCGTCCTGGGGATCAACCTCGTGAACACGCTCGCGGGCGTGATCCTCGTCTACCTGACCTTCGCCCTTCCCTTCTGCGTGTGGACGCTCCGAGGCTTCCTCCTCGGTATTCCGAAGGACCTGGAGGAGGCAGCGATGGTGGACGGCTCGACCCGGCTTGGCGCCTTTGTCCGGATTCTGCTGCCGCTCGTCGCCCCCGGCCTCGTGGCCACGTCGGTCTTCGCGTTCATCTTGAGCTGGAACGAGTACATCTTTGCGACCACGCTCCTGCACGATGGGAAGACACAGACGATCACGGTCTGGCTCTCGTATCTCTACGGCGGGAATCGCTTCGTCGACTGGGGCCAGATCATGGCGGCCTCGACGCTGATCGCGATTCCGGTCGTGATCTTCTTCCTCCTCGTCCAGCGCCGGATCGCCTTCGGCCTTACCGCCGGCGCGGTGAGGGGCTGAGTGGTACAGACCAGTAGAGCCGGCTGCTCGTATTTCGGCGTCAGGATCCCGCGCCACGTCCGGCGCGACATGGCCGACCTGGCTGCGCGTGGCTACACGGGCGTCCTGCACACGTTCTCGGAGAACGACTTCGCCTACTACCGCGAGACGATGGCCGAGATCGTCGCCGCGTCGCACGCGGAGGGGCTGTACGTGCAGGCGAGCCCGTGGGGGCTCGGCCGCACGTTCGGCGGCGAGGCCGAAAGCCGCTGGGTCGCCTTCCATCCCGAGGAGAGCCAGGTGCTCGACGACGG
>DATBBH010000183.1:0-4336 GCA_036271075.1 Gaiellaceae bacterium | reverse complement strand
CTGCGAGATCGTCCGCGTCGCGGTGCCCAAGGGTGAGGACGCCGACGCGCTGCCACGGATCGTGCGCTTCTCGCCGATCCCCGTGATCGCCGACATTCATTTCAACGCGAGCCTCGCCCTCCGCGCGATCGACGCCGGCGTAGCGGCGGTGCGGATCAACCCGGGCAACATCGGTGGTGCCGACAAGGTCGAGCAGGTCGTTCGCGCTGCAAAGGCCAAGGGAACGCCCATGCGCATCGGCGCGAATTCAGGCTCGCTCCCGAAGCATCTCGAGGGGCTCGCACAGCAGGACCAGGCAGAAGCGCTGGTCGAGGCAGCGCTCGAGGAGGTGCGGCTGCTCGAGAGCCTCGATTACCGCGATTTCAAGATCTCCGTCAAATCGAGCCACGTGCCGACCATGATTCGCGCCTACCGGCTGCTCGCCGGCAAGGTGCCCTACCCCTTGCACCTCGGAGTCACCGAGGCGGGCACGCCGTTCTCGGGGTCGATCAAGAGCGCCGTCGGCATGGGTGCGCTGCTCGCGGACGGAATCGGCGACACGATCCGCGTCTCGCTGACCGCCGACCCGGTGGAAGAGGTGAAGACCGCGTTTGAGATCCTCAAGGCGCTCAACCTGCGTGAGCGCGGCCCGGTGATGATCGCCTGCCCGAGCTGCGGCCGGGACAACGTCGGCGTGCAACATCTGGCGGAGCGGGTCGAGGAGCGGCTGCGCGCATATCCGCAAGCGTTCGAAGTCGCAGTCCTCGGCTGCGCGGTCAACGGCCCAGGTGAGGCGGGCGACGCCGATTTCGGCATCGCCGGTGGCCGCGACGTCGGCTTCGTCTATGCGCACGGTCGCGTGCTCAAGAAGGTGTCGAGCGACATCCTGGTCGACGAGCTCTTCCACGAGATCGACAAGTGGATCGGCGAGGGCATGTATCGGCCAAAGCGCTTGAAGATGGCGAAGCCCGCCGCGCTGGCGATGGCCGAGGCAGCCGCGATTCCGCTCGAATAGCCACCCGCCGCGGTCCGGCTGGCGTCTCGGTAGCCTGGGTCGGCAACAGATGATCGCCCGCGCCTCCCAACTTTTCCTGCCGACATTGCGCGACGCTCCCGCGGACGCGGAGGCCGTCAACCACAAACTGCTCGTGCGCGGCGGGTTCGTGCGCCAGGTCACCGGCGGCGTTTGGACGTTCCTGCCGCTCGGCTGGAGGGTGCACCGGAAGATCGAGCAGATCATCCGTGAGGAGATGGACGCGATCGGCGCTCAGGAGATGCTGATGCCCGTGCTGACCCCTTTCGAGCTGTGGAAGCAGACCGGCCGCGATTTCATCCAGGAGATCTTCCGGCTCAAGGACCGCAAGGGCGCCGACTACGTGCTGCCGATGACACACGAGGAGACGGTGACCTTCCACGCGCGCGAGCTGCAGAGCTATCGCCAGCTGCCGCAGATGCTCTACCACATCTCCACGAAGGAACGGGACGAGCCCCGTCCGCGCGCCGGCCTCATCCGGCTGCGCGAGTTCTGGATGAAGGACGCGTACTCGTTCGACCGCGACGAGGAAGGCCTCGCCAAGAATTTCGAGCTCCAGCGCGGCGCGTACGAGCGCATCTTCGAGCGCTGCGGCCTCAAGGTGTACGGCGTCGACGCCGAGCCAGGGATGATGGGCGGCAAAGAGTCGTTCGACTTCCTCGCACCCGCGCCCGCCGGCGAGAACACGCTCGTGACCTGCGAGAACGGCGACTTCGCCGCCGACATCGAAGTCGCGCGCACCATTCCGCGCACGCCGATCTTCCCTGAGACGCTGCCCGCGCCGGAGAACGTCGAGACGCCCGGTGTGAGGACGTGCGAGGCGCTCGCCGAGTTCCTGGCGATCGACGTCGCCGCCACATCCAAGGCGATGCCGGTCACGACCGACGACGGAGTGGTGCTCGCACTGATCCGCGGCGACGACCGGATCGAGCCGGCGAAGCTCGATGCCGGGCTCGGCGTGCAGTCGCGGCCTGCCACCGACGAAGAGATTCGCGCGGCCTTCGGGGCCAGCGGCGGCTCTCTGGGGCCGGTCGGCTTCAAGGGCAAGATCGTCGCGGACGAGTCGCTGCGGGAGGGCGAATTCGTCTCCGGTGCGAACCGCGACGGATGGCATCTGCGGGGCGTCCAGGCCGGGCGCGATTTCCAGGCGAGTTTTGCGGACCTGCGCGCGGCGGCCGAGGACGACACCTGCCCGATCTGCGGCGGCAAGCTGAGCTTCACGACGGCAATCGAGGTCGGTCACATCTTCAAGCTCGGCACGCGCTACTCGGAGCCGCTGGGCGCGCGTTTTCTCGACGAGGATGGCAAGGAGCGTGCGGTCGTCATGGGCAGCTATGGCATCGGGCTGGCGCGAACGATGGCGGCGGTCGTTGAACAGAGCTACGACGAGCACGGGATCATCTGGCCCGCGACGCTGGCGCCGTACGATGTCCACGTGGTCGTCCTGGGCGGGGCGGAGGAGATCGCCGAGGAGGCTGCGCAGGCCCTCTCAGCGGCCGGCAAGGCTGTCCTGCTCGACGACCGCGATCAGCGTCCCGGCGAAAAGTTCGCCGATGCGGACCTGATCGGCATCCCGATTCGGGTCACCGTCGGGAAGAAGAGCCTGGCGGACGGGGCCGTTGACGTTCGTGATCGCGCAACCGGTGAGGAGCGACGTGTGAATGTTGCCGACCTGGGCACGCTGAGCTAGATGGCAAAGCGTCGCCGCTATGCATCAGAGCCGTTCGGCCCCGCTGTGGAACGGTTGATGAACGAGACGGGCGTCACGTACCGCGCCCTCGCCTCGAAGACGGGTCTCTCGGCCGGGTACCTGAACCACCTCGTGCACGGGAACCGTCCGGTGCCGTCCAACGACGTGGTCGAGACGCTCGCACAGGCCCTCGACGTCGAAGCGGAGCACTTTCGGGAATACCGGGTGAGAGTGATCACCGAGAAGCTCGAGGCGATGCCCGATCTCGTCGACCGGCTTTACAAACGCCTGAACGGCTAACACCGAAGCGGCGGACTCGTCTTAGGGGATAGGTCCGGTGGGGTCCCGGCAAGCGACCACTGGGGGGTTAGGGGCCCCACCGAGCCTTTCTGCGCCCGCGCGCCCCTAGGACATGCGGCCCTGCGCTACGGCCACACAGGCCTGGCAGGGAGGGAAGCCTTGGTTCCACGGCACGTTCGTCTGATCCACGCCGCAGAGGGCCGTGTCGGGATCGTGGTCCGAGACGATGTGCTCGCATTCCTCGAAGGAATGCCCGTCGACGCCGAAGCGCGGTTCGATCTCGGGAAGTGAGCTCACGGCGTCCATGGTAGAGAGCGTTGGAGGAGGTCGCCGCGCGACAGAGTAAGTGGGGCCTACATGAGCCGTCTTGGACCGCTCGTTTGTGCTCTTGCGCTCGCAGGCTTGAGCAGCGCCCCCAGCTCCTCGGGAGGCTCCGACCGGCTGCTGGCACCTCCGGGCGCCTGCGCCGGCGACCAGGCTGCAGCTGCCGGCCCTGACGCCGAGCAGCAGACGATGACCTGTCTGGTCAACTACGCGCGCAGCAAGGGAGGTCTCAAGCCTCTCCGTAGCTCAGCCGCGCTTGTCGCCGCCGGACAGCTCCGGCTTGCGGCGAGCGTCCGCTGCAACACCCTCTCGCATGACGCCTGCGGGGAGCCGTTCGAGGCTGTCTTCCGCCGGTCCGGCTATCTCACCGGTGCCGTCCACTTCGTGCTCGGCGAGAACCTCGGCTGGGGGCAGGGCGAGCTCGGCTCGCCGCGCGCGCTGATGCAGGCCTGGCTGCGCTCGCCGCCTCA
Organism: Gaiellaceae bacterium; assembly: GCA_036271075.1. Classification (GTDB taxonomy): domain Bacteria; phylum Actinomycetota; class Thermoleophilia; order Gaiellales; family Gaiellaceae; genus PALSA-600. The sequence goes on along the minus strand of DATBBH010000183.1, from coordinate 540 downwards.
CCGGGCGAACCTTCTCCGACCCGTCTTCCGAGAGCTCGGCGTCGCCGTCCTCGACAGCAACAGCTTCCTTGGTTACCAAGGCGTGGAGCTCTGGGCGACGGAGTTCGGTAGTCGTCGCCCCGGGCGGTAGCGGCCTGCCGACTTCACCCTTTCCAGATGATGCTCGTATGCTGACCGTTGCGGCACCGTTACGAGATCGAATAGGAGGCACGAGATGTTCAGAAGACGGCCACTCATGCGCGCAGCAGTCGTGGGCGGAGTTGCGTACACCGCCTCGAAGGCAGGCGCCCGGTCGGCGGCGAACGAGGCCGAGCAGAATGCAGCGGCCGAGCCGCAGTATCAGGCTCCTCCTCCGGAACCAGCGCCGTCGGCAGACGACGGCATCGAGCAGCTGACGAGGCTGAAGGGCCTGCTCGATGCAGGTGTGCTGACGCAGGCCGAGTTCGACGCGCAGAAGCAGAAGATCCTCCAGAGCATGTAGGGCCGCTGCGCCCGGGAGCCGAGGGGCTCCCGGGCGTCGGCAGATCGAGGCTCAGCAGC
>DATBBH010000182.1:0-5196 GCA_036271075.1 Gaiellaceae bacterium | reverse complement strand
GCCGGGTTCTTCTCGGCGGTCAGCGTGTCGCCGACGCGGAGCTCCGAGACGTCCTTCAGGCCCGTGATCACGTAGCCGACCTCACCGGCGCTGAGCTCCTTGACGGGGCGGTTGCCGGGCGACATGAAACCGATCTCCTGCGCTTCGAACCGGGTCCCGAGCGCCATCGCGCGAAGTTGCTCGCGGGGCCGGAAGACGCCGTCGACGACGCGGACGAAGGCGACGACGCCGCGGTACTGGTCGTACGACGAGTCGAAGATCAACGCGCGCGGCGGCGCATCCGGATCACCCGTCGGCGCAGGGACGCGCTCGATGATCGCGTCGAGCACGTCGGCGACACCCTGTCCCGTCTTGGCCGAGATGCGCAGCACGCGGTCCGGGGTGTCGCCGATCAGGTCGGCGACCTCCGCCGCTGCGCCGTCGGGATCGGCCTGCTGGAGGTCGATCTTGTTCACGACGGGCACGATCTCCAGGTTGTTTTCGATCGCGAGATAGGCGTTCGCCAGTGTCTGGGCCTCGATCCCTTGCGCCGCGTCGACGACGAGCAGCGCGCCTTCGCAGGCCTGCAGAGAGCGGGACACCTCGTAGGTGAAGTCGACGTGACCAGGGGTGTCGATCAGGTTGAGCTCGTGCCCCTTCCAGGCAACGCGGACCGCCTGCGCCTTGATCGTGATGCCGCGCTCGCGCTCGAGGTCCATCGAGTCGAGCAGCTGGTCGCGCATTTCGCGCACGGAAACGGTCTCCGTCAGCTGGAGAATGCGATCCGCGAGCGTCGACTTGCCATGGTCGATGTGCGCGATGATCGAGAAGTTGCGGATGTGCTGCTGGTCCATAAGCGCTCAGCCGCGACGCAGGCGGCTGCGCAAGGAGAGTAGCGCTTGCATCTCGGGCACACGCACCGCGCGGGCCACGGCCAGGTACGCCATTACGGAGGCCGTGACCGCGGGCAGGAGCGCGAGCAACTGGCCCAAGAGCGACTCCCCAAACACGGAGTCGAGCGGCTTCCAGACCGCGAAGGCAACGGCGCCTGCAATCGCCGCCGCGAGCAGGACGCGCATGAACGACGAGGCGATTGCCCTGAACCCGACCCGGCCGAGCCGCCCTCGCATGACGACGAGTAAGGCGGCGGTGCCCGCAATGTTCACGAACGACGTCGCCAGGGTGATGCCCCAGATTCCGAGCGGCGAGAACGCGATGTCGAGGAGCACGTTGAGAAACAGGTTGCCGAGCGCGACCGCGGTGGGCACCCAGTTGTCCTGGAGGCTGAAGAAGGAGCGGTTCAGCATCAGCATCGTCCCGTTGAACGTCAGCCCAAGGCAGAGCGCGGCGAGGCAGGCGGCGACAGCCGTGGTCTGAGGCGCCGTGAAGGCGCCGCGCTGGTAGATCAGTCGTGTCAGAGGCTCGGCGAGGACCGCAGTCACGACGCTCGCCGGCACGAGCAGGAAAGAGATCTGCCTCAGCCCGAGCGAGCTCGTCCTGCGAAAGCCGTCCAGGTCGCGCCGGGCCGCGAGGCGAGCGAGCGACGGGAAGAGCACCGTCGCGACCGCGACCGAGAACACGCCTTGAGGAAGCATGTAGATGCGGAACGCAGCGTCGATCGTCGACGGGGCGTTCTTGCTGATCAGCCAGCCCCCGATCACGCCGTCGACGAGCGCGTTGATGTTGATGAGGCCGAGGCCGAGCGTGACCGGCAGCATCATCTTGAACACCCGCTTGACTGCCGGATCCCGCCAGTCGATCACCATCTGCAGGCGACCGTCCCGCCCGCGCAGCCACGGCAGCGGCAGCAGGAACTGCACGATCGTTCCGACGAGGATCGACCCCGCGTACACGTAGAGCTTGTTGTCGGTGCCGTCGACGCGCGGCACGCCGAACACCAGTCCGGCGATGATCACGAGGTTCCAGGCGACAGGCGTGAGGGCCGGGATCGAGAACTCGTCGTAGCTGTTGAGGATCCCGATCACGATCCCGGAGGCGCCGAGCAGCGCGACGATCGGGAAGAGCACCTGCGAAAGGCCGATCAGCAACGGGTGGTAGTCCGGGTAGAGCGGTGGCATCAGCCACGGCGCGAGCAGGATGAAGAGGGCGCTCAGCCCGCCGAGGCCGAGCAGCGTCAGCCAGAAGAGCGACGAGGCGACACGCCAGGCGCGCTTGCGCTCTCCCTTTTCGAGCAGATCGCTGAACACGGGCACGAAGGCCGACGAGAGCGCCGCATCCGCAACGAGCGCGCGGATCGTGTTCGGGACGAGAAACGCAATGTTGAACGCGTTCACCGGGCCGTTCACGCCGAAGTAGTTCTTGGCGACGACCTCGCGGAAGAGGCCGAGCACGCGCGAGATCCCCGTCGCGAGCGAGAAGATCGCCGTGGAGACGGCAAGCCTGCGGACCGGCCGCCGGGCGACCGGCGTCGCTGCCGGGTCGTCGGTCGCGCCGGGGCCGCTCGTCGTCGCGTCGTCGGCCACTGCCGCGGAACGTTACGCGGGGGAGCGGTCGCTTCGGGGCGCCTGCTACCCTTCGCGCGCTCGCATGCCGAATATCAAGCAACAGAAAAAGCGCGTCCGCACCGCCGCCGAAGAGCGGCTCGAGAACCTGCGCTACCAGTCGACGATCAAGACGCTCGCCAAGCGCCTGACCGTCACGGTCGCCGCAGGCGATGCGGCTGCGACCGAGCAGGAGCACCGCGCCCTGGCGAAGCTGATCGACCGCGCGGTCGCCCGCGGCGCCCTGCACCGGAACGCCGGCGCCCGCAAGAAGTCGCAGGCTGCGAAGCTCGCGACCGGCCCAGGCTCCTAGCGCTCACTCCGCTCAGGCGGCGACGGTGATCTCGACGAGCGCACGCTCGAGCTCGAGCTCGTTGGCGAGCCGCGAGCCACCCTTCAGAGCCCGGTCCAGCTCCGCCAGACGGATCAGCGCGCTGTCGAGCTCTTCGGCGCTGAAGTTGCGCACCTGGCCGAAGAGCTTCTGCGCCGGGAACTGGTGGCGCAGCCCGAGCAGCGGCGCCGCCTCCTGAGCGGACATCCCCTGCTCGTCGAGGCGCTGAGCGAGGCGGGCGCGCCGAACGTGGTTGGTGAGGCTCCCGACGAGTCGTGGGATCGTTCGAGACAGCGGATCGGGCGTGCGGTCGAGCATGCGTTCCGCAGCCCCCAGCACCGCGCCGACATCTCGGGCGCCCCACGCGTCGGTCAGCGTCCACGGCGGCGAGTCTGCACGCGGCGCGACGAGCGCCTCCACGTCTGCCTCGGTCACCACTTCCCCATTCGCCCACGTGGCGAGCTTGTCGACCTCGCCCGCGAGCTCGTACAGGTCGTCGCCGACAAGCTCCGCGAGCAGACGGCACGCCTCCGGTTCGACCTTCGTCTTGTGCAACTTGAATTGATCCGCGATCCACCGGGCGACAGCCTTCATGACGACGTCCCAGATCAGCAGCTCACCCTTCGCCGCAACAGCTTTCGCGAGGGGGGAGTCCTTCTTCAGCTCGCCGCCGACGAGCGCAAGCGTCGTCCCGGGCGCCGGAGCCTTCAGATAGTCGGCAACCGCCTTTGCGTCCGGCGCCTTCCAGGCTTCGACGCCTTCGATCACGACCAGGCGCGTGCCCTCCCCGAAGAGACCCATCACGTTGCAGGCCGCCACCGCATCGTCACCGGTCGTGTCGGCCGCCTGCAGCACCTCGACGGCGTCATTGTCGAACCGGGCGCGCAGGCGCGCGACCGTTCGGTCGACCTTCGGACGGTCGCCGCCTGCGATCAGGTAGGCCGGTTTGAGCTCGTCCGCCATCTCCGGCAAGCATAGGCGGCGACGGCGAGCGACCCGGCCGCTGCGAGCGCCGCGCCCGGGCCTCGAGCCTGGGCGACCGGGACAGCCGACACAAGGCGCGCGCAGAGCGCGATGTACGCGGCGACCCAGCCGTTCAGCCAGGCCAGGCCGGCCGCCAGCGGCGGCGCGATGGGGTCGACTGCGGCCGCCGCAAACGCCAGGGCGAGCAACGGCCCGACTGCCAGCTCGACCAGAGCGTTCGCGAGGATCCCGAGCAGTGGCACCGCGCCAAACTGCAGCCAGAGAATCGGTGCCGTCGCGACGCTGCAGGCAGCCGAGACGGCGACGATGCCGCCGAGCCTCGGCGACAGCGGGTAGCCCTCGAGCAGGCCGACCAGTGGCCCGACGGCCAGGAAGATTGCGATCACCGCGGCGAACGAGAGCTGAAAGCCCGCATCGAAGAGGGTGTATGGGTTCCACGCGAGCAGGACGACCGCAGCCAGAAGCAACACGTGCCAGGAATCTCGCTCACGCCCTGCGAGCCAGGCGACCGACACCGCCGCACCGGAGACCGCTGCCCGGATCACCGAAGGCTGCGGGCCGACCGCGAGCACGTAGGCCCCGATCGCGGCCAGCGCGCCAAGGTGCGCCCAGGCACGGGAAACACCGAGGAGCAGCGCAAGGCCGAGCACTCCGCCCGCGAGCAACACGACGTTCTGGCCGCTGACCGCCAACAGGTGGTAGAGCCCAGAACGCCGAAAGGCGTCTTTCAGGCCGGGTGTGAGCCCCTTGTCGTCGCCGAGCAGCACGCCCTCGACGAGCGCGCGGCGTTCTCCCGCCAGTCCGGGTGCCGAGGCGCGGCGAAGCCAGGCGCGGACGCGATCGCCCGCTCCGCCGACGCCTCCTCGTCGCCCGGTTGCCGTCCATTCGTCGACCTTCAGTACGACGTGAACGCCTTGGCGGCGCAGCCATATGCGCTCGTCGAAGCCGTGTGACGCACCACGTGGAAGCCGCACCACTGCGAGCAGGCTCACGCGAGCGCCCTGAGGCGGTGCCCGGCCGAGCGGCAACTCGAGCTGCACCGGCTCGTCAACACGTCGTGTGCCGAACCGTCTCACGCGGGCGAAGACGCGCTGTTCGAAGGTTCCCACTCTCGGCTCCGCCGTGATCACCGCGGCGACTCGCGCTGCGCGACCGACCTCGGCCAGCAGCGGGCTCCGGTCGAGCGCATCGAGCCGCGCGCTGCCCCACCACCAGCCTGCGACGAAGACGATCAGCGCGCCAACCGCCAGCTCGGCTGCAGGCGGCGCGGCAGCAAGGGCAAGCACCGCTGCCAGGGCAAGCAGCCAGACTCCAGCAAGCTCGAGCCGCGTCAGGTCGGAGAAGCAGAGCCCACAGACCGCCGCCGCGGCGACCACGTGCGCCGCGTGCACGCGCTTCACG
>DATBBH010000181.1:0-36903 GCA_036271075.1 Gaiellaceae bacterium | reverse complement strand
CGCTGGCGCTCGAGATCAGCGCGTCGGCCGCGATGGCCACCGCCGGCAGCGAGAACTTCTTCAAGGCGCACCACGAGCGCGGCGGCCTGCGCTGATGCAAGTAACACAGTGTTACAAGCTCCACCGCGAAGCCAGGAACGGCCCCGTTTCCGCGCCGCGGTGGCTTGTAACACAGTGTTACAAGGTTGGTTCGGCGCGGTGATCGCGCTCGTCTTCCGCTACGAGGTGCGCGACCCTCAGGCCTTCGAGGACGTGTACGGCCCCGACGGTGAGTGGGCGCAGTTCTTCCGCTCGGGCGACGGCTACATCGGCACGGAGCTGCTGCACGACGTCGAGGAGCCCGACCGCTATCTCGTGATCGACCGCTGGGAGTCGGCGGACGCCTACAACGCATTTCTGGCCGCCCACCAGGCGGAGTACCTGCAGCGCAGCGACGAAGCCCGCTTCAACTACATCCAGGAGCTGCGCTTCGGAACGTTCGAGAACATCTGGCATGACGGCGATCCCGCCCCATCATGATCCGGCCTGCTGGGGGTGCGGTGACAACCCCACCGGGCTGCATTTGCCGCTGCCCGCCGAAGAGGGCCTGACCGAGTACGAGGCGTACTTCTCGTTCGACGAGCAGCACCAGGGCGGGCCAGGCATCGTGCACGGCGGCCTCGTCGCCGGCGCCCTGGACGAGGCGGTCGGCTTGCTGGCCACCTGGTACGCGTTCCCTGCCGTGACGGCGCGAATCTTCGTGCGCTTCCGCCACCCTGTACCGATCAACACCGAGTTCCTGATCCGCGCTTGGCTCGAGGAAGCGCGCGGGCGCCGGTTGCACGTGAACGCGTCGCTCAGCGACGGCGCCGAGATCTTCGCCGAGTGCAAGGCGGCGCTCCTGCACGTCCCGCTCGACCACTTCCTACGGACGCCCGAGGGTCGCACAGCGGCGAAGCGCTGGGCCGCCGAGCCGAGCTGATTACCAGCCGCGGCGTTCGAGCAGGTCGCTCGGGTCGAGCGACTGCGTCGAGATCCCGACCATCGCCTCGCCGAGGTTGGCGGAGACGCGCGCCAGCACGTCAGCGTCCAGGTAGTGCGTCGTCGCTTCGACGATCGCACGAGCTCTCTGCGAGGGGTTCCCTGACTTGAAGATGCCCGAGCCGACGAAGACCCCGTCCGCGCCGAGCTGCATGCAAAGCGATGCGTCAGCCGGCGTCGCGATGCCGCCCGCCGTGAACGTCACCACGGGCAGGCGTCCGTGCTCGGCGACCCAGCGCACGAGCTCGTAAGGAGCCTGAAGGTTCTTCGCCTCCGCGAAGAGCTCCTCACTGCGCAGCGACTGGAGCCTGCGGATGCCGCCGAACACAGCGCGCATGTGGGTGACGGCGTTGACGATGTCGCCGGTTCCGGCCTCGCCCTTCGTGCGGATCATCGCCGCGCCCTCAGCGATGCGCCGCAGTGCCTCGCCCAGGTTGGTGCAGCCGCAGACGAACGGGATCGTGAACTGCCACTTGTCGACGTGATGCTCGAGGTCGGCGGGCGTCAGCACCTCCGACTCGTCGATGTAGTCGATCTCCAGCGATTGGAGGATCTGCGCTTCGGCGAAGTGCCCGATGCGGCACTTGGCCATCACCGGAATGGTGACGGCTTCCTGGATTCCCTTGATCATGTCGGGGTCCGACATGCGCGCGACACCGCCGTCACGGCGGATGTCGGCGGGAACGCGCTCGAGGGCCATCACGGCGCAGGCGCCGGCGTCTTCGGCGATCTTCGCCTGCTCGGCGTCCACGACGTCCATGATCACGCCGCCCTTGAGCATTTCGGCGAGGCCGCTCTTGACCCGCATCGTCCCGATCTCGTTCATCGGGACGATGTTAGCTCAGTGCAGTGTGTCGAGCTCGCGCGCGAGCACGGCCGCGACCGCCCGCAACGCGACCTGCGTCTCGGCCAGCGTCGGCTCACGTGTCGTCAGCCGCTGCAACGCGAGACCCGGCAGGAGAAACGCATGCCAGAGACCGCGCGGAGAGCGCTGCACCAGCCGCCACAGCTCCATCGTCAGCGCCAGCGACAGCACGAGAACGACGACCGGCGACCAGAACGCGGGAGCAAACGGCAGCAGCCGATCCGCGAAAACGGTCACCGGTGCGGCGAGCGCGGCGAAGTTCGTGCCGCAGCGGGGCGAGAACCGCGTCGGCCGCGCCGTGCCTGCCCACGTCAAGCCGAGAAGCCGTTCCTCGGTCGCTGCGATCGCGCGGTGCTCGGCCCCGTGCAGCTGCAGCGCACGCCCACGCAGGATCGTGAAGACCAGCAGCACGGAGAGCGCAATCCCGGCCACCGTCGGCCACGGCCCGCCGACGAGCGCCAGCCCGACGGGAGCCACCACCGCCGTGAGGATCAGCCAACGCTCGCGCCGCCGCGCCACGCCTCCCGGCCTGAGCACCGGCGCGAGCGCGGCCCAGAGGCGCACGAGGCCGCGGGCGAGCGGGAGCCGCTGGAGTGCCTCCGGCGGCTGCGGCATTCGCCCTTCGCGGAGCGAGCCGTCGACGCCCGCGAAGGCCCAGAACCGCTCGCTGACGATCACCACACCGTTTGGGCGGGCCATTCCGCCCAGGCGCGGGAGCGCGCACTCCGCGTCCGCGCGCGCCAAGAGGTCGAGCGTCGCTCCCACGCCATCGGTTGTAGCGCAGGCCGGGCCGTCCCGCTTGGGCGGGACGGCCCATTTCCTGCCTCGTCAGGGTCCTATCGAGCGTCTACCAGACGCCGCGCGAAAAGAAGCCGAGCAGCGCGAGCACCAGAATGACGATCAGGACGATCCAGAGGATTCCCATGTTTTCTCAGTTCCCCCTTCTTCAGATGAGGGAAGAACGGAGGTCAGCCCCGATTCGATACGGGCAGAGGCAGCAGGCGCTCGATCGCCGGCTCGACGCCCCAGCGGTCCCGCAGCTCCAGGTACTCGGCGGCCGCCCGGTCGGCGCGCGAGCGTGACGGTGCATGCTCGGCCCGGAGCATCACGTTCTTCGCCGTGTGCTCCGCGGAGACGAACTCGATCACATCGACGCGGTAGCCGAGCATCTCGAGCGCAGCGGCGCGGAGCGCGTCGGTGACGAGGTCGGCCTGGCGGCCGAGCAACAACCCGTGGCGAAGCAGCGCGTCCTTGTCGTGGGCTGCGATCTGGGCGGCCAGCTCGTGGTGGCAGCACGGCGCGACGACGATCGCGTCGGCGCCGAGGCGCACCCCGGCGGCGATCGCCTCGTCCGTCGCGGTGTCGCACGCGTGCAGCGAGACGAGCAGGTCGACCGGCACATCGCTCTCGTAGTCGACGATTGCAGTCGCCTCGAAGGTCGCCTCGTCGTACCCGAGGCTTTCAGCGACGCCACGCACCGTCTCGATCACGGAGACGTTGCTGTCGAGCCCGACCAGGTCGACTCTCGTGCCGCGTTCACGGCCGTACGCGACGAGCGCGAGGCTCATGTAGGCCTTGCCGCAACCTGCGTCGACGACACGGATGCGGTCGCGTTCCCACACGGGCAGCGGCCGAAGCAGCTCGACGTAGTGCTGCACCTGGCGCTCCTTGTCGCGCGAGATCTTTGTGGCCCGGAAGAGCGGATGGTCGGCCGACAGCGGATGTCGAGGCGTTCGGTCGTGCGCGCGCGTCGGCGCGGCGCTCGACGAGGCCTTGCCCGCCGAGACGAGCCAGGCGCCTTTCTTCGTCCGGCGCGCGTGCACGTCGCCGTCAGGTGCGAGCAGGTGCACGTTGCGCGCGTCTGCGAGCAGCTCGTCGAGCCGGGCCGGCCATTGCTCTCGCGGGACGGTTTCCGTGCGTGGCCCGTCGACGATCTTCACCGCTGCGCCCCGCCTGACGTCCACGGGTGTGGCTGTGACGCCGTCGACAACGAGCTTGCGCCAGCCCTCCCCCAACGCTCGCTCAAGCAGCTGCTCCATGGACGAAGTGTGCCAACCGCAGGACCTCGAGCTCGGCCGGCGGCCTGCGGATGAAGGTCGCGATCACTCTCAGGTCGTCAGACGCCTCTGGTGCGAGCGTGGGCTCGGCGCGCGCGACCGCCGCCAGCCCGGCCTGCCATTCGACCCCCTGCGGCCCGATGTAGGGCCGTGCACAGACGACCTGCCCTTTGGCGACGAAGAAGGCGCGCCGCGATCCTTCGCGGTCGCCGGGGACGACGATGCACACGGCCATCTGCCGCAGTTGCTGCATACGGCGGATCTCGCGCGCGGCGTCCTCGAGCGCGTTGATACGGTCGCGCAGGCGCGCGGCGTCCTCGAAGCGAAGGTCCCCCGCCAGCCGCTTCAGCTTCGCGCGGAGCTTCGGCAGAGCATCGTCGATCGCTTCCCACTCGACCCCCTGAAGGGCACGCGACGCAAGTTGTGCGCGTTTGCGGCTCGTCAGCGGTCCGAGCTCTGTCGGCTTGGACGTGCAGACCACGCTGTCGCCGCGGCGCCGGAGATAGAGGTAGCGGTCGGGACGCACCGAGCGCGCGTTGGCCGGCGGGCGCAGCTCACGGATCAGGCGCAGCTCTTCGAGCGCCGCCTCGAGCTCGGAACCGAGCACGCGCCACTCGACCCGCTCGAGCGCGGCCAGCGCCGCCTCGACGGCCGGCCGCTGCCGGTCGGAACGAAAATACGAGCGCAGGCGGGCGCGCAAGTCGCGTGCTCGTCCGACGTAGAGCACCTGATCGTGCTTGTCACGGAAGAGATAGACACCGGGGCACTGCGGCGCACCGAAGGCGAGACTGCGTTTTCGCTGCACCCGGCGCGGCTTCGTTGCGGCCAGCTCGACGAGGTCAGCGACAGTGCGGGCGCCCCGCTCCTGCGCCATCCCGATCAGCCGCAACAGGATCTCCGCCGTCGCTTCGGCGTCAGGCAGCGCACGATGGCACGGCCGTACGTCGGTCGCAAACCGGTACGAGAGCGCAGCGAGGTTGGCCGGCTGCCGTCCGAGCAGCCGGCGCGCAAGCCCCACAGTGTCGACGACCGTTGCGGCAACGCGCTTGCCGGTGAGCCGCATCGTCTCGTTGTCGAGGAACGCCATGTCGAACCGCGCGTTGTGGGCGACGAGCACGGCGTCGCCGGTGAACGAGAGGAAGCGCCGCACGGCCGCCGCGACCGGTGGCGCACACCGGAGCTGTTCGTCGCGGAGCCCGGTCAGCGCGGAGATCGCCGGCTGCAGGCGCACCCCGGGATTGGCGAGCATCGCGAACCGCTCTGTCAGCTCGAGGCGCTCGACCCGGACTGCACCGAACTCGCAGGGCCTGGCCGACCCGGGCCGCAGACCCGTCGTCTCGAGGTCGAAGACGACGAATGTCGCCTGCTCGAGCAGGAGGTCCTCGCCCGGCGCGCCGGCGAGGCGGACCAGGTCGCCCGACCAGCGAAGCCGCGCGTCGGCCTGGACCGCCTCGTCGAGCAGCGAGCGCGCGAGGCCGACGGGAACGGCGCTCTCGAGCCTCAGAACGGCCCGTGCGGCCTCGTCGGCGGCCACCGGACCCCGATGCTCCTCCACGAGCTCGACGAGCCTGTCGGCGGCATCGAGGCGCAACTGCACTCGAGTGATGCTAATACGAACGTGTGTTCGTGTCTAGCCGCGGCGGCGCAGGGCCACGCCGGTGAGCACCTCGCGGACGACGCGTTCCGCGATCAGCGCTGTGATGTCGGCCGAGCCGATCGCGGTCGGCAGAACCTCCACCACATCTGCACCGGCGAGCTCGACTGCTGCCGCGATCGTGCGCACGGCCCAGAGCAGGTCGACCGACGTCATGCCACCGGGCTCCGGCGTCCCGGTGCCCGGCGCGAAGGCCGGGTCGAGCACGTCGACGTCGACCGTGAGGTAGACCAGCCCGTCGCCCACGTGCTCGAGCGCGCGCGACACCACCTCTTTGATCCCGAGGTCGCGCACGTCGTGCATGAAGAAGCTCGCGATGCCTTGGCCACGCTGCCAGTCGAACTCGACCGGCCCCGGCCAGTAACCGCGCAGACCGATCTGGGCGTAGCGCGCACCGGCTACGCGACCCGCTTCGACGAGCCTGAACATCGGCGTGCCGTGGGAACGCTCGACGCCGAACACCTCACGCCCAGTGTCGGTGTGCGTGTCGAAGTGGAGCAGGCCGACGGGACCGCGCCGCGCAGCGATCGCGGCGATGCACGGCTCCGTGATCGAGTGGTCACCGCCGAGCGTCACCGGTAGTGCTCCCGCATCGACCACCTCGCCGATGATCCGCTCGATCGCCGCATGGGTAGCCGTCGGGTCGGCGGGCAGCACGGGCGCATCGCCGTAGTCGACGATGCGCAGTTCCGCGAACGCATCGATGCCGGCTTCGAGATGCGGTCCCGGCGGACAGGATGCGCTGCGGATCGCACGCGGCGCGAAACGCGTGCCGGGGCGGGCGGAGACGAGGTCGTCGGTCGGCGCGCCCACGATCGCGACATCCACGCCGGCGAGCTCCTCAGGCTCCTGCGTGAGCGGAACGCCGCCGAACGAGAGGAAGCCGGCGTAATCCGGCTTGTCCGGGAGCGGGCGCCAGCGCTTCTGTGGGTCGAGCACGTCAGCTCACCCGTAACCCGCCGACGATCGTGCCGATCACCTCACGCTCGGCGGCCGCAACGGCCTCGGCGTCGTCGGCCAACTGGCCGAGCACCCAGCCTGTGAGCACTTCCTCGAGAGCGCCGTACAGCATCCACGCGGCAATTTGGGGATCGAGCTCGGCCCGAAACGTGCCGTCCTGCTGACCGTGCTCGATGATCCGCTGGAGGCTCGCAAAGGCCTGCCCGATCTCGTCGAGCTCGTCCTGAATGTGCGGACTGCGGGTGATCTCCCGCACGAGGAGACGCACGAGGTCCGGGTCGTCGCGCCAGGAGCGGAGCACGATCTTCACCACGAGCTCGAGCTGTTCGCCGGCGTTCTCGCCCGTCTGTTCGGCGAGGGCGACGGCTGCGAGGAGCCGGCCCCACTGCTCGCGAAAAACCGCCTCGAGCACGGCGTCCTTGGAACCGAAGTAGTGATAGACGAGGCCGTACGCGACACCCGCCTCCGTCGCGATGTCGCCGACCCGCGTCGCCTCGTAGCCCTGCGCGGCGAAAACGCGAACCGCGGCCTGGAGGATGAGCGTCTGTTTGTCCTCAGCCGCGGCCATGGCCGGGAAACCCTACTCCGGGGATGAATGGCCCGCCCGGGCTTGAACTAGCCCCTACAAGGCTCGGGAGACGAGGAGGATTTGGGTGTTCTTCAGACTCAGCGACTGGCAGCTGGTGCTGGTCATCTTCGCCGTGATCTTCGGCGTGACGGCTCTTGGACTGGTGACGGGCCGGTATCTCCGCAGGCACTCCGAGGTCCTGCGAGAACCGTTCGGCGTCCTGCAGGCGGCCTTGCTCGGGTTGGTCGGCTTGATTCTGGCGTTCGGGCTCTCGCTCGCCGTCGGGCGATACGAGGCACGACGCGCGGCGGTCGTCGACGACGCGAATGCGATCGGCACGACCTACCTGCGTGCTCAGATGCTCGCCGAGCCGGTCAGAAGCCGCTCAATCGCGCTGCTCACGGGCTACACCGACACGAGTATCCGGCTCTCGCATGCGAGGCCGGGCAGCGCGGCCCAGCGGAGGATAGTCGCGGCCGGCGACGCTCAGCAGCGCCAGCTCTGGCGGCTCGCCGGGCAGGCACTGAACGCCGCCCCGATCGCGACCGGCCCGCGTTTGTACATCGACAGCCTCAACAGCATGATCGACATGCAGACGGTCCGCATTTCGGCGCTCAACAACCGAGTGCCCGGCGCCGTGCTGGGGCTCGAGGTGCTCGGTGCGGCGGTCGCGCTCGGGCTGCTTGCCGTTTACTTGTCGATCCTCGGCCGGGGTGTGATCACCGTCGTGATCGCAGCCGGTCTGATCACGCTCTTGCTCCTCGTGACCTTCGACCTCGATCGCCCGACGCGCGGGCTCATCCGCATCCCGTCCACGCCACTCACATCGCTGCGCGCAGAGATGGTGCTTCCTCCCGCGGCAAGCGGGGCGACACGGCCCTAGAGCCGTGGCCGCTACCGCGCGCGGGAAAACGCCGCGCTCACGGCGTCAACAACTGCGATGAGCACGAGCGCAAACAGGAGCAGAGTCGTGACGATCGTCATGACAACTCAACGACAAAGTACCCTCGCGGGATACGCCGGTGCTACACGGAGTTGTCAAGGTCGAGCCAGCGGTCGGGTGCGCCCGTGATCGGCCCGGTCCAGACAGCACCGCAAGCCAGGCAGACACGCGATCCGGTCGGTGACGCGAACGCCGGGGTCACCCTCTTCTCGCCGCAGGCCGAACAGAGGTCGAGCTCATCGTCGAAGTACCACTTGGCAAGTCTGAGCGGCTCGTCGGTCAACCGCGGTGCCCTTGCTCGAGCGCGCGAGGACGGCGCGTGACTCGACGCTCAGACCTCGCCTGCAGGTTTTTCGATTCGAATGGGGACAGAGCAGCCGGCCCAGTGTGGGGTCAGGGCGCCGCCAGGCACCCGAGGCACTCAGATTCCGGAATCGCCAAAAAGTTGGCGCTGCTTCGATCGGACTTGAAAGAAGGGCCCGCCTGGATTCGAACCAGGGACCAAGGAATTATGAGTTCCCTGCTCTAACCGCTGAGCTACGGGCCCGAGGAGGCAACGCTACTCGTTAGAATCGCGGCGATGAAGGTCTTCCAGGCGGAACGGCACTTCCAGACGACCGGAGGCCTCCACGTCACGGACATCACCGACGAGGTCGCTGAGATCGTCCGCGAGTCCGGGATCGCCGACGGGATCTGCTGCGTCTACTCGCCGCACACGACCTGCTGCGTGCGGGTCAACGAGTACGAGCGGGGCATGTTCGAGGACTTCGGCACCCTCCTGCGACGCCTGGTCCCCGCAGAGACCTACTACGCGCACGACGACTGGGACCGCCGCACCGAGAACATCTGCGAGGAGGACATGGAGGCAGCAAACGGCCACGCGCACTGCATGTCGATGATCCTCGGCTCAGCCGGCGAGTCGATCCCGGTCGGAGAGGGCGAGCTGTGCATGGGCCAATGGCAGCGGGTGCTCTTCATCGAGCTCGACCGCTCGCGCCCGCGCCGCTGGATCTGCAAGGTCGTCGGCTCGTAAGGTGAAACTCGCGAATCTGGTTCGCTTCGCGAATCAGATTCGACTCTTGGTCGACCTCAGGCCGCCTGCAACGCGGCGATCTCGCGCCGCTCGGCCAGCCGGCGCAGCGCCTCCGCCTCGAGCTGGCGCACGCGCTCGCGCGTGATGCCGAGGATCTTTCCGATCTCCTCGAGCGACTTCGGGTCGGCGTTCCCGCCTAGCCCGAAGCGCAACTGGAGAATCTGCTGCTCACGATCCGAGAGCTCGGCGATCGCGGCGTACAGCGCCTGCTCGGTCAACTCGACCTCGACCTGCTGCTCGGGCGACGCCTCATCACTCGGGACGAGATCTCCGAAGGACGCCGAGCCGTCCTCGCCGACCGGCTTGTCGAGTGACGCCACGGCGCGAGCGGCCGAGCGCACCTCTCGCACCTGCTTCACCGGCAGCCTCGCCTTGTCCGCTATTTCATCGTCGGTGGGAACGCGCTCGAGCGTCGCGATCAACTCCCGCTCGGCCCGCGCGATGCGTTGCTCGCGCTCGACGATGTGCACAGGGATACGAATCGTGCGGGCCTTGTTGGCGACGCCGCGCTGCACCGCCTGACGGATCCACCACGTCGCATACGTCGAGAACTTGAAACCCTTCCGCCAGTCGAACTTCTCGGCGGCGCGGATCAGTCCGATGATCCCTTCCTGGATCAGGTCGAGGAGCGTCAGCCCATGACCTTGGTAGCGCTTGGCGATCGACACGACCAGCCGCAGGTTCGAGTTGACGAGCATGTCCTTCGCGCGCTTGTCGCCGTCCTCGATCCGCTTCGCGAGCTCGACCTCCTGCGCCGCGGTCAGGAGCGGGTGCCGCCCCACCTCGTTCAGGAAGAGCTGCAGCGAGTCGGTCGTCGCCGAAGCGATCTGCGGATTCGTATAGACGAGGTCCTCCTCGATCGCCCGAGAGCAATCGTCGGTGATGTCGATGCCCCGCGACTCGAGCCGTTCGAGCAGGCTCTCGATCTCGTCCTCCTCGAGCTCGAGCTTCGCCACGATCTCGTGCAGCTCCGTCATGTGGACACAGCCGTGCTCGTCTCCGTGCTCGATCAAGACAGCGATCAGGTCCTGGGCCATGGAGATGGAGTTCCCTTCGCCCCGCCCCTCTAACCGTGAGGTTCAACGAATGCTTACAGCGGGGGCACGGCCCCTTCACCCCCAGCGGGAACCCTGGCCGGGATGCAGCTTCTTGCGAACCTCCGCCCCCTCCCCCAGGCGCCGGTGCCCAGCGGCTCGGTCGCCGGGTGGATCTGGCTCTCGATCTTGCTCGCTCTGATCGTCGCCGGCGGCGTCGTACTCACCTCACGGCGCTAGGTACCATCGAGCCGCAATGTGGTGGCTCTACGTACCCCTCCTGATCATCGGCGTCGTCCTCGTCGTCTTCCTGCTCCTCGTCGTCCTGGGGCGGTACAAGAACGGCGCGCTGCTCCGCCCGGTGATCGGCAAGCTCTCCCGGATCGGCTTCATGCGGCGGTTCTTCACGCGCGTCAGCACCGCGGCGATCGAGCGCCAGAACCCGGAGCTGGCGAGCGCGCTCAAGAAGATCAACCCCGTCGCGTCGAACCCGAATCCGCAGGCTGTCCAGAAGGCGATGAGCCGGCTGACGCCGGCCGAGCGGCGCGCCTACATGGAGGCGGCCCAGGAGCAGGGCGCCGTGCCGGACAGCGCGAACAGGCAGATGCGGCGTCAGGCCGAGCGGATGCAGCAGCAGACCCGCGGCGGCCGCCCGGGCGGCGGCAGCTCACGCAAGCGCAAGCGCAAGTAGCGCCTCAGCGGCCGTAGGCGGAGAAGAACAGCCGGCCACGCTCGCAGACGGCCGTCGGCGGCAGCACCTTGACCGTCGTCGTTCCGCCCTGCTGCGCGACCCGGAAGCTGTGGGCGGTCGGCTCGCACGGTCCCGGGGTGTGATCGCCCGTGCCCGGGACGTCGGGTGAGAACCGCGCGGTGGCACGCGTCCACCGCCCGGGATCCAGCGTCACCAGGATCGCGGTGAGCGCGCCCGGAAACGCTGCACGGATGTGCGTCGGCAGCTGGCCGCCGCGACGGCCGAGCAATTGCCCCTGCGGCAGCCCGGTGACGCTGCAGGTCGTCTGCGAGGTGTTCTTCAGCCGCAGCGCATAGCTGATGCTCCCGGCCCCGGCGCTGCCCGGGACGACGGCGAAGCTCCCTGCGAGCTGCGAGCCCGTGCACAGCGCGACACCCTTGCCGTCTGCACCGCTCGTCGCGGCAAGTGCGGCCAGGAGCACGATCAGGATGAGCGGCCTAGCGAGCGTTGATGTACTCGGTCAGATACTGGATTTGGACGCTCTGTTGCTTCGATTGGAACTTGACGACGTCGCCGATCGAGATCACGCCGACGATGTCGCCGTTCTCGGCCACCGGTAGGTGACGGATGCGCTGCTCCGTCATCAGCCCCATGCACTCGTCGATCGTCGTCTGCGGTGTGATGACGATCAGCGGCGACGACATGATCTCGCGGACCGCAGTGTCGCGATCGGCGCGCCCCTCGAGAGTCACGCGGCGGAGATAGTCCCGCTCGGTCACGATCCCGCTGATCCGGCCGTCCACCGAGACGAGCATGGCGCCGACGTTCGCGTCGATCATCTGCTGAGCCGCCTCGAGCACGGAGTCGTCCGCGTCGACAGAGAGCACTGCGGCCCCCTTGGTCGCGAGGATCTCCGAAACAGTGCTCATGCCGTCACCATGCCAGTCCCCGTTGGTCGCGTCAAATGGCACAAGAAGCGTCCTGGCGCGGTCAGTTCAGCGTGTTGTCGAGGCGCTGACGCTCCCGCTCGACCTTCGCCCCGAGCAGGCGGATCTCGCCGACGTGACGGTTGTAGGCGAGGATCGCTACGCGGGTCGCCGCCGATGCTCCGCTGCCGGTGTCTCGCAACTTGGTCAGCCCCCTCTGGAGCTGCTCCCGGTTGTGCGAGAGCAATGCGTGCTGGACCTCGCGGATCGACTGTTCCGTCGCGAGGAGCCGCCGCACCTCTGCCGCCTGGGCGGGCGCGAGCAGCGCCGGCGCATGGATCCCGGCGATTCGATCCCGGGAGGCGGCAATTGCGACCCCGTAGACGCCGAGGATGGCCGCCTGCGCCTTCGGCGTCTTGGACTTGGCGAGGCTCGCCCGCAACGACGCGGCGGCGGGGGCGAGCGGGCGCTCGGAGGCGATCAGCTTCGGGAAGTACGCCATGATCCCGGCGAGCTCGTAGGCGACTTGCTCCTGGCGGCGGTAGAAGGCGAGCAGGCGACGCCGGAGCACGCGCGCGGCCGGGGGCGCCGGGATCTGCTGCAGGTCGACACGCAGCTGCGTCAGCCGGTGGGCAGAGAGGCGCAGCCGGGCGGCCTGCGCGGCCTGCGCCTGCGGGGCGAGTGTCAGCGACCGATAGGCGTTCCCGACGTCCTGGTACTGCTTCGCGAAGGCGGTCCCGGTTGCGTTCGCCCGGTTGATGTACTGAGCAACGCTCTTGTGTGGCGTGTTTCGCGGGATCAGCCAGGCGCCCGTCAGACCGGCGGCGATCAGCGCGGCGAGGACCCACAGCATGGGCGCGCTCGGACGTTTCAGTCGGTCGATCAGCCTGTGCCCACCCGCCTCCAACGCCGTCCGCTCGATCAGCTGTGCGTCGGCGATGCTTTTTTGATGAGCTCGACGGTGGACGTCGAGCCGTCGCCGTGCTGGAAGACGAGCTTCACGAGACCCTTGCCGTCCGCGAAGTAGGACGTGCGAGTTCCCGAGCCGAACGAGAAGCCTGGCTGCTTGAGGACGCTGCGGATCGCCATCGCGGTGAACGTCCCTGCGGGAACGGTCACCTTGCGCAGGCCCAGCACCGTCGTGGTGCCGGTGACCCCGAAGATGGAGTAGTCGCGGCTCGGGTTGACAGCGGTCCAGCTCTGCCCGGCCGTCGGGTACGCGCTGAGCACAGGGTTCATCCCGTAGATCATCAGGTCGAACGGGGTGAAGAAGTGACGCCGCTGGCCGCCCGGGAGAAACGACGGCCCGAGCGGCGGGAACTTCGCCAGCGTCGCAGCCTGCGACGCCGCCCAGATGTTCGTCAAGCCGTCCGAGCGCAACGCGAAGCCGTAGCTCGCGGCGACGCGAATCGGGCCGCTCACGTGCTTGACGTCGACGCGGGCCGAGTTGTTCGCCG
Source organism: Gaiellaceae bacterium (assembly GCA_036271075.1). Lineage (GTDB taxonomy): Bacteria > Actinomycetota > Thermoleophilia > Gaiellales > Gaiellaceae > PALSA-600. Next base: position 23,635 of record DATBBH010000181.1, on the reverse strand, counting down.
TCTGGGAGACGGTGATGTCCTGGACCGAGGGCGTCTTCAAGTGCTTCGGGTTCGTCCACCGGTAGCGCTGCGCCGGGCCCTTGATCAGCGGGAAGTAGTTCGCGTCGGGTGGCAGGACCCCCGGCACCTGGTTTGTCTCCGTCAGCACCGCGGTCGTGACCGGAGCGTCGGTCCCGCCGGCGTGCTGGAACTCGATCTTCACCGGGCCGACGTTGTAGACCCACCAGACGGTGCGCACGCCGCTCCCGTACGGATCGCCGATCGCGCCGGCCTGCGTGATGTCGGAGCGAACCTTCGCCGCGAGCACGGGCATTGGGAAAGCGGGCACGGTCACGAGCTCGTGGCCCTCGTACTGCGAGCCGCTCGTCACGTCGGCGTTCGCCCCGCCTTTGCTCCCCCAGGTCTCGCCCTTGATCAGCGGGTCGATCAGGACCGGTGCCCGCGAGCCCCAGATCAACTGGTAAAGCACGCTCGAGATGCTGTTTCCGCACTGCGCGATGTCGGCGCAGAGCACCGGGAACGCCGGCGGTGGCGGGCTGCTCTGCCAGTTCGTGTTCACGAGCCCGGACGTCGTCTCCTGAAAGTCCATCGTCCCCACGCTCTGTGCGGCGTCGTCCGGGTTGCCGAGGCCGAGCGTCGTCCAGTTGAGCGAGAACGCCTTGCCCTTCTGCGATTTCACGGTGATCTGCTCGTTCGTGTTGACCGGGTTGTAGTCAGTGTCGGTCCACTGATAGGTCCACTCGGCGTCGGCCGCGTGCGGGAACCACGAACCGGAGTCGGCGCGAGCCGTACCAGGTGCGATCGCCACGAAGGCGACCACGAGCGCACAGAAGACCCCTCTCCCCATGCGCGCAGGGTAGCCCGGTCTCGGCCAGGCTGCCATGGGCCGTTTAGGTCATTCGGTAGGTCGTCGGTCCTACAGGCGAGCCAGCAGGTCGTTCGCCCAGTCCTGAAGGAGCGCCGCATACCCCGCCGCGATCGCACCGCCACTCTGGAGCCGCACCTCGCTGATGAACGCCGGGAGCTGTCTCTTGGCGTTGCCCTTGATCGCCTGCTGCAGGAGCCCGGCGAGGGTCGTCTGCTCTGCCTTCGTGATGAGGCCCTTGGCCGCGCCGGCGTCCAGGGCGGCCCCGAGGCCGGTGAGCGTCGCGTGCACCTCGAAGCTGATCGTTTGGATCGTGACGTTTCCGGCGGTGTCGACGCCGCGGACGACGATCGTGTGGCCGCCCGCGACGAGCGTGGTCAGGTCGAGCGGCGCGCTCGAGATCGCGTTCCCATCGAGCGTGGCGGTGGTCACGCCGGAGCCGCTGTACGAGAACGCCGCCGTGCCGCCCACGTCGTACCAGCCGTTGTTCCCTGCGGGTGCGGCCGCAAGCGAGGCCGAGGTCGCGGGGCCGGCCGCGCCGCTCGGCGCTACGGAGGCGGTCGCCACCGTCCCGGCGCCGATCGGCTTCGTGCCGGAGCTGCGGAGCACGTCGCGCGTGCCACCGTTGCTGCCCTGCGGGTCGCGCGGTCCGGCGTTCTGGTCCTGCCAGGCGGCGTCGGCTTTGTCGACCAGACCGAGCTCGCCCCATGGCTCGCCGTCACGCGCGGTCGTGCCGCCGTGGGCTGCCGCGAGGGTCTGGTCGGCGCCCTGGCTCTTCGCGAAGTCGAGCAGCAGCTGCTCGAGATCCGGCGCCGGGAGGCGGGTAACGGTACCGCTGCCGAACGGGTTGAACCACAGCACGTACGTGTTGAACTCGCCGTTCCAGTCGACCAGCCGGTCACCGCCGGTGCTCCCGATGAGGACGTCGAGGCCGGCGCCGCCGTAGGCGAAGTCCTCGTAGGACGCGTTCGTGTCGTTCGCGGTGTTGAGCCCGCCGTTCGACGTCAGGACATCGTCGGCGTTCAGGTAGTCGTTGCCCCAGCCGCCCCACATCGTGTCGCGGCCGGTGCCGCCGACGGCCCAGTCGTTGCCGAGGTCGCCGAAGATGATGTCGTCGCCGTCGGTCGCCACGCGTGCGTTCGGCGCCGCCCAGAAGGCGTCGAGTGGGCCGTCGGTCGCATTGAAGTTGAGCAGCCAGTCGAATCCGGTGCCGCTCTTCCACAATGCACCGGTCGCGGTCAGCTTGACCTCGCGGAGCGGATCGTTCGGGTCGTACTGCGCCTGGTACGTCTTCGTGGGGCTGTAACCGAGCACGTTGCCCGGGTTGTACGGGTGGTTGAAGTCGCTCTTCAGGAACGCCGCCTGCAGCGTGCCGTCCTGGTTGTAGTTGTTCGTGTAGGACACGGCGAGCGCCTCCGCCCCGGAGATCGCGTCGTCGCCGGCACCGCCGTGGATCGAGTCGTTTCCGAGGCCGCCGTAGATGACGTCGTTCGCGTCGAGCGGGCGCGGCATGTTCGTCGACGGCACGGCGTTGGTCGGGTCGAGGTTGTCCGGCGTCAGGTCGGCCGCGTAGAGGAGCGTGCCGGTGACGAAGGTCATGACGTCCTGCGTGGAGCCCTGGGTCTTGATCTCGACGTTCTGGACCGGGACGACGGTGACGCCGTTCAGCGGCTCCGTCTGTCCGACGCGGCTCGCGAGGATGCGGCCGTCGTCGCCGAGGATGCCGTCGTCGCCGGTGCCGCCCGAGATCCAGTCGGCGCCGTAGCCGCCGACGATGGTGTCGTTCTGGCCGTCGCCGAAGATCCGGTCGTTGCCGACCTGGCCGTAGATGAAGTCGTCGCCGTTCTCGCCGTGGATCTCGTCCGCGGCGCCGATGTCCGGCGTGCCGCCCGAGCCCGTCGCATGGATGCCGTCGGCGGAGCCGTTGTAGTCCGGGCCGCCGGGCGTGTAGTCGAGCAGCTCGATCGCGCGAACCACGATCTTCCTGCCTGCATAGTTGTCGTAGGTGTACTTCGCGTAGACACCGGCGGCGGTGACGATGCGGTAGATGTCGCCGTTGTCGCCCAGGATCGCGTCGGAGTCGCCGCCGTTCGAGCCGCCCGGGTTGTCGAGCGAGATCGCGGTGCCCGAGCCACCGAAGATGTAGTCCGAGCCGTCCGGCCGTTGCGCCTTCGTGCCGAGCCCGAAGAGCTTGGAGCTGCCGCCGATCAGGTCGTCCTCGCCCTGGTTGCCGAAGATCACGTCGTTGCCGCCGCCACCCTCGACGTAGTCGTTGCCGTCGGTCGCCGCGTCGAACGACGGCGTGATCGTCAGCGGGCCGAGCGGGTCGTTCGGGCCGGTCGAGGTGCGGGACGCGCCGACCGGGCTGCCGGTGAAGAACGAATCGATCGAGCCGTCGCCCTGGATCGTGTCGTTGCCGAGCTCGCCGAAGATCACGTCGTCGCCCGCGTTGCCGGCGATGTAGTCGTTGCCGAAGAGGAGGGGCTGCGACGACTCGATCGCGGCGCTGTGGTCGAGGATCAGGATGTCGCGGCCCGCGACGCTGTCGGGGCTCAGCTGGGCTGCGCCGCTCGTAATGCCGCCGACGACGTTGCCGCTCGCGTCGTACATCGCGCCGCCGAAGGAGCGGAAGCGCGGGCTCTGGTTGTCGCCGCGGCGCAGGATCACCGCGTTGTCGCCGGCGATCGCGTCGTTGCCGGTGCCACCGTCGATCACGTCGCCCTGGTCGTTGCCACCCTGGACGTTGTGCCCGCCGATGATGTCGTCGTCGCCTGCCTCGCCCCAGATCCAGTCGACGCCCTGGCCACCGAGCACGATGTCGTCGCCGGCGCCGGCGTGGATCACGTCGTTGCCGCCGAGGTCGGAGGCCTGCGTGTCGATCGAGGTGAACGTGAACGGATCGACCGCCGTCGCCATCGGCAGCGCGCGCGCGTTGATCCCGCCACCCGCGTTCGCGAGCAGGCGGCCGTGGTCGCCGAAGACGAGATCGTTCCCGGCGCCTGAGTTGATCGTGTCGCCGGCGGTGCCGCCGAAGATCAGGTCGTAGCCCAGGCCGGTCGTGATCGTGTCGGAGCCGCCGAGCGTCGAGTCGGTGGTCGAGATGCGGTCGATCGTCGCCGGGTTCAGGTCGTCGCCGGCGCTCGTGACCGAGTAGCTGCGCTCGGCCGCCGTGTAGTCGACGTAGCCGTTGTCGCCGAGGACGATGTTGTCGCCGTCGCCTGCGGTGATCGTGTCGTTGCCGACGCCGCCGAGGACGATGTCAGCGCCGGTGCCGGTGGTGACCGTGTCGTTGCCGCCAAGTGCGGGCTGGATGGTGGTGACGAGGCCGAGCGTGATCGGCAGCGCTCCGAAGAGGCTCGTACCCGAAGCGGCGCGCGTGATCTGGCCGTTGTCGCCGAACACCAGCTTGCGGCCGTTGCCGGCGGTGATCGTGTCGCCCTTCGTCGCCGTCAAGGCCACGTGCGACGTCCAGGTGCCGGGCGCTGGACCGGGCGTCTCGGTGACGAGCTGGCCGTCGTTCCCGCCGACGGCAATGTCGTCGCCGTTGCCGACCGTGATCGTGTCGTTGCCGCCCGTCGCGGGGTCGATCGAGAAGACGCGGTCGAGCGTCGCCGGGTTGGTGTCGGTGACGGCGTAGTCGACGAAGCCGTTGTCGCCCAGAACGACGTTGTTGCCCTCGCCGGCGTTCACGGTGTCGGCGTCGACGCCGCCGAGCATGACGTCGTTGCCCAGGCCCGTTGTGATCGTGTCGTTGCCGCCGACCGTCGTGTCGACGCTGGTGACGTAGCCGACGAGGCGGGCGATGCCGTCGGTCTTGTCGCCGGGGCCGCCGTGGCCGAGCACGATCTTCGCGAGCGCCTCGAGCTGCGCCTCGGTGAGGCCGGCTCCCGGCGCCGGGAGGGTCGGGTCGAAGTAGAGGACGCGGCCGCGGTCGCCGACGACGATGTCGTTGCCGGTGCCGGTCGTGATCTGGTCGTCGTCCTGGCCGCCGAAGACGACGAGCGGCAGCGACGAGCCGGCGCCATTGACGACGTCCTTGTCGGAGAGCGACAGGAACTGGTTGTACGGCCCCTGGGTGTTCAGGACGAAGGAGCCGTCGTTGCCGTCGAGGTTGACGGTCACGTTGTCGTCGCCGAGCCCCGTGTTCAGGGTCGTGATCTCGTTGACGGTCGCGCGGCGGTGTGTGCCGTCGACGCTGAAGGTGTCGTTGCCGTAGCCGCTCCAGACGGTGATGCCGTCGACGAAGGTGCCATTCGTCGCGGCCTGGTAGTCGATCGCTGCCGGAGCGAGCCCGCTGATCTCGATCTCGGTGAGCGGCAGGCGCGTCGTCGCGAGCGGGTGGTCGGTGATCGAGACGTTCGGGTCGCCCACGACCGCGGCCTCGTCGCTGACGAACAGGCGGTGGCGGCCGGCGCCGGCGTCGATGTTCAGGTTGCCGAGCAGGTCGTCGAGGTTGCCGAGCAGCAGGTCGGTCGTCTGCGCGCTCGCGAGCGTCTCGTTCGCGAGCGACGACACGTAGTAGCGCTCGTTGCCGTTGTGACCGAAGACGTTGGTGATCGCGCTCGTGCCCTGGACGTTGACGACGTCGTCGCCGGAGCCCAGGTCGACGTTCAGGACCTCGATGTTCTTGTAGCCGATGCCCGAGCGGCGGGTGGCGACCGCGAGCGGGTTGTCGAGGTTCGCGTCGTCGACGGTGAGCGACGCAGTGCCGAGACCGGTGATCGACAGGGTCGAGCCGTTGCGGACGACGCCGACGACGCCTGTGCCGAGCAGTGCGTTGAGTGCGGCCGCGATCGCGCCGGCAGTCGCGTCGTAGGCGAGCGCGTAGGTGCGGGCACCGCCTGAGGTGAGCGTGAAGGTCCCGCCGACCGCGTTCAGGGTGACCGTGGCGGCGCCGCCGCTCGTCGGGGTGACGGTCGAGTTCGGCGCAATGTGGAGCGCGAACGCGTCGGCGACGGTGCCACGCAGGAGGCCCTGGTAGGTGACGAAGAAGCTCGACCCGACCTTGTCGACCAGGATGTCCTTCACACCCGGGCCCCAGTCGCCGGCCGGGAACTGGGCGGCCTCGGCGCTGAGCAACGTCGGGTCGACAGCGCGGATCGCAGCCTTGAGGGCGGTGAAGAAGTCGGTGGAGCTCATGGCGGCGGTGACGTCGAAGCCGATCGAGCCGGCGCCGACCGTGACGTGGTAGGTGCCGCTTCCGCGGACGTCGAGGGTCTGCGCGAGGCTGGTCGCCCAGCTCGTGACGCCGGCGGTCGGAGTGGAGCCGTCGGAGACCAGCTGGCTCGTGTCGACGGTGATCGCGACCGCCGTCGGGCTCAGAAGCTCGTCGCCCAGGAATCCGATCGTGAAGGTGTTGCCGGCGCGGTTCACGACCACGTCGGTGACGTGCGCAACGTGGAGCGCGAGCAGCGCGGCCTTGACCTGCGCCGACGTGGCGGCGAGCGACAGAGCCGTGGTCGCGAGGCCGCCGACGACGAGCGCGAAGGTGCCGCCGGAGGCGTGCCGGATCGTGACGGTCTGCACAGGCGAGCTGCCGAGATCGATTCCGTCGATCGTCGACCCGGTGAGAATCGCGACGTCGGAGGTCGTGTCGCTTGTGTCGTCGACGTTCAGCGTGTCGGTGCCGAGCCCGCCGTCCACCCGCAGGTACGAGCGGATCTGCGCGAGCGTGCCGGCCGGCGTGGAGACGGCGTGGTTCCAGCTGTCGGGCCACACACCGGTGAAGTTGGTGCCGACGTCGATGATGTCGTTGCCGTCCTCGCCGTTGATCGTCGTCGGGCCGGCGACGGTGCGGACGTTGATGCGGTCGTTGCCCGGGCCGGCGTTCACGATCGTGATGCCGCCGTGCGTCGAGTCGATGCGCAGGCTGTCGTCGCTGCGGCCGAGGTCGAGGCGAAGCAGCTCGATGTCGTTGTAGGTGATGCCGGAGCCCATGCCGAGCCCGGTGATGCCGGTGCCGGTGAGGATGCCGGTGTCGTTGGCGAGGCTGTCGCTGTTCAGCACCTGAAGGACGTCGGTCTGCTGCGTCTCGTCGCTGATCAGGTTCGGGTTCAACGGCGGGACGAACGGGCCGCCCTGCGTCTCGTGGGCGAAGAGCACCGGTGTCGGGATCGACGTGTCGGCCGTCGCGTCGTCGCCGCCCTGAATGTTCAGCGGGCCGCGGATCTGATCCAGCGAGCGCGCATTCGGCGCGAACACCTGGATGCCGTCGCCGTTCACGATCGCATCGTCGACGGCGAACACGGTCACGGTCTGCGGGAGGTTCCAGGTGTCGTGCGTGAACGTGAGGGTGATCGAGTCGACGAACGCCGTCCCGTTCCAGAAATGCACCGTCTTCGCGCTCGTCGCGGTCGTGAGCTGCGTTCCGAACAGCGTCGGCGAGGCGCTCAGCGTGACGTGGATGTCGTTGCCGGTCCCCGGCTGCTTCGTGAGGACGACGGAGAGCGTGTCGCCGGCCGACGAGCCCTCGATCACGTCGGTCGAACCGCCGCTCTGCTGGATCAGCACGCCGCCGGTGTCGTTGTCGACGACGCGAACCTGGATGTCCGGGACGGAGGTGCCGTCGAAGCGGCCCGGCCCGTCGGTCGTGATGGGCGAGCTCACGGTGGTGTGCAGCGACGAGGTGCGGAAGCCCTCCGGCGCCGAGTCGTCGAGCGCGCTCAGAGTGATCACCTGCGCGACGTTCCAGTCGAGCGAGGTGAAGGTGTGCGTCCACGTCGTCAGGCCGTTCAGGAGCACCTGGCCGTCGCTCGTCACCGTCACCGTCACCGATGCGGTGGGCATGCTCGAGAGCTGCACGGAGTAGGTGTCGCCCGCGCCGCCCTCGGTCACCGTCGGGGTGCCGCCGGCCGCGATCGTGGCCGCGGACGGGGTCGTGACGACGCCCACCGAGTTGCCGGCGGTCGAGCCGTCGACGACGGTGACGACCATCAGCGGGATCTTCGCGCCGACGAACTCGGGCGAGCTGTCCGCGCGGACGCTCTCGCGGATCGGGGCGGTCGAGAGCGCGCCGTCGAAGAGGATGTAGGCGACCTCGACCGTGGCGTTTGCCGGGGTGGCCGGGAGCGTCAGGGCGTTGCCGTTCAGGATCGCCTGGCTGAGCCGGATCTTGGCGCCGTTCACCTTGACGTACTCGATCGACGCCGGCGCGTGCTGCAGGGTCAGCGTCGTCGTCCCGGCGGCCGGCGTGAAGAACTCGCTGACCTGCTTCTGGGCGCCCTCGGGCGCGTTGTCGGCAAGGGCCGCCACCTGGACGACCTGCGGGACGTTCCAGTTCGCGGCGTTGAAGGTGAGGACGAGCGACGGCACAAGGTGGCCCGTGACCGGGTCGACGAGCGCCAGGCCGAGTGCGCCGTTCTGGAGATCCTGCTCGGTCAGCTCGGTCGGCGAGACCGTGATGTAGACGTTGCCGCTCGCCGGCGCCTTGGAGAGCTGCACCGTGTACTGCGCGTACTGCGTCGAGCCCTCGGTGACGCGCATCAGCCCGAGCGGCGTCACGATGACGCCGGCGGCCTCGTTGTCGATCACGTTCGCGGAGACGCCGTCGACGACTACGTTCTGGTAATTCGGGTCGACGCTCTCGACGGAGCTGAGGATCAGGCCGCTATACCCGCGCAGGTCGTTGGACTCGACCGAGACGGGCAGGCCGTCGTTCGAACCGCCGACCTCGAAGGTGTCGCTGCCGTCGCCGCCGTAGAGGTTCGTCGAGAGGAACGAATTCGTGCTGTAGACGACGAAGCGGTCGTTCCCCTCGAGGCCGTCGACGTTCAGCACTTCGATGCCGACGAACTGCACGAACAGGCCGGCGCCGTAGACACCCTGGTTCGTGATCGCGAACGTGTCGCTGAACTCGGTGCCGATGATGTGGACGGTGTCGGTGCCGGCGCCGCCGTCGATCGAGACCGGTGCATTGAGCGTGTACTCGACGAAGTCGTTGCCGAGGCCGCCGAACACGTTGGTCGTCTTCTGGTTCGGGTCGATCGCCGTCGAGCCGAACAGCGCGAACGCGCGGACGCTGAACGAGTCGTTACCGGAGTCGCCGTTCAGGATCAGGTTCGCGCCGTTGTGGAAGACGGTGAAGACGTCGTCGCCCTGACCGCCGTCGATCGTCGTGTCGAAGCTGATGCCGTTCGACAGGTAGCCGCGCGTCGTATGGACGGTCGGGAAGGCGTCATCGGCGCGATCGAGCGGGATCGTCGGGTCGGAGCCGCCCGGCACGCGCGGAGCCTGGAACATCTGGCCGATCTGGAAGCGATCGTCGCCCTGGCCGCCGTCGATCGTGAAGATCGTGCTGGTGTCGTCGAGCGAGAAGATGTCATCGCCCTTGCGGCCGAAGATCTGGACGCCGCGGTTGAGGGTGAAGTCGTAGTTCACGCGCTCGGCGGTCTGCGTCGCGCTCAGCGGCAGCAGCGCCACGAAGTTCTGGCGGACGAGGAAGTTGTCGCTGATGAGCTCGTCGTCGGTGCCGTAGATCGTCAGCATGTTCGCGTCGGTCGGGAGGCCCGAGTCGTGGACGTCGATCGTCGAGATCGGGTAGGGAGCCGAGAACGGCGTGCCGGCGAGGAACACGGTCGTCAGGTCGCTCTGTAGCTGGCCGTCGATCGCGAGGTATGCGCCGATGCCGTTGACGTGCGTCTCGATCGGGTGGCCGCCGGAATCGAGGCCGCTGACGTTGACGTAGACGTGATCCTGGCCGCCGCCACCGGACGTCGTCGTCCGGGCGAAGGCCGACGGACTGCCGCCGTAGGTGACGACGACGGTGCCGGTGACCGCGCTCAGGAAGTGGATCGTGTCGTCGCCGTAGGCGAACGTGTAGTCGACCCCGCGCGTCTTCGTGACGCCGTTGACCGTGACGGTGATCGGGGTGACACCGTCGAGGACGCGGTGGGTGTGGATGTCCGTCCAGCCGTCCGCCGTGAACGTCTCAGCGGGCGCGACGACCGGGTCGTCGCCTTCGATCTGCGTGCCGCCGAGCACCTGCTGGACCGTGATCGTGTCGGAGCCCGGGCCGCCGCTGACGCGCGTCGTGCCGGTGTGCGTCGAGGCGATATGGAACGTGTCGTTCTGCGTGCCGAGGTTCACCTGCAGCGCCTCGAAGCGCGTGTAGGTGATCCCCGAGCCGAGGCCAAGCCCGGTGACGGTCGTGCCGTCGAGCCGGCCGGTGCGCGCCACGGGGTCGCCGCTGTCGTCCACGTTCAGGCGGTCGACGTCGTTCTGGACGGCGCCGTCGATCGTCAGGTGGCCGACGATGCCGCTGAGCGTCCCCTCGAAGTTCCGGTTGCCGACGCCCGCGTTCGAGCCGACCTGGATCAGGTCGTCGCCGATGCCGGTCGAGACGATGTTGCCGTCGTACGAGATCGTCGTCGTCGAGCCGTCGCCGATCACGGTCGTGTTGCCGGTGATCGTCCGGACGTTGATCGTGTCGTTGCCGCCGCGGCCCTCGACCTTCGTCGTCCCGGCGTGCGTGCTCAGGATCGTGAAGGTGTCGTCGCCGCTGCCGAGATTCACGTTCAGGTCGCTGAAGGTTGTGTAGGTGACCGTCCCGCCCATGCCGAGGCCGGTGAGCGTGGACGACGTGAGCGTGCCGGTCTTGCCCGCGCTGCTGCCGGTGTCGTCGACGTTCAGCTGGTCCCCGGAGTCACCGCCGCCGTCGATCGTGAGCGCGGCCTGGATGAAGTTGGTCCGGCCGTTGACGTCGATGAAGCCCTCGGACCAGAGGCCCGCCTCGCTGCCGACGTCGACCGTGTCGTTGCCGGCGCCGGTCTGCACCGTCGTAGCGCCCGAGGTCGAGCGAATCGCGACCCGGTCGCTGCCGGCGCCGGTCGTGAGCAGCGTCGTGCCCTCCTGCGTCGAGGCGATCGTGAAGGTGTTGTCGCCGGCGTCGAGGTGCACGGTCAGCGCCATCGGCGTCGTCGCCGACGGCAGCGTGCCCGCGCCCACACCGACGGGGAAGCTCGAGTCGGTGTACGTGATGACGGTGGCGCCGATCGTCAGCCGGTGCACGTTGCGCACGTCGGCTGCGGTGGTGACCGGGTCGGTGGCGCTGTAGTAGACCTGCTCGCCGCCGAAGTACGTCGCGGCCTCGTTGCCGAGGTACTGCTTCGCGATCAGCGTCTGGCCGTCGTAGGTGAGCGGCGTGACGGTGTTGCCGGCGACCGAGAACTTCTGCTCACCGCGCTTGTGCAGGATCGGGTGGTTGTGCGAGTCGAGGATCGTCGCGGCGGTGTAGAGCACCGGGTGGCCGTCCTTGTCGGTGACGACCGTCCACGTGTTTCCGGAGCCGGTGACGACCGGGTCGCCGACCGCGACGGCCTCGGTGCCTGTCCACGTCTGCTGGTCGCCGCTCAGGTGGAAGGCGCGCAGCGCAAACGTGACCTCGAGCTGGACGCTAGTGAGGCCCGCGAGCTTGGCCAGGCCGGCCGCCGTGAACGAGAGCGTGGCGTTGCCCGTGCCGCCAAGGGTGAAGTCGGTGCCGCCGTAGAGCGCGAACAGCGCCTGCTGGCTGTGGACGATGACCGCGACGACCTTGTCGCGCGTCAGGTCGAGATGCCAGCCGGCCGGGCTGACGAGCGAGGCGAGCGGGTTCCGGATCAGCGACCCGGAGAGCAGGTCGAGGGACGTGGCATACGGGAACAGCTTCGAGTCGGCCACGTAGGCGTCGTCGCCGCGATCCTGGATCCGCGCCTGACCGGCCGCGTGCGTGAAGATCGAGCCGTCCGCGTTCAGGACGACGCGGCCCGACTCGTCGAGCACCGGCTCGCCGCCGAGGTACGTCACGGTCTCGCCGGCGTAGTGCAGGACCGGGTCGCCGTTGAACGCGACCAGCGGGTCGTTGCTCGTCAGCTGGATGGTGTTCTGGAACGGATCGCGGAGCGCGACCGCCGACGTGCTGTAGGGGTCGTACGCGGTGTCGCCGGCGGCATGGTTGACCGGCGTCAGGATGACGCGGCCGGTCTGGTCTGTCGCGGCGCTGAAGATCTGCTCGCCGCCGAAGTAGTACTTGGCCGAGGCCGGGAAGTTGACGACCAGCGTGCGGTCGACCGAAGCGGAGGCGACGGTCAGCGTCGAGCCGTTGACGGTGAACGGCAGCACCTCGAAGACCGTGACCGTGAAGAGCGAGCCGTTCGGCGTGTCGACGAGCGTCAGCGTCTGCGCGGCGTTGCCGCTGTAGGTCTGCGTCCGGACACCGAGGGCGGTGTCGTAGCGGAGCTGGACGACCACGTTGGGGCCGAGCGCCACCGACGAGCCGAGGATCACCGTGTTGCCGCTGCGGGTGTAGCCGAACGCGCCGCCGATTGCGAGCTGGCGCTTCGCGATCACGGTCAGGAGCGTCGGGTCGGCGGCCGGCTGCGAGAGCGTGGCCGTCGTCTGGCCGGAGAGGAGCGTCAGGTTCTGGGTGACGGTGCCGCCGTTGAACTGGATCGAGCCGTCACTGGCGATGTGGTCGAACGGCACCGGCACCGTGTCGAGCGTGCCGTCGCTGCCGCCGTCGAGCGAGCCGTCGACGATCAGCTGGTCGTTGCCGCCGGCGAACGACGTGTGGACGTCGACCGACCGGGTCAGCGGCACGTCGGTGACTCGGTTGACCTGGACGAGCGCGGGCGTGTCGGTGCCGGTCGACTTGAAGACGATGTTCTGACCGCCCAGGTCGACGTAGGTGCCGTTCGGGGCCCCCGCCGCGCCCGGCACGACCGCGTTCGACAGGCTCGAGCTCTGCACGGCAGTCGGGAAGGCCGTTGCGGTCGACGAGGTCTGCGGGCCGCCGTGACCGGGGATGATGCCGATTGCGTCGAGCTGGAAGGCGTTCGTCGAGCGGACCCGGACGTACTTCCACGTCGAGCCCGCGGTGCCGTTCACGTTGTACGAGTGCATGTACACCGTGCTCGGGAAGTTGTCGCCGGGCACGTTCACCGGGGTTGTCACGGCGCTCGTCGACGTCCAGCTCGAGAGGTCGTTGCTGACCTCGACGACGACCGTGCTCCAGTCCGGCGTGCCGACCGGGCGTGCGTACACGGTGATGTCGGCGCCGGCCGTGTTCACGACCATCACCGAGCTCGGCACCGGCGTCGAGCCGGTCGGGCTGACATACAGCAGCTGCGCGCTCGGGTCGTTGCTCGCGACGTACGACCGCGTGTTCGGGAAGCCGTTGGCGTCGGCCGGCACGAGCGTCCGCTGGCCGTTGGCGTCGATGTAGACCGGGCCGTGGGTGACGGGGTCGACTTCCGGCACGCCGAGCTCCTGGACGTAGTCCTGGATGATCGTGCCGTTCGCGCGCAGCGCGACCGAGTAGACGCGGACGCCGCCGCTGCCTGCGAACACGATCGGCTCGAGGTCGGGCGGCGACTGGTAGTTGATGACGTGCCCGTTCGCATCCGTGTACGACAGGATCGGGTGGCCGGCGATCGCACCCGCGGTGTGCGCGTAGACGAGCGGGAACACCGGGTTCGAGCCGAGGCCGAGGTCGCCGATCGTCGCGACCTGCGAGGAGACCTCGTCGATGTGGGCGGCGCCGTCGAAACGGACGTCGCCGCCGATGTGCGACAGCGTCTGGTTGTCGCTGATCGTGACGGTGTCGCTGCCGGCGCCGCCGAGGATCGTGACGTTCCCGGTCGTCTGCTTGAGCGTGACATTGTCGTCACCTGCGCCGAGCACGAGCTGCAGGTTCATGTGGTCGGCGCTCGTTCCGTCCAGCAGGCCGGTGCGAATGTCGTTCTTGGTTGCCGAGCCGCGCTGCTCGAGCAGGGCGACCGTGAAGTCGTCGCTGCGGGTCGCTGCGGGCGAGCCGGCGTTCGGCTCGTCGGCCAGGCGCAGGTCCATGCCCTCGACGTTCTTGATCAGGATCCCGAAGTTCAGGCTGTGGCCGTCCGGCCCGACGAAGCCGTCGAGCGGGATGTTCAGACCGATGCCCTCGAGCGAGACGTAGCGATCCTCGATCGGCGAGCCGGTCGGGGTGCCGTCGGAGGTCTGGAGCACGTAGATCGGCGCGCCCGTGGCAGGATCCTCCCCGACCTGCTCGTAGCGCGGCAGGTACCGGTTCGTGAGCAGGCCTGCGTTCGCCAGGCCGGCGCCGTTGTGCACCACGATCGTGTCGCCCGCGGTCTCGATCGCGCTGCCGCCGTCGATGATCACGCGGCCCGCGATGCCCTCGACAGTCGACTTGGCCGGCACCTTGAAGAGGAACGGCGGCGGGTCGACGGTGACCGTCGGCGGCTGGATCTCGACCGGTGTCGACGTCGTCAGCACGCCGCGCTGGTAGCTGACCCGCAGGTTGTTGACCACGATCCTGATCTCCGTGCTCGTGATCAGGCCGAAGAACGTGGACGTGGTGATCGCGCTGGCGCTGATCCCGTCGTAGGCCATCGTCGGGTTTTGGAAGTTCGGGACGTTCTGGCTCCACGAGTTGAACCAGCCCTGGATGGTCGCCTGGACGGCCGCGACCGCCTGGTCGAGGAAGCTCGTCACGCCGAAGAACGTCGAGATCAGCGAGTTCCAGAAGCCGAGGTCGAAGTCGAACGTCCAGTCGCCGTAGTTGAGATTCGTCGTGACGAAGCTCAGGGTCGGCGGCTGCTGCACGATGATCTTCGGCGGCGTGTACGACACCGGCGGCGGGTCGAACAGGAGCGGCGGCGGGTCGCCACCGAGGTTGATCACGTCGTCACCAGAGCCGCCGTTGATCGTCAGCACGAAGTCTTCGCTCGTCGACAGCACCCAGAATTGGTCGTTGCCACCGCCGCCGTCGACCTCGACGGACTCGATGCCGCGGAAGTTCGCGATCCGGCCGGCGCCCGCGATCACATTCGAGGTGATGATGAACGTATCGCCGATCGGCGTGCCGACGAAGACGAGGGTGTCGTCGCCGGGCCCGCCGTTGATCAGCACGGGGCCGTCCTGCAGGTAGTCGTAGCGGTTGCTTCCCTCGCCGCCGAAGACCGTCGTCAGATTCGTGATCGCCTGCGGGTTCGCCTGATCCTCACGGAGCACGAGGAACGTCTTCAGCTCGAAGCGGTCGTTGCCCGCGCCGCCGTGCAGGAACAGGCTCGCGCGGTTGTAGTTGACCTCGAAGTCGTCGTTGTTGGCCTCGCCCATCGCGTACATCGGGTTCGAGTTGCCGTTCGTCAGGTTGTCGGTGTCGACCACCGGGACACCGTCTGGGAACTCGAGCGTCCGGTTGCCGGGGTCCGGCTTCAGCGGCACGGTGCCGACGGTCAGCGTGTCGTCGCCACCGCCGAGGTTGATCAGCGTGACGGCGGCGGTGTCGTTCGACAGGACGTTGTCGTCGCCACCGAAGGTGTTGACGCTGACGTACTCGACGGCGATGAAGGAGACGACGTCGGTCGACGACGGCGTCGCCAGGTCACCGAAGGTGACGTAGCCGGTGCGAGTCAGGTTGCTGCCGGTCGCGTCGAGCGTGACGGTGTCGGGCGCGTCGGTGCCGTTGACGATGATCTCGTCGCTGCCGGAGGTGCCGCCGGTGTCGACGACGCTGATCCGGGTGCCGCCCTTGCTGCCGCCGAGGTTGACGATGTAGAGCTCGTTCAGGCCGCCCGTCTGCCCGACCGGGTTGCTCTCGCCCTTGTTGTCGAGCGTCGCGGTGCCACTCCACGGAGTCACGTTCACGACCGCACCGCCGACGCTGATCTTCCCGTCGCCGTCGCCGACGACGATGATGTTCCGCGCCTCGCCGCCGTTGATGACCGCGTTCTCGAAGATCCCCTTCAGGTTCTCGACGGTGGCGCCGGCCGCGTAGCGGTCGCCGGTGTCCTGCAGCCGCATCGTCGGGTTGTCCTCGTTGAACGTCGCCTGCAGCTCGGCCTGGGTCGGCGAGTCGTGGATCGTCCCGCCCGGGGTGAGGTTCGTATCGTCGACGCGGAGCTGCGGCATCGCGATGCCGTCGCCGGCCGCGTTGCGGAACGTGATCTCCCACGTCGTCGAGTCACTCGGGCGGAGCGCGACGGTCGTGTGCAGGCCGAGCGTGGTGTTGAGCGCAGTCTGCAACGCGGCGGCCGTGACGTTCCACGGGACGACCGCGCGGATGCTCGGGTTGGAGTCGAGGTAGATCGCGAAGGTGCCGCCCGCACCGCTGTGCGTGATCCGCTGCACCTCGGCGACCGCGTCGGCGTCTGCAACCGCGGGCTGGGTCGTGTTCACGACCACGGCGGTGCTGACACCCGCGGGCGCGGTCAGCGAGCTCGAGTCCGCCTGCAGGATCGGCTGGTCGGCGTGGTTGCTGAACGTGACCGTCCAGGTGTAGGTGGTGACGCCGTTGACTGTGTGCGGCGCGGCGACGACGCTCGCAACCGGCGCGCCGATCGCGACCAGCGCGCTCATCACCGTCGCGCCGCTCGCGTCGAAGGCGATCGCCGCGGTGGTCGTGGCCGGCGATGGCGTGCCGTAGATCAGCTTGAAGGAGCCGCCGGTGGCCTGGTGCTGGATCCGCTGGACCTCCGGGGAGGCCGTGACGCCGTCCATCATCGTGATGACCTGCGCCTTGCCGTCACCAAGGATGTGACCCTCGACGAGCGTGCTGTCGAAGAGGCCGATGTCGGTGTCGAACGACTCGATCAGCGTGTCGATGCCGCCGCTGTCGATGAAGGTGTCGAGACCCTCGCCGCCCGTGACGACGTCGTTGCCGTCGCCGCTGTTCAGCACGTCGTTGAACGGTGTGCCGATCAAGCGGTCGTTGCCGGCGCCGCCAATCAGCGTGACCGCGATCTGGTTCGTCTGCTGGATGCCCTGCGCGCTCGAGGCGATGCCGAGGCCGGAGGCGTCCAGCACGTCGTTGCCGCCGCCCGCGTCCACGGTGATCGCGTCGCCCTCGCCGAAGACGCTCTGGGTGACGGTGATCGAGTAGAGCGGCGTGACCGTGCCGTTCGAGTTGATCCGCGAGCGGGCGACCGCCAGCTGCGTGTACTTGCCCGTCTGCGCGTTCGCGCCGGTCGCGCTCAGGATGAACTGGTCGTCGGTCGTGTCGGAGCCGTAGATGTAGAGGCTGTCCGCCGCGCCGTCGAGCGACTCGATCACGTTCGGTACGACCCGGTTGTAGGTCTTGCCTGCGACCGTGACCGCCTGCGTGGTCGTGCCGTTGACGAGGAACTGGTGGCCGAAGTCGATCTGGAAGGTCGCGAGGCCCGAGCTCTCGAGGTCGTGGACGACGAACGCGTCCGCGCCGCCGCGGCCGTCGATGTGCAGGTTCTCGAACCCGAACAGCGTGTAAGGCGTGCCGTTGAGCGTCAGCGTCAGGTTGCCGGTGCTGACCTTCGCCACGTCGACGGTGTCGTTCTGCGGGCGGAGGAACGTGTTCAGCGTGTCGGTGCCGGTGCCGCCGTCGAGTGCGATCGGGGTGTTCGTGTCGAGCGTGATGTTGATCGTGTCGTTGCCACCGTCACCGTGGATCGATGCGGCCGGGCCGTTGATCGTGTCGTCGCCGGCGCCGCCCGAGATCACGTCGGTGCCGCTCGGGCCGCCGAAGATCAGGTCGCTGCCGTCGTTGCCGTTGATCGTCGCGACGCCCGCGCCGGTGTGCTGGACGACGTCGTCGCCGGTACCGGCGTCGATCGCGATCGCGGCCGGACCGGACGCCTCGACGTAGTCGTCGCCGCTGCCGCCGTTCAGCGTGGAGGCCGGGTTGGAGCCGCGGTAGATGATCACGTCGTCGTCCGCCCCGCCGTCGATGTAGACCGGGAGCTTGACGCTGTCGGCGATCAGCACGTAGTCGTTCCCGGCGCCGAAGTCGCCGTGGATGCTGTGCACGTGCGGGAAGATGTTCGAGCGGCCGAACGCGGTGACCTTGATCGTCGCGTCGGTCGCGGTGCCCGTCAGCTGCTCGATCAGGTACGACTCGTTCGGCTCGCCGTCGCCGATGTTCCGGTCGCCGTCCTGGGTGACCCGGTTGCCGACGTTCAGGTAGAGGTCGCCGCCGTTCGTCGAATCCCACTGGTGGATGTCGCTCTGCTCGGCGGCGAGGTAGACCTGCTTCGGCAGCTCGAGGTAGCCGATCGTGAAGTGCGCGGTCTTCGAGATCGAGAAGAGCCCGAGGTCGATCGAGACGGTGACGCTGAGCTCGATCTTCGTGCGGCCTGAGCCGTGGGCCGAGAACGAGAAGTCGAGACCGACGCCCGCGAGCGTGATGCCGAAGACGCGCGCCTCGACGCGGGCGCCGCCCGAGAGCTCGAAGTCGTAGGTGTTGCCGAAGACGCCCGGCGTCGCCTGCGAGCGGATCCGGAAGTGGAAGGTGCCGATCAGTCCAAACGACGATGAGCCGAGCGTCATGCCGCCGCTCAGCTGAACGTCGAAGTTGCCGAGATCGTCCAGGAAGATCGAGCCGCTCAGCTGGACGATGCCGAAGAAGTCGACGTCGGCGTGCGCGTTGAACGACCAGTGGCTGCCGAGGACGACGATCTTCAGGCCGGCGTCGAACTTCAGGACCTTGAGGATCTCGATCTTGCCGTTGACGTCGAGTAGGAAGGAGTTCGCGGCAATCCCGATCAGCGGAGCATCCGACGTGTTGATCTGGATCGTGCCGCTGGCGTCGATCGAGAAGACGAGCGCGTCAGCGACCACGTGCACGTTCAACTTCATCGCGAAGCCCGGATGGAGGCCGCCGACGACCGCCGCGCCGCCGTCGGCCGAGAAGGTCAGGCCGCCGAGCTCGAAGTCGACGCCGAAGAGCAGCTGGAAGCCGGTCGGGGAGACCGAGATGTCGACGAAGCCGCTCCCCTTCATGAAGCCGAGGAACTCGATGTCACCTTCGATGTGCAGGCGGAAGCCCGGATCGACGGTGCTCGAGCCGAGCGTCTGTGTTCTGCCGGTCGTGTTCAGCGAGAGCAGCGCGCCCAGCGAGAACTTGAGGCCGATGTTCTCGCCGAAGTGGGCATCGAGCTGCAGCTGTACGCGGGCGACGAGGCCCTGCGCGTTGATCCGGAAGCCGCTGTCGATCAGCGCGACGTTGCCGATCGGGGCGAGGTTCATCGAGCCGTTGACGACGAGCTCGATGCCCGCGTTCGCGCCGGTCAGCTCCAGGCGGAACAGCACCTCGGCGTCGATCCGCAGCGTGCTCGCGATGACCAGGTGGCCGGCCATCAGCAGCTGGAAGCCGCCGTGGACCGTGATCGTCTGAGTCGTGACGACCAGGTTGCCGGCAGCGTTTCGCTCGAACCCGTCGAAGGCGACGTGGCCGCTCGGCTGCGTGACCGTCTTCGTCTTGAACGTCTGGATCGTCTGGTCGGTCGAATAGGTGTTGATCTCGAGCAGGAACTCGCCGCCGAGCTCGATGCCCGGGATCGAGCTCGATTGCAGCGTCAGGAAGACGCGCCCGACGACGCCGGGGTTCGGCCCGAGCGTGACGGTCAGGTTCAGCTGGCCGGAGAGCGAGCCGAGGAACGCGATCTGGGTCCCCACCGCGCCGACGATCTGCAGCCGCACGTTGCCGGAGCTGTCGACGCCGACCTGGATCTGGATGAACCCGTTCAGCGTGATGACGCCGCCGATCGAGATCTGCGCGTTGATCGTCGCCGAGACGTAGATCTCGCCGCCCGGAGGCGAGTTCGGGTTCCGCAGGCCGTCGAGGCCCGGCGCCGACTTGAAGATCGTGATCGACGTCGGGTCGCCCGGGTGCAGCAGCGGCAGAAAGTCATCCGGGATCTGGAAGACCTGATCCTGCTTCGTCGTGTTGAACATCACCGAGACGGTGCCGCTGATCGAGAAGAGGCTGCCGATGCCCGGGATGCCGAGGCCGGCCGAGGAGCCGACGGTGAGCATCCCGGCCACGCCCGGCGTCGCCCCGTCGGTGCCGGTGCGCACGATGATCAGGCCCGTCGCCTGGCCGTAGGTGAGCTGCGCGTCGCCGACGCCGAAGGACAGCTCCGCGGTCGCGTAGATCTGGATCTTCGCCGGGTCGATCGACAGGAAGAACCCGCCCTGGAGCCGGATCAGGTCGGTCGTCGTCCCTGGCGGCCGCACGCGCAGCTGGCCGACCAGCTCGAGCGCGAAGCTCTGCGGCCGCAGCGTGAACGTCTTGACCAGATCGGCCCCGCCCGTCCCGACGCCCGGCAGCGACAGCGTCTCGACGTGCGTCTGCTCGGTCGTGTTGATCTCGAGGAAGCCCTTGGCGAAGAGGAAGATGCCGTACGGCTCGAGCGCCGAGAAGTTAGTCTCGAGACTCGCGACGCCCCACAGCTGCGGGCCGCTCGAAAGCGTGTTGCTCATGTCGAGCACGAACCGGCCGGCCGTCGCGCCGACGGTGCCGAGCTTGATCAGCTTGAGCTGGCCGGAGAACGTCAACGTGAACACGTTGCGGGCCGTGTCGATCTCCAGCGTCACGTCTGCCTTCAGCTCGACGAGTGCCTCGTCGACGAACGGCGCGTGCAGCATCAGGCCGCCGTTGATCTCGATGAAGAACGACTGCGCCTGCTTGATGACCGTGAAGCTGTTGCTCGACGCGACGCCCGAGTTGCCGGCCGTGTCCTTCCAGCTGTTGGCGTTGAACGCGACGTTGACGGTGCCCGGGGCGAAGTCGCCCGTGAAGAGGTACCGGAACGTGTTGGTCGTCCCGATCTGCGTGACGCCGTTGCTGACGGCTACGACGTTGCCGACGCCCGAGCCGGAGAGCGTGATCTCGTCGCCGTTCACCGTCGTCAGGTCGGCCTGCGAGCCTGCGGTCGGGTTCAGCGTCACGTCGATGTAGGTGCGGTTCGCGAGCAGCGACAGGGACTCGTAGGTCGCGGTCGCCGTGTTCGTCACGTGCGCGCCGGTCGTGTCGTCCCAGCTGCCCGAGACGAACGAGATGGCGAGCGAGCCGCCGCTCTTATAGCCGGTGAAGAAGTAGCGGTACTTCGACGTCGCAGCGTCGACGAGAACGGCGGCGCCGTCGACGACGATCGTGTCGCCCGAAGCGACGAGCGTGAACTCGGCGCCGGAATCCGTGATCGTGTCGGGGTTGACCGCCTGGCCGCCGTTCGAGCCGAACGTGACGTCGATCCAGCCGCGGTCGTTGAGCAGGCCCGTGTCGAGCTGCTGGTTCGGGCGCGGGTCGGCCAGGTTCGCCGTGGCGACGACGACCGTGAAGAACTCGGTCTCGACGAGGTTCTGCGCGCCGCTCGTGTCGGAGAAGGAGCCGGCGACGAAGGTCGCGGTGTACTTGCCGGTCACGAGCTGGCCCGTGAACGAGTAGCGGTAGATGTCGGTCGTGCCGACGCGCTGCGGCGCGCCGAGGGTGACCAGGCTGCCGGCTGCGTCGCGGAGCTCGAGCTCGCCGCCGTTGATCGTCGTGGCGTCGATCGAGTTGCCGGAGGTGGCGTGGAAGCGGACTTCCACGTAGCCGATGGCGTTGATGACGTCCTGCCCGATCGTGGCGCCGCCGAGCGCGACCACGGTCTCGGGTGCCGTCGCCGTTGCCGGGATGGTGCGGACGAGGTCCGCCGTGGCGCCGACGACGTTGAAGCTGAGCGAGAACTGGGCGTTGAACCCAGGTCCAGGTGCTGGCGTGGAAGCGGTCGGAGGCCCGCGGCCCGAGTACTGGTCCCACGTGTTCTGGATGAAGTTCAGGTCGACCTCGCCCGGGCGGAAGTCGCCGGTCAGCATGAAGCGGTAGACGTCGTCGCCGACCTGGAGCACCTTGCCGTTGCCGCCCCAGAAGCCGACGCCGCTGCCGCCGAAGCCGCCAAAGGCGAACTCGTTGCCGGCGTCGAGGATGGTGCGCGAGTCGGCCGTGTAGCCGGGCGTGCCGACGAAGCGGACGTCGAGGAACGTGTGGGTGTTCGACAGCGCATCGGAGCCGCTCGCGTAGGTCTGGGTGGCGCCAGGCTGGGTCGCCTCGGTCGCCGACGCCGGGGCGAAGTAGCCGAGAGCGGCGTCCGGGAGGGTGTTCTGCAGTACGGGGGCGATCGTCGCGCTCGAGCTCGCCCCCGAGCCGGGCTGCGTGATGATGATCGCGAACTGCCACTGGTTGCTCGAGCCGATCTGCTGCGGCGCGGCCGAGTCGTCGAGCGTGATCGTCCAGTTGCCGCTCGAGGTGTGCAGCTGGATGCCGTCCAGCGTCGTGTTGTCGTCGACGAAGATCGCGTTCGTCACCGTGCTCGGGTCGACGCTGTAGCCCGCCGGGACACCCGACGCGACGGAGGTCGGGAGCGTCAGCACGATGTTCGTCGCGCCGGTGAGCGCGGTCGCGAGCGTCTGGCGCACCTGCGGGCTCTTCGTCGGATTGTTGAAGTTGTCGGCGGCCGAGCTGGTCGGGTCCTCGGTGAAGGTGACGTCCGCGGCGCCGGTGGCGGTGCCGTCCGGGCTGTCCTGCCAGGTCCCGGTCTTGAACTCGTACTGGACGTCGATCGAGGCTGCCGTCGACGTCGCCGGGCCGGTCACGTGCACCGTGTACTGCCAGGTGTTCGTGCCGATCTTCACCGGCACGATCGTGTCGTCGACGGTGACCGTCCAGCCGGTCGTGACGGTGAAGATCGCGATCTCCTGCGGGTGCGTACTGTCAACGGCGTCCGCGATCGAGGAGTCGATGATCGTCCGGCCCGAGTTGACGTTCGGGAAGATGACGACCAGGAACTGCGTCCCGCCGAGGGACAGCGAGTCGAGCGTCGGCGATGTCGTCGAGAACGACACCGACCAGCTGTTCGGCAGATACGTGAGGGTGACGTCGCCGGTCACGAATTGCCCGATCAGCCAGTAGCGGTACGTGGCGGCCTTCGTCGTCGAGTCCGTGGAGACGAGCGACGGCGCGCGCGACGCGTCGAGGACGATCGAGCCCACGCCGGGGCCACTGAGCGCGAACTCCGGCGCCGCGTCGGTGATCGAGCCGCCGTTGATGAGCATGCCGGACGGCGGTGTGAAGGTGACGTCGATCCAGTTGCGGTTGTTGATCACGTTCACGTCGATCGAGCCGTTGAGGCCCGGGTCGGTGAGCCGTGCCGACGCGCCCTCGACCGTGAAGGTGAGCGCGAACGGATCGGACTTGGTGCCGGTGGTGACGTTGCCGGCCGCGTCGGTCGAGTCGGCGTTCTTGAGCGCGTCGTCCGCGAAGGTCACGACGACCTCGCCGAGCTTCCACGTCGGCGTCGGCAGCGTGTAGCGGAAGCGCGTCGTCCCGACCTTCTGGATCGCCGCGAGCAGGAGCTGCGCGTCCGTCGAGCCAGGCAGGTCGGTCAGCGACACGATCACGTCGGTGACGCTGTTGACGGTGCGCGTCACGCGGTGGTTGACGGTGTCGAGGTCGAGCGTGCCGTAGGCGATGCCGCCGGCGGTGGTCACGGCGGAGACGGCTTTGACGCCCGTCGGCACCAGGGTCGCGTCGTTCACACCCGCGCCGCTCACCTGCAGGCTCGAGTAGTGATCGAGGATCCACTGGTAGTCGAGGTTCGCGCCTGGAGCGGTCTGGTAGGTGATGTCGATCGTCGACTGCGTCGACGGCGTCGTCAGCCGCGTCAGGACGATCGAGCCGTTGACGGGTGACGGATCGGCGACGGCCGCGGTCGGGGCGATCGTGCTGCCGCCGGTCGACGGCGGGGCGACGACGTCGAACTGGACTTCCTGGCCGGTCGAGTTGCGGAAGCCCATCTTCAGCTTGCCGTAGATCGTCAGCAGCTGGATCTGATCCGGGATGTCGGCGAGGAAGAGCACCGTCACGTTGCCGCTCGAGACGTGCGACAGGTCGGCGTAGAGGCGGCCGCTGATGCTGACGTGATCCTGCGCGAAGTTCAGCTTGCCGATGATCAGGATCTTCCCGTCGGTCGAGATCTTCACGACGACCTGGCCGTTGAACACGTCCTG
>DATBBH010000180.1:0-3024 GCA_036271075.1 Gaiellaceae bacterium | reverse complement strand
GGCGGTGCGGCTCTCGCAATGACTGCCGTCGGTGCCGCGGCGGTCAAGCTGCCTCCGCGGGCTGCACCGCCGAAGCTTCGTCGCGCCGAGGTCGTCGAGCAACGGCTTGCAGCCTGATGCACGGGCCGGTGGAAAAGTCGTAGTATCGCGTCGTTTCGACCGTCGCCCTTTCGGAGACTGGGGGTGGGCATGGCGCAAGTCGCGTTCGAGAGAGTCAGCAAGATCTATCCGGACGGTACGCGCGCGGTCAACGACGTCAACCTCGAGATCGCAGACGGCGAGTTCATGGTGCTCGTCGGCCCGTCCGGGTGCGGCAAGACCACGGCGCTTCGGATGGTCGCCGGCCTCGAGGAGATCTCCGAAGGGAGACTGAGGATCGGCGAGAAGGTCGTGAACCACGTCCCCTCGCGTGATCGCGACATCGCCATGGTGTTCCAGAGCTACGCGCTCTATCCGCACCTTTCGGTCTACGAGAACATCGCGTTCGGCCTGCGGCTGAAGAAGATGCCGAAGTCGGAGATCGACTCTCGCGTCCACCGTGCAGCAACGCTCCTCGGGCTCGAGGACTTTCTGAAGCGCAAGCCCCGCGCGCTCTCGGGCGGCCAGCGGCAGCGGGTCGCCATGGGACGCGCAATCGTGCGTCAGCCGGCCGCGTTCCTCATGGACGAGCCCCTCTCGAACCTGGATGCGAAATTGCGCGTGCAGATGCGCGCGGAGATCGCGAAGCTCCAGACCGACCTGGGCGTCACCACCTTGTACGTCACGCACGACCAGATCGAGGCGATGACGATGGGCGACCGCGTCGCAGTCATGCGGAAGGGCGAGATCCAACAGGTCGACGACCCGCAGACGCTCTACGACCGTCCGCTCAATCTCTTCGTCGGCGGGTTCATCGGCAGCCCGTCGATGAACATGCTCGATGCGACGATCGAGTCCGCGAACGGTGGCCTGGCCGCGAAGGTCGGCGAGCAGGAGATCGCACTCGGCACGGAGACGCTCGAGCAACGCCCGGGCCTGAAGGCGTTCAGCGGCAAGCGCGTGGTGCTCGGCATCCGTCCCGAGGACCTCGAGGACGCGGCGCTCGAGTCGGACTTCCCGACCGAACGCATCCTGAAGGGCAGGCTCGAGCTGCGTGAGTCGCTCGGGTCCGAGATCATGGCCCACTTCGCGATCAAAGGCGCTCACGCCGAAACCGACGAGATACGCGAGCTCGCGAAGGACGCAGGTGCCTCGGAGACGGAGCCGCAGATCGGCGTCAGCGAGGACGAGGCGATCGTGGTCGGCAGGTTCGGCGCACGCTCGCGCGTGAAGCAGGGCGATGAGGTGTCGGCGGTCGTCGACACCCGCGCACTCCATTTCTTCGACCCCGAGACGGGGATGGGGATCTACGACCTCCCGAAAGGAGCTCAATCGTGAAACGACAGTGGCTCTACTCCGGCGTGCTCGCCGCCGCGCTGGTCGCCGTGCTCGCCACAGCAGGCTGGGGTGCGACCAAGAACTCGGGGCCGACGAGCACGAAGAGCGTCTCCGGCAAGCTCTCGATCGTCGGCGTCTGGAGCGGCGACGAGCAGAAGTCGTTCGAGGCCGTCCTGGCCGGGTTCAAGAAGAAGTTCCCGAACGTCAGCGTCTCCTACAAGTCGACCGGTGACAACACGCCGACCGTGCTCTCGACTGCAGTCGCGGGCGGCAACCCGCCGGATCTCGCGTCGGTGTCGCAGCCGGGCCTGGTCAACGACTTCCAGAAGAAGGGCGCGCTCAAGAACATCGACTTCGCCAAGGGCGTGCTGGCAGCCAACTACCCGCCCGACATTGCGAAGATCGGCGTGATCAAGGGCCACGTGTACGGCCTCCTGATCAAGGGCGCCAACAAGTCGACCGTCTGGTACAACGTCGCCGCGTTCAAGAACGCCGGCGTCAAGCCACCCGCCACGTGGGCTCAGTTCCTTGCCGTCGGCAAGACGCTCAAGGCCTCCGGCACACCGGCCTACTCGATCGGTGGAGCAGACGGTTGGACGCTCACCGACCTGTTCGAGAACATCTACCTCCGGCAGGCCGGCTCCGCGAAGTACGACGCGCTGTCGCATCACACGATCAAGTGGACCGACCCGTCGGTGAAGAACGCCCTCAAGACGATGGGACAAGTGCTGGGTGACGGCACCAACATCGCCGGCGGCACTGCGGGGGCGCTGCAGACCGACTTCCCGACCTCGGTCTCGAACGTGTTCACGACGAGCCCGAAGGCGGCAGAGGTGATCGAAGGCGACTTCGTTCCAGGCGTCGTCGCGTCGTCGAACAAGCTGAAGCCGGTCTCCGGCTACAACGTCTTCCCGTTCCCCGCGATCGGGGGCACGAAGAACTACGTCGAGGGCGGCGGCGACGAGCTGATGATGTTCAAGGACACCCCGGCCAGTCGGGCTCTCGTCAGCTATCTGGCAACCGGCCCGGCCCAGACGATCTGGGCAAAGCGGGGCGGCTACACCGCGCCGGCGAAGACCGTGCCCGCCAGCGCATATCCGGACGACATCACGCGCGCGACCGCGACCGCGGTCGGCAAGGCGAAGGTGTTCAGGTTCGACCTCTCCGACCTCCAGCCCGCCTCGTTCGGCGGCACGGTCGGCCAGGGTGAGTTCAAGATCTTCCAGGACTTCTTGAAGAACCCGTCGAACGTCAACGGCATTGCCGCCTCGCTCGAGTCGGCCGCCGCGAAGGCGTACAAGTCCGGGAAGTAGCTTGAGCAGCGGGAGCATCTCGGCGGAACCGCCCGTGGTGGCGGTTCCGCCGGACGGGAGGCCGGGCGTGATACGGCGCAACGCCGTCGCGATCGGCTTCCTGTTCCCTGCTGCGGTCCTGCTGTCGGTCTGGATCATCTATCCGACGATCTTCACGTTCGTCTCGAGCTTCTACGGCCACAACGGCTTCAGCTGGAGCAAGGGCTTCGGGCAGGGGTTTGTCGGGTTCGACAACTACAAGGCGCTGTTCACGACGAGCATCCTCGTCACGGCGATCAAGAACAGCGCGATTTGG
>DATBBH010000179.1:0-47298 GCA_036271075.1 Gaiellaceae bacterium | reverse complement strand
GGGCGAGGCCACGCAACGGATGCTCGACGCGGCACACGTCGGCCAGGGGACGCGTGTGCTCGATATCGCGGCGGGCTCGGGTGGACAGTCGATCGAAGCGGCGCGGCGCGGTGCACTCGTGCTCGCGACCGACATCTCCTCGAACATCCTCGATGAGGCGGCGGCGGCCGCGCGGGCGGCGGGCGTGGCCAATGTCGCGACGCGTGTGCTGGACGGCGAGGTGCTCGACGTCGAGCCCGACTCGTTCGACGCGGCGATCTCGCGACTCGGACTGATGTACCTGCCGGACAAGCTCGGCGCGCTTGCCACGGCAAAGGAGGCGTTGCGGCCGGGCGGACGCTACGCAGCGATCGTGTTCTCGGAGCCCGACAAGAACCGGTTCTTCTCGGTGCCGATCTCGATCATCCGCAAGAACGCCGAGTTGCCGCCGCCGGGCCCGGGCCTGCCGGGGCCGTTCTCGGCCACGAACCTGGGCGAGTTGCTCGAGGGGGCGGGGTTCGAGGACGTCGAGGTGCACCGTGTCGACTCGCCGCTGCGGCTCTCGACCGCGGCCGAGTGCGCACAGCTCGAGCGGGAGTCGTTCGGGGCGCTCCACCAGATGCTCGCGGGCCTCGACGAGGCCGGTCGCGCGGCGACGTGGGCCGAGATCGAGGAGGCTCTGCGCGAGTTCGAGAGTGCCGGCGGGTTCACCGGCCCCTGCGAATTGCTGGTAGGTGCAGGGACGAAGTAGGCGGCTCGAGCGGCGTCCTGGGCGCTCGGTAGCCTGGGTGCCGCGTGCACCTGAAAGCCATCAAGCTGCGCGGCTTCAAGTCGTTCGTCGACCCGGTCGAGATCCACCTCGAACGGGGAGTGGCGGTCGTCGTCGGGCCGAACGGCTCCGGGAAGTCGAACGTCTCCGACTCGATCCTCTGGGCGACCGGGTCGATGAGCCCGGGTGAGCTGCGCGCGGAGAAACCCGACGACGTGCTCTTCTCGGGCTCGGTCGACCGCCGGCCGACCGATTTCTGCGAGGTCGACCTGCTGTTCGACAATGCCGACGGCGCGTGGCCGGAGCTGCCGTACAGCGAAGTGTCGGTTGCGCGGCGGTTGAACCGCGGCGGCGAAGGCCAGTATCTCGTCAACAAGACGCCTGTGCGGCGCATCGATCTCGTCGAGCTGCTCTCGGACGTGGGTCTCGGCGGCGGTCTCCGCTCGGTGATCTCGCAGGGCCGCGTCGAGACGGTGCTCAACTCGAAGCCGTCCGAACGGCGCGAGCTGATCGAGGAGGCAGCGGGCCTCGGCCGCTTCAAGCGGCGTCGGCATCGCGCCGAGCTGAAACTCGCCCGGGTGGCGGTGCAGGTTGAGCGCGCGCGCGACCTGGAGGACGAGGTCAAGAAGCGATTGCGTCCACTGGCGCTGCAGGCGACCGCAGCCGAGCGCGCCGAGAAGCTCGGCGTCGAGATCTCGCGCCTGCAGGCCGCGATCGCAACGCTCGATCTCGCGCGGCTCGCACTGCGGCGCGCCGAGGCCGAGCAGCGCCGCGCCGTCACGGCCGACGAGCGCCGTGTGCTCGAGGAGAAGATCAGCGCCCTCGTTGCCGAGCGCGAGAGCGCCGAGGAAGAGTTGACCGATTCCGCCGGGGCGCGCGAGCAGGCGACCGCAGCGCTCTACTGCCTGCGGAGCGGAGGCGAGCGCATCGCCCTGCGCCGGGAGTCGGCCGCATCGCTGACATCGTCGTTGCGCTCGGAACTGCAAGCCGCGCGCGCGTTCGATCCATCGGCTTCGTTCGGGCTCGAGGAGGCTGCACGCGACGCGTCGACGGCCGCACAGTCAGCCGCCGCCGAGCGTGCTCGCCTCCAGGTCGAGGCCGAAGGCCGCTGGGCGCGCATCGCGGCGATCGAGCGGAGCGCGCAGTCCACGTTGGCTGCGGAGCTCGACGGGGTGCTGGCTCGTCGCGCCGAGACGGAGTCGCATCTGACCGGCGGCAAGCGTGACGCTCTGCTCGCTCTGCGGGGCGCGACGCAGCGGCTCGGGGTGCGCCACGAGTCGGCGCAGCGGCTCCTCTCTGAACTGCGGGCGGAGCTTGCCGAAGCGCGCCACGTCCCGGCCGGCCCGTCGCCTGCGGAGCTCGGTCGCGCTGCCGACGACGCCGACGCTGCCGCGCGCACGGCGTTGCGGGAGCAGGAGGACCTCGACGCACGCGTGCGTCTCGCACGCGAGCGCCTGGTCGCACTCGAGCAGTCACTTGCCGAGCGCGAAGGGCTCCCGCCCGCGGCGCGAGCGCTGGCGGAGGAGGGCGAACAGCTCGCGCTGCAGTTGCTCGAAGTCGAGGCGGGCGCCGAGCGCTCGACGGCCGCGGCACTCGGCCATCGCGCTTCCGCTGTGCTGGCGGCGAATCCAACGCGTGGCCTGGAGTTGATCGAGAAGGCGAAGGCGTCGGGGCTCGGCTCGGTGCTGGTGCTCGTCGGGCAGGACCCGCGCGAGCTCGTGAACGTGCCGGTGCTCCCGCGCGCGGAGCTGCTCGCCTCGACGGTGCCCGCCGTCACCGACGACGGGATCGGCTGGAACCCCGAGCGCGGCGAGCTGTGGTTCGCGGGCGAAACGGCGGAGGCAGTCCTGCTCGAGCTCGACTCGCGCCGCCGCGACCTCCGCTCCGAGGTCGACGAGCTCGCAGCCCGGGCGACCGAGGCCGCGGCCAACGTCGAGCGCACTGCGGAGCAGGCACATGTGGCGGCGGAACGGTTCGCCCCGGTCGCGCACCTCCGGAACGTGCGCCGCGTCGAGGCGGCGCGGCTGGCCCGCATCGTCAACGGGGCCGAAAGGCTCGATGAGACCTTGAGAGTTGTCGCGGCCGCAGCCGGCCGGCTCGAGACGCCGCTCGCGGAGCGCACCGGCCGCCTCGCCGAGGAGCTCCGGGGGATCGCCTCGCGCGAGTCGGAGCTGCGGCGAGCAGTCTCGGAGGCCGACGTCCGCGCGCTCGCGGCGGAGCGCAGCGCAGGCGGCCGCACCGCCGAGCCGACCGGTGAGCTGGCCGGGCTGCGGCTCGAGGCCGCAGACCTGTCGGAGCGGGCAGCGGAGGCGGGCTTGGCCGCCGAGAAGGCCGCCGAGCGCGCCAGGGGTGCCGCCCGGGCCCTCGCCGACGCCGACCCCGCACGTTCCCGCCGTCCGAACGAGCTCGTGCTCGAGCGGCTCGTGGGCGGAGCCGAGCGGCTCGAGCAGGCGCTCGCGATCGAGATCCAGCACTTTGAGGCACCGGTCAGCCGGCGTGCCGAGGCTCAGGCGGCCCGCACGACGGAGCTCGGCGCCTCGCTCCGCCGCCTCGGCGCCGAGGAGGTCGAGCTGCGCGGGGCCGCGGGCACCGCCGGTGAGCAGCTGGCAGCGGTCGACGTCGAGCTGGCCCGCACGGACGCAGAACGCGACGAGGCGAGGCGCCGCCTCGACGCTGCCGGAGTCGAGCCCGCCGAGGGCGAGGATCGTGACGAGCTCGCGGAGAAGCTCGCGCGCTATGAAAAGCGCCGCGAGCAGCTCGGCCAGGTCAACCCGCTCGCAAAAGAGGAGTACGACGCAGAGAAGGAGCGCCTCGAAGAGCTCACCGCGCAGCGCGCCGACCTCGAGAAGAGCCTCGACGAGCTGGAGAAGCTGCGCGACGAGTTGACGACCACGGTCGAAACGCGCTTCGCCGAGACGTTCACTGCGGTCGAGCGGCATTTCCACGAAGTGGCGGCGACCCTCTTCCCCGGTGGCGAAGGGCGCCTGCGGATGACCGAGCCGGAAGACGAAGACGAGGAGCCTGGGATTGAGGTCGAGCTTCGTCCGGCTGGCAAGCGTGTGACGCGGCTGTCCCTCCTGTCCGGCGGCGAGAAGGCGCTCGGTGCGATTGCGTTCCTGTTCTCGCTCTTCCTGGCGCGGCCGAGCCCGTTCTACCTCCTCGACGAGGTCGAGGCTGCGCTCGACGACACGAACATCAGCCGCTTCACGGAGCTCTTGCGCACCTATGCGGATCGCGCGCAGTTCATCGTCATCACGCACCAGAAGCGCACGATGGAGGCCGCCGACGTTCTCTACGGCGTCACGATGGGGACGGACGGCATCTCGCAGATCGTCTCGCGGCGGCTGCCGCGCGACGAGGAGATCGCAGCGACGGCGTGAACGATCTGGCCTTCGTCGAGCGTGCAGTCGGCCTGCTCGAGGAGCACGACATCGAGACCTGGATCTTCGGCGGCTGGGGCGAGGAGCTCCGCGGGCTGATCCGGCCGCGCGAGCACGTCGACCTCGACGTGCTCTATCCGGCAGCGGACTGGAGCGCCGTCGACGCGTTGCCGTTCGACTGGATCGATGGCAAGCGCTTTCCCTGGAAGCGGGCGTTCATCCTGGAGGGGACGACGGTCGAGCTGTTCCTCGTGGAGCGCGACGAGCACGGTTGGTTCACCGCGTTGAAGCGGCGCCGGCACGACTGGCCCGAGAACGTGCTCGCGACGAACGGTGGGCTGCGGATCGCGAGCGCTGCTGCGCTCGCGAGCTTCCGGCACTCCTACCGCGTCGACGCCGCGGCCTGACAGTCTTCCCTCGGCAATGGCGAGAAGCTGGGGACAGCTGTTGGGCGATTCCGACGCGCCCGCTGAGAGCGAGGTCGAGCAGCGCGGGTTCTTCGGCCGGCTGCGTGAGTCGCTCGGCAAGTCGCGCCGCGCGCTGACGGAGCAACTGGCCGTCGCCGCGTTCGATCCGGGCGACGATGCGTCGTGGGAGCGGCTCGAAGAAGCGCTGATCTACGCGGACGTCGGCGTCCGGGCGACCGCCGAGCTGATTCGGAGGCTCGAGGCGCGGCAGGATCTGACCGAGCTCGGCGAGGCGCTCGCGGAAGAGATCGCTGCACTGTTCGGCGAGCCGTCGACGCTCGACCTCGCGCACGAGCCGGCGGTTCTGCTCGTCGTCGGCGTCAACGGCACGGGCAAGACGACGACGATCGGCAAGCTCGCGCAGAAGCTGCGTGAGCACGGTCGCACCGTGACCCTCGGTGCCGCGGACACCTTTCGCGCCGCCGCCGAGGAGCAACTCGAGATCTGGGCGCAGCGCTCGGGTGCGCGGTTCGTCGGTGGCGAGCGCGGTGGCGACCCCGCAGCGGTCGCCTACGACGCGATCGGCTCGGACACCGACGTCGTCATCGTCGACACCGCGGGCCGGTTGCACACGCAGACGAATCTGATGGACGAGCTCGCAAAGGTGCGGCGTGTGATCGCGGGGCGGCTCGACGGCGCACCGCACGAGGTGCTGCTCGTCGTCGATGCGACGACAGGCCAGAACGGCTTGCAACAGGCGAGGCTCTTCACCGAGGCTGTCGGGGTCACCGGTGTCGCGTTGACAAAGCTCGACGGCTCGGCGAAAGGAGGCATCGCAGTCGCGATCGCGTACGAGCTCGGGTTGCCCGTGAAGCTCGTCGGCGTCGGCGAAGGCCTCGACGACCTGCGCCCCTTCGATGCGCCGGACTTCGCGCGCGCCCTCGTGGCCGAATGACGTGCACCGTCAGTTGGAGCTGGAGCGCGCCCAGAGGTTGATGTCGCTGTCGGTCGCGTAGCCGTCGATCTCCGCGAGCTCGTCGTCGGAGAAGTCGAGCCGCTGCAGCGCGCCGAGCGAATCCTCGAGCTGTGCAATCGACGACGCTCCGATCAGCGTCGAGGTCATGCGGGGATCGCGCAGCGTCCAGGCTAGTGACATCTGTGCGAGAGACTGGCCGCGCTTCTTCGCGAGCTCGTTCAGCCCGCGGATCTTCGCCAGCGTCTCCTCGGTCAGCAAATCGGGCGAGAGCGAGCTGTTCTCCGCCGCGCGCGAGTTCTCGGGGATCCCGTTGAGGTACTTGTCGGTGAGCATTCCCTGTGCGAGCGGCGAGAAGCCGATGCAGCCGACGCCGAGCTCGTCGAGCGTCGCCAGCAGCTCCGGCTCGATCCAGCGGTTGAGCAGCGAGTACGAGGGCTGATGGATGAGGAGCGGCGTGCCGAGTGAGCGCAGGATTGCCGCGGCCTCACGCGTCATCTCCGGCGAATACGACGAGATGCCCGCGTAGAGCGCCTTGCCGGAACGAACGGCCGTATCGAGCGCGCCCATCGTCTCCTCGAGCGGTGTCTCGGGATCGAAGCGGTGCGAGTAGAAGATGTCGACGTAGTCGAGCTGCATCCGCCCGAGCGACTGGTCGAGCGACGCGAGCAAATACTTGCGCGAGCCCCATTCGCCATACGGGCCGGGCCACATGTCATAGCCCGCCTTGGTCGAGAGGACGAGCTCGTCGCGATAAGGGCGAAAGTCGGCGCGGAAGACGCGCCCGAAGGTCTCTTCGGCCGAGCCGTAGGGCGGGCCGTAGTTGTTGGCCAGGTCGAAGTGGGTGACGCCGAGGTCGAAGGCGCGCCGGAGGATCGCACGGCTCGTCTCGAAGGGACGATCGGCGCCGAAGTTGTGCCAGAGCCCGAGCGTGATCGCGGGCAGCTGGAGGCCGCTGCGGCCGGTCCGGCGGTAGCGCATGTGGCTGTAGCGGTCTTCTGCAGCGAGATAGGGCATGCCTGGATCCTAAAGACGCGCCGCTACCATGCGCGGTCGTGTTCGACAGCCTCGCAGACAAGCTCCAGAACGCTCTCGGCGACCTCCGGAAGAAGGGCAAGCTCGACGAGGAGTCGATCTCGCGTGCGATGCGCGAGATCCGGCTTGCGCTGCTCGAGGCCGACGTCAACTTCACCGTTGTGCGCGACTTCGTCGCGCGGGTTCGAGAGAAGGCGCTCGGCGAAGAGGTCCTGAAGAGCCTGACCCCGGGTCAGCAGGTCGTGAAGGTCGTGCACGACGAACTCGCTGCGTTGATGGGCGAGGGCGAGTCGGGGCTCGCGTTCGGCAAGTTCACGGTCATCCTGCTCGCCGGCCTCCAGGGCTCGGGTAAGACGACCACCTCGGCGAAGCTCGCGCTCCAGCTGCGCAAGCAGGGCCGCAAGCCCGGGTTGATCGCGGCCGACTTGCAGCGCCCGGCGGCGATCGACCAGCTCGAGCAGCTCGGCAAGCAGATCCAGGTGCCCGTCTATCGCACCGAAACGAAGGATGCGGTCGAGGCGACGCGCAGCGGCCTGGAGCGCGCACGCGCCGACGGCCTTGACACGGTGATCGTCGACACCGCGGGGCGGCTGCAGATCGACGAAGAATTGATGGCGGAGCTCGCGCGCGTTCGCGACGAGGCGAAGCCGCAGAACATCCTGCTCGTCCTTGACGCGATGACCGGCCAGGAGGCCGTGAACGTCGCGGAGGCGTTCAACGAGCGGATCGCGTTCGACGGGGTCATCCTCACCAAGCTCGACGGCGATGCGCGAGGCGGCGCTGCGCTCTCCGTCAAGGCGATCACCGGCAAGCCGATCAAGTTCGCGTCGATGGGCGAGAAGGTCGACGCGCTCGAGGTCTTCCACCCCGACCGGATGGCCTCGCGCATCCTCGGCATGGGAGACGTGCTGACGCTGATCGAGCGGGCCGAGGCGGCCGTCGAGGAGGACGACCAGGCGGAGATGGAGAAGCGCCTGGCCGCAGGCCAGTTCACCTTTGACGACTTCCTGAAGGCCTACAAGATGCTGCGCCGGATGGGGCCCCTCCAGGGGATCCTGAAGCTGATCCCGGGCATGAAGGACCAGCTCGGGGACGTCGATGTCGACGAGAGCCAGCTGGGGCGGGTCGAGGCGATCGTGCTCTCGATGACGCCACAAGAGCGCCGTTCGCCTATCGTGATCGACGGCAAGCGGCGGATTCGCATCGCCAACGGCTCCGGAGCGACCGTCGAGCAGGTCAACCAACTGCTCGAAGCGCGGAAGCAGATGGAGAAGATGATGAAGCAGATGGGGCGGGGGAAGATGCCGGCCCTCCCGAACCAGCAGGCGCCGCAATCTCTGTCCGCCGGACGGAAGACGGGCGTCAAGCGCAAGAACAGAAAGGCCGGACGGAGGTAAAGGAATCGAATGGCAGTCAAGCTGAGGCTCACCCGCGTGGGCTCGAAGAAGAACCCGATCTATCGCGTGGTCGCCGCCGACTCGCGCTCGCCCCGCGACGGGAAGTTCCTCGAGATCGTCGGGCGCTACAACCCGCAGACCGACCCCTCGACGATCGACCTCGACGAGGCGAAGGTCAAGGACTGGCTCGGCAAGGGCGCACAGCCCACCGAGACGGTCGCGAAGCTGATCAAGATCTCCGGCATCGAGAAGTAGCGAGATCTGAAGTGGCGGAGTTGCTCGCGTATCTCGCGCGCGAGCTTGTCGACGATCCGGAAGCCGTGCGCGTGGAGACGGAGGAGCGTGACGGCACGCTCGTCCTCGTGCTGCATGTTGCCGCCGACGACGTCGGCAAGGTGATCGGCCGCCAGGGCAGGATCGCGCGCGCCCTGCGGACGCTCGTGCGCGCGAGCGCCGCCCGCGAAGGGCGGCGCGTGCTCGTCGAGATCGCTGATCCCGAATGAAGGTCGCGGCGCTCTACGACATCCACGCGATGCCGTGGGCGCTCGACGCCGTCCTCGCCGAGGTCGAGCAGGAGCGGGTCGACGCCGTCGTCTTCGGCGGGGATTACCTCTACGGCCCGTATCCGCGGGAGACTGTCGCCACGATCCGGTCGCTCGACGCGTACGTGCTGCGCGGGAACTGCGAGGACCTGGCAGAGGAGTGGGAGCGCGCCGAGCTCGCGCCGGGCGAGGTCGAGTGGCTCCAGTCGCTCCCGCTGGCGGCCACCGTTGACGGCGTCCTCTACTGCCATGCCGCCCCGGCGAGCAACACGCCGATCACGACGGCGATCACCCCCGACGAGGACGTCCTCCGGACCTTCGCAGCGGTCGAGGGGACCGTCGTCATCGGCCACACTCATCATCAGTTCGATCGCCGCTTCGACGGGCTGCGGGTCGTGAATGCCGGCTCGGTCGGGATGCCCTACGAGGGCGAGGTCGCGGCGTTTTGGACGCTGCTCGAGGACGGCGAGCCATCGTTCCGGCGCACACCGTTCGACGTCGACCTCGCGGTCGCGGCGACTCGTCGGAGCGCGTGGCCGCACGCGTCAGGGTTCGTCACGGAGAACCTGCTCGCTGTGGTCGTCCGAGATGAGGCGATCGAGCAGCTGGAGAGCCGCCGGACGTGAGGGTCCAGCTCGGCCGGGTCGGCCGCCCGCACGGGATCGACGGCGCGTTCTTCGTCGAGCAGCCTTCGAGCGACGACCGCTGGTGGAAGACCGGCGCGCGCCTGCTCGTCGGCGACCAGGAGGTGGAGGTGGTCGCGCATCGGCGCTCGTCCGGGCGGCCGGTGATCAAGCTCGACCGGCAGGTCGAGCGTGGCGCAACCCTCGAGGTCGAGCGCGAGGCCCTCCCTGCCACCGAGGACGACGAGTACTACGCATTCCAGCTCGTCGGGCTGCCGGTGGTGGAGGAGAACGGGCGCGGGCTCGGAAGCGTCAAAGTCGTGGTACCGGGCGTGGCCAATGACGTGCTCGAGCTCGATACCGGCGTGCTGCTACCGATGGTGGAGGAGTGCATCCTGAGGATCGACCTCGAGGCGAACCGCATCACCGTCGCGGCGGGATTCTCGGACTAGTGCAGCTCGACGTCTTCACGCTCGTCCCGCACGCGTTTGCGTGGCTGACCGAACAACGGCCGGTTGCGACCGTGCTGGGAGGAGAGCTCGACCTCCGGCTCTTCTCGTATCGAGATCACACGCCGCTTCGGAACGGACAGGTCGACGATGAGCCGTATGGCGGCGGCCCCGGCATGGTGCTGCGGGTTGACGTCGTTGCCACCGCGCTCGACGCCGTCTACGGCGGCGCACCGAGCCACCCGGTGATCGCGCTCAGTCCGCAAGGGCGGCAACTCACCCAATCGGTCGTCGAAGAGCTGGCTTCGACCGAGCGGGTGACGCTCCTGTCCGCCCGCTTCGAGGGCTTCGACGAGCGGATCGTCGAGCATCTCGCGACCGACGCGATCTCGATCGGCCCGTATGTGCTCTCGAACGGCGACCTGCCGGCGATGGTGGTCGTCGACGCGATTGCACGACGGCTCCCGGGCGCGTTGAGCGAGGGCTCCGGCGAGCTCGAATCGTTCTCGGACGAGCTGGGTGGCGGGCTTGAGTACCCTCACTACACGCGGCCTGCGGAATACCGAGGCTGGCGGGTTCCCGACGTGCTGCTTTCGGGTGACCACGCACGAATCGAAAGCTGGCGAAGGGAGCAAGTCCGCTGAGGAACCCGATCGATTATCTGACCGAAGGCCTGCCGCACGGTTGGCGCATCACGATCGACTGGCTCGTCACGATCGTCGGCGCGATTGCGATCGTCCTCGCGATCAAGGCGTGGGTCGTCAACCCCTACCGGATCCCCTCGAGCTCGATGGAGCCGACTCTCCACTGCGCGCGGCCGGGCTCCGAGTGTGAGGCGCGGTTCTCGGATCGCGTGCTCGCCTGTCGCTTCTGTTACCGATTCTGGTCGCCGAAGCGCGGTGACATCGTCGTCTTCAAGACACCGCCGCTCGCGGCTGTGCGCTGCGGCGCGGGCGGCACGTTCGTCAAGCGATTGATCGCCCTCCCGGGCGACGTGTGGTCCGAGCGGGAGGGCTACGTCTACGTGAACGGGAAACGCCTCAACGAGCCGTACATCCAGCCGGACCGCCGCGACGACAGAACGATCGCCCGCATGCGGATCCCGAAGGGGCAGTACTTCTTCATGGGCGACAACCGCGCGTCGTCCTGCGATTCGCGGTCGTGGGGCACCGTCCCGAGAGCGAACCTGATCGGGAAGGTGTTCGCCACCTACTGGCCGCCCAGCCGGATCACGATTCGCTAGGCGGCCGGCGGCGGCTGCTACGATTCCGCCCGGCCTCCGGCCCCTTTCGACATGAGCACGATCATCCAGGACATCGAGCGCCGTCAGCTGCGCGAAGTGCCGCGGTTCAAGGCGGGCGACACCGTGCGCGTCCACTTCCGCGTCATCGAGGGTGCGCGCCAGCGGATCCAGGTGTTCGAGGGCATCACGATCAAGAAGCAGGGCGCCGGAGCCCGCGAGACGTTCACCGTGCGGAAGAACTCGTTCGGCGTCGGCGTCGAGCGCACGTTCCCGCTGCATTCGCCCAAGATCGACAAGATCGAGGTCATGCAGATCGGTGACGTCCACCGCGCGAAGCTGTACTACCTGCGCGGCAAGGTCGGGAAGAAGGCTCGCGTCCGCGAGCTCCGCCAGTCGTAACTTCTTCGCAAACTCCGACCTCTCGAGCAAGGCACCGCCCGTGACCCGGGCTATTCTCGGTGGGTGCCCCCGAAGCGCCGCCAGACCGGCCAGAAGCTGCTCCGGTTCGACCGCGCCCTTGGCGCCCGGCTCGTAGCGGGCGCAGACGAGGCGGGGCGTGGGCCGCTCGCGGGGCCGCTGGTGGTCGCGGGCGTGCTCCTCGACTACGACTGCCTGCGCGACCATCGCGTTCGGCCGCTTGCGCTGCTGAACGACTCGAAGCAGGTCGACTCGGCAACGCGCGACGAGCTGTACCGAGCCGTGATCGCCTGTGCTG
Source organism: Gaiellaceae bacterium (assembly GCA_036271075.1). Taxonomy (GTDB): domain Bacteria; phylum Actinomycetota; class Thermoleophilia; order Gaiellales; family Gaiellaceae; genus PALSA-600. The sequence goes on along the minus strand of DATBBH010000179.1, from coordinate 35,786 downwards.
AAGTGGTCACCGTGCGTGTGTTCCCTGCGGCGGTGATCGACCGCGACGGCCTGCACAAATGCAACCTGCGCGGTCTGCGCGAGGCGCTCTGGGGGTGTCAACCGGCGGACCTGTGCCTGGTCGACGGGTTCAAGCTGGGTCCGACCGCGCCGCCGCACCGTGCAATCGTCGACGGCGACACCAAGAGCGCGGCGATCGCCGCCGCGTCGATCGTCGCGAAGGTGACGCGTGACCGCTATATGCGCACCGCCGACGCGCTCTATCCCGGCTACGGGTTCGCGTCGCACGTCGGTTACATCACACCGTCGCACACCGAGATCGTGCGCGAGCGAGGGCCCTGCGAGATCCACCGCAGGTCGTGGCGTGCCCGCGCCTACCTCCCCGCAGCCTAGGGATCCGTCGGAGCGCCGCGCGGCGCGCTGGTATCGCCTGCACGGGTATCGCATCCTCGACACGAATTGTTGGCTCGCAGGCGCGGAGATCGACATCGTCGCGCGCCGCGGCCGCACTGTTGTGTTCTGCGAGGTGAAGTCGAAGAGCGGCGACGGCTTCGGGGACCCGCTGGAGATGGTCGACGCGCGTAAGGTGACGCATGTGCGCCGCGCCGCCACCGCCTGGCTGGCTCGCCATCCCGAGCTCGACGAGCTCACCGTTCGCTTCGATGTGATTGCCGAGCGCGCCGGCCGGATCGAGCACCTGGCGGACGCGTTCTAGGAAGCGTCGAGCCCGCGGCGAACTCTGCTTGGTGGGGATCACCCAGGAGCAGATTTACGACGGGCTCGACCTCGACCTCTCGTGGTCCGAGCGCGAGCTGCCCGAACGCGTGCGCACGAAGCACGTGCACCGGCTCCATCCGTACCTCGGGAAGTACGTGCCCCAGCTCGTGGAGGAGCTCTTCCGCCGCCATGTGCCGGCCCGAGGCCGCGTGCTCGATCCCTTCGCAGGCTCGGGCACGACACTGGTGCAGGCGCTCGAGAGCGGCCTTGATTCGGTCGGCGTCGACATCGCAGCGTTCAACTGTCTGCTGATGAACGTGAAGACCGGAGGGCACAATCCGTTCCGGCTCGAGCACGACTTGCGCGACGCGCTGGCGCGGTTCGAGCGTGGGGAAGGCGATGCGCGCGGCGCAACGGCATACGTCCGCCGCTGGTTCGCGCCGGACGCGCGCGCGCAGCTGTTGCGCTTCCATTCTCTGGCCGGGGAGTACGAGCACGCCGATGTGCTTCGCGTCGTTCTCACACGCGCGGCGCGCTCGGCGCGGCGCACGACACACTTCGATCTCGACTTCCCGAAGGCGCCGCAGGTCGAGCCATATTGGTGCCACAAGCATCGGCGCGAGTGCCGCCCAGTGGACCACGCAGAGCATTTCGTTCGGCGCTACACGCTCGACACGCTGACGCGTCTCAAGGAGTTCGCACGCGTTCGCTCGCGAAAGTCCGCGGTCGTCCTGCACGGCGATGCGCGCACGCTCGCTCTGCGCGGGCCGTTCGACGCGGTCGTGACGTCGCCCCCGTATCCGGGGCTGATCGACTACCACGAACAGCATCGCTACGCGTATGAGCTGCTCGGGCTCGACGACCTGCGGGAGCAGGAGATCGGGGCAGCGGCACGCGGGACCTCGAAGGCAGCGCTTTCAGCGTACGTCGACGGCATCTCCGAGGTGCTTGGAGCATGTGCGGAGGTGTTGAAGCCGGGGGGCCGAGTGGTGATCGTCGTGAACGACCGTCGTAAGCTGTATCCGGAGATCCTCTCGCGGTCCGGTCTCGTGCTCGAGCAGCGCTATCAGCGCCACGTGAATCGCCGCACGGGCCGCCGTGCGGGGGAGTACTTCGAAGACGTGCTCGTGGCCCGCCGGTAAGCGTTTCGTAACGATCCGGGCTTCGATCCGACACGGTGCGTTGCCCGCGCGCATACTGGTCGCATGATCGCTGGCACACCGCTCTGGGCTTGGGGGCTGCCGTTCCTGTTCGGCAGTCCATGGATCGTCGGCAGCATCGTGCTCTGGCGGATGCGCCCGCGCGACGGCTTCATCCCGCCGTCGTTCGCGGAGCGCTCTCGCTGGCGCTGATTCACGCTTTCGGCGCGGAGTCGTGACAGACACGTCACGACTTGCCGCCTAGCGTGACGGCGTGCTCGCACGCACGGTCACCCACGCGCTCGTCGGCATCGACCCACGCCGCGTCGAGGTCGAGGCTCATCTCCAACAGGGGCTGCCCTCGTTCGCGATCGTCGGTCTCGCAGACCGGGCGTGCCAGGAGGCGAAGGAGCGAGTGCGCAGTGGGATCTCGTCGGCCGAGCTCGAATGGCCGACGAAGCGGCGCATCACGGTCAATCTCGCGCCGGCGGCGTTGCGCAAGGAAGGGTCGGGCTTCGACCTGCCGATCGCACTTGCCGTGCTCGCAGCCTCCTACCAGTTGCCACCCGAAGCGCTCGAGGGTCATGCCGCCGTCGGCGAGCTCGCGCTCGACGGCCGGCTCCGGCCTGTGCCGGGGGCGCTGGTTGCCGCCGAGGGGGCGCGGCGCTCGGGGCTGACGCATCTCGTCTGCGCCGCAGAGTCGGGGGCCGAGGTTGCGCTCGCCGGGGTCGCGCCGGTCGGTGTGCGCCACCTCGCCGAGGCCGTGGCCTATCTCCGCGGTGAGCGCGATCCGCCCGAGCCGCCTCCGCCGGCCGACGACTTCGAATCGCTCGCAGACGTCCCCGACCTCGCAGACGTGCGCGGACAGGAGCGCGCCCGCCGCGCGCTCGAGGTCGCGGCTGCGGGCGGCCACAACGTCCTCCTGGCCGGGCCGCCCGGGACGGGCAAGACGATGCTGGCACGCCGGCTGCCTGGGATCCTGCCGCTCCTGCACGACGAGGCGTCGCTCGAAGTCACGCGCATCCATTCGGTGAGCGGGGTCCTGCCACCGGGGAGCGGGCTCGTTCGCGTCCCTCCATTTCGCGCTCCGCACCACTCCGCGTCGGTGGCGGCGCTGATCGGCGGTGGCGGCGGTCTGCCACGGCCGGGCGAGGTGAGTCTCGCGCATCATGGGGTCCTCTTTCTGGACGAGTTCCCGGAGTTCCAGCGTGCCGCCCTCGAGGCACTTCGCCAGCCGCTCGAGGACGGCTACGTCTCGGTCGTGCGCGTGGCCGGCCGGGCCGTCTTCCCGGCTCGCTTCCAGCTCGTCGCCGCGATGAACCTCTGTCCGTGCGGGGCCCGCGGGGACGGCGCGGCTCAATGTGCCTGCACGCCTGAGCGCGTGCAGCGCTACCGGGAGAAGCTCTCTCGCGCGCTCCTCGACCGTTTCGACCTGCTGCTCACGGTGCCGCGGCCGCGTGCCGGCGACCTGGCCGGGGCGCCCGGGGAGACGTCGTCGGCTGTTCGCGAGCGGGTGCTCGCCGCCCGCCGGCGACTCCGAGGCGGCGCACCTGCACGAGGGCAAGCCGCAGACGAGTTGCTGACGCGCGCGGTCGAGAGGCTGCCGCTCTCGGGTCGCGGCCGCGCGCGCGTCGCACGCGTTGCCGAGACGATTGCCTCCCTGGCCGGCGCGCAGGCGGTCGAGCCCGAGCATCTTGCCGAAGCGCTTTCCTACCGGCCGCCCGCGGAACTAACCCAGTGACGGAGCTCGCCACGGCGGTGTTCGCCGCGCAGTCGGGGTCGCATCTGGTCGACGTACCGCGGACGACCCGGTTCGCCGCCTTTCTGCGCGGCTTCGACGAGGCTGCATATCGCGAGGACCTGGCGGGCCGCGGCTTCCGCTGGGTGCCGCGAAGCGCGTCGGCGTTTCCGTTCCGTCTGCGTTCGATTCACGATCCGCCACCCGGGATCTTCGTGCGCGGCGAGGCGACGCTGCACTTGCTCGAGCGGCCATCCGTCGCGATAGTCGGCGCGCGTGCGTGCTCGTCCTACGGGTCGGCCGTTGCCACGATGCTCGCTCGTGAGCTGGCGGCGGCGGGGGCACTGGTGGTCTCCGGCCTGGCCCGTGGCGTCGATGCCGCAGCGCATCGCGGCGCTCTCGAAGCCGGGTCGACGGTCGCGGTGCTCGGCTGCGGCATCGATCGCGACTACCCGCGTGCGCACGCAGCGCTCGCCGCTCAAATCGCGGCCTCCGGCTTGCTCTTGTCGGAATATCCACCTGGGGTCGAGCCGGCGCCGTGGCGCTTCCCGGCACGCAACCGCATCGTCGCGGGACTTGCTCTGGCAACCGTGGTCGTCGAGGCGCGCGAGCGGAGCGGGGCGCTGATCACTGCCGACCTCGCTCTCGACGAGGGTCGTGAGGTGCTCGCCGTGCCCGGTGAGATCACGTCGCAGCTCTCCCGCGGAACCAATGCGCTGCTGCGTCTCGGTGCGACCCCCGTCACCTGCGCGGCCGAGGTACTTGGTGCGATCGGGATCGAGTCTCCTCGCCCGCGGAAGCCGCCTGCGCTCACCGGGCCTGCCGCTCGAGTCCGCGCCGTCGTCGCCGACGAGCCGGTGGCCGCGGACGAGTTGATTCGCCGGACGGGCCTTGCCGCCGGTGAGCTCGCGGCAGCGCTGGCGGAGCTCGAACTGCTCGGGTTCGTCAGCCAGGCGGACGGGCTGTACCGGGAGGTGATGCCGCCCGCTTGACCGACAGTTGAATCAGGCCTCCCGAGGTGCAATCATCGGCCGGCACTCGCAGAGCCTGAGGGGAAACGATGGCGAAGTTCGGAACCGCGGTAGCTGCGGCAGCCACCCTGTTCGCGCTGGGCGCCGTTGCGCCCGCCGTGGCCGCGGACGGCACGACGACCACGACCACCACCGGTTCTTCGGGCTCAGGTTCGGTGATCGACCTCGGTAGCACGGGCCAGGTCGTGTTTGTCGTCTTGGTGATCTTTTTCTTTGCGGGCCTGTGGTTCGCGTTGATCTTCTATGACCGGGTCAGCGCGAGCAGGCGGATCCACACATTGCTCCCTGTCCTCGTGAAGGCGGCGGGAGGAGATGACCCGGATCACCGGCTGTCCACCAGAGACCTTGCCTCACTGACGAGCGCCCTCAGAACTCAGCCGAGGAGCACCCGAGGGTTGACGCGAACGACGATTGCGCTCGTCCTGGTCACCCTCGTCGGCATCGCGTTGACGGCGCTCCTCGTCGGCAACGGCAACAACGCGAGTGACCTGTTGAAGACCGTGGTGACGGCGCTGACGACGGCGCTCACGACCGTCATCGGCTTCTACTTCGGCGCCAAGACCGCCACGGACGCGGCGGCCGGAAGTGGTGGGGGTGGAGGCACGCCGGCCACCACACCGGTGACGCCGACACTCCCGGGTGCTCCGACCGACGTCGTCGCTGAAGCCACTGACAGTCAAGCGACCGTCACCTTCACGCCGTCCGCGACCGGTGATGTTCCGATCTACGGCTACACCGTTACTGCCTACGGAGGGGACACGCCGGTCACCGCCCTCGGCCCAGCGAGTCCGATCACCGTGACGGGCTTGACCAACGGCACCGAGTACACGTTCACCGTCTACGCCACCAATGTCGCCGGCGACGGTCCCGAGTCGGACAAGTCTGCACCGGTGACGCCGACACCGACGCCGGCGCCAGACGCCGGCGAGCCTACGGCGGGGGAGTAGCGGGCCGGACCTGACCCACCCTGCGACGACTTCATATTGGCTGGAGGAGCCACGCGACGAGCTGCCGCGGCAGCGAATCGACGGCCGCGCCGAGGTCGCCGTGGTCGGTGGCGGCGTGACAGGCTGCTCGTGCGCGCTCACTCTCGCCGAGCGCGGCGTGCGAGTGCGTCTGCACGAAGCGCGTGAGATCGCGGGCGGCGCCAGCGGGCGGAACGGCGGGTTTGCGTTGCGCGGCGCCACGCCGCCCTACGACGAGGCACGGCGCCTGCTCGGCGCCGAGCGTGCCCGGCTCGTCATGGAGCTGACGGAGCGGTCGCTCGACCGCATCGAGCAGCTGGCAGGCGATGCCTTCCGACGCGTCGGCAGCCTGCGACTCGCTTTCGACGAGCCCGAGCGCGAGGCGCTGCGGCGAGAGCACGACGCGTTGCGCGAGGACGGGTTCGCTGTCGAATGGGTCGACGAGCTCGCGCCGCCGCTCGACCGCCTCTACCTGGGAGCGATCCACCACGTGCCGGACGGGGCGCTTCAGCCCGCACGCTGGGTACGGCGTCTCGCCGCACATGCGGCAGCCGCCGGCGCTGACGTGCGCGAGGGCGAAGCGGTGCTTCTCGACGAGCTCGACGCCGACGTCGTGGTCGTCGCAGCCGACGGCTTCACCGCCGCGCTGCTGCCCGAGCTCGCCGATGCGGTACGTGCGACGCGTGGGCAGGTGCTCGTGACGGAGCCGCTCGCGGAGCGGCTGTACGAGCGTCCGCACTATGCCCGCGCGGGGTACGACTACTGGCACCAGCTCCCGGATGGCAGGCTCGTGATCGGCGGCAACCGGGACGCGGCTCTCGACGTCGAGCAGACCGCGGTCGAAGTCACAACGGATCTCGTCCAGGGTCGGATCGAGGCACTCGCGGCGCAGCTCGTGGGCTTCGCCCCCCGGGTGACGCATCGGTGGGCGGGCATCTGGGGCACGACGCCGGACCTCGAGCCGCTCGTCGGCCGTGTGCCGGGCCGCGAGGGCGTCTGGATCGCCGGTGGCTACTCGGGCCACGGCAATGTGCTCGGGCTCGCCTGCGGCGATCTCGCCGCGCGCGCGATCCTCGGTGAGCAGCCACCAGAGCTCGAGGTGTTCGACCCGGGCCGGTTCGTCACCGCCTAGCACCCGATCGCCGCGAGGCTTTATGCTCGACGCCTAGGAGCTCGAGCCGCTTCGGGCTTTGACTCGATGGAGCACACGCTCGACCCCGTTCGGTCCGGAGACCACCTCGACAGGCTCTACCGTGCCGCCTGGGCCTTGTGCGGCTCCAGGGAGGACGCCCAGGACCTCGTCCAAGAGACCTACGCCCGCGTGCTGGCGCGGCCGCGGCTGATCCGCAACGACGACGACCTCGGCTACCTCCTGCGCGCCTTGCGCAACACCTTTCTCCTCCAGAAGCGGACCGAGAGCCGCCGTCTGCGGCCCGGCCCTCTGCCTGACGAGCTCGACCTCATCGCCGACCCGCAGGCGCGCGAGCCGCATGCCGCGCTCGAGGCGGGTGAGCTGTACGCGGCGATCGCGGCGCTGCCCTCGGACTTTCGCGACGTGCTCGTCGCCGTCGACGTGACCGGCCTCTCCTACAAGGAGGCGGCCAAAGCGCTGAAGATTCGCGAAGGAACCGTGATGAGCCGGCTCTACCGTGCGCGCCGCCAGGTCGTCCGCGCCGTGGGTCCCTAGGGGACGACCGGGCCGACGAGCACCTTCTGGCCCGACGATGCCTGGTCGCCGTCTGCCTGCTCGCGCGTGACGGTCAGCGTCGTGAACTGCTTCGGCGAGACGCCCGCCCAGAGCGTGACGTTGCGGCCCTCATTGAACGTCCCGATCGGTACGAGCACTCCGGTTGGGCTCTTCAGCCACGCCTCGTAGAAGCGTCCTCGATCACGGCGGGGCAGCCCGCTTGCGTCGAGCCGGATGCGCCAGCCCGAGGTCGTCTTTGTCAGCGTCGCCTCGCCGCTTGCCTGCGGCGCCAGTCCGGTTGGGCCGAGCGCGGCGGTGAAGCGCTGAGAGCTCGTTCCCGAGCTCAGCACGAGAGCGGCGACGATCGCGGCAGCGGCGACCGCTGCCGTAGCGACTCCAACGAGGACGAAGCGGGAGGTCCGCCGTGGCCGCCGCTCTGCCTCGACGCGTGCGCGCAGTCCGGCCGGTGCCTCCACTTCCGCGCCCGCCGCTCGAACGAGGGCAAGCGCAAGCTCCTGCTCGCCGAGGAGCTCCGCGAGCTCGGGCGAGCTCTCGACGCGCGCCTCGAGCTGGGCACGGCGTCCCGGGGCGATCGAGCCGTCGGCAAGCGCGGCGAGCTCGACCGGCTGGTCGTCGGGGACGTCGTCACGCCTGCGGTTTGTGCGCAAGAGAGCCATCACTCCTAAAGATGCCGTGGAGGGCCATTTTAGTCCCGCGGGAATATCGGCTGCTCGGCGGAGTCTTTGAGCCTCGTAGGCAAATCAACGATTGAAGGAGTTATGCCATGCGTTGGCACAAGCACGTTCTCTTCGCCGTGGTCGTCATCGCGGCAGTTTTCGTCTCCGCGGTCGGCGCCAAGTCGGCGTGGGCCAAGGACAAGGTCAAAGGGCACATCGACCAGGGGACCCTGACGGTCACCGGGACCGGTGCGAGCGACTCGATCACGCTCGGGCTCCGCGCCGGCGACTCGTCGACTCTCCTCGTCCGGTCGGGCTCGAAGACACTCGCGTTCGACCGCAACAAGTTCGACGCGATCGTCGTCCAGGCAGGCGCCGGTGACGACCAGCTGAGTATCGATGAGAGCAACGGCGCTTTTACCGACACTGAGCGCACGACCCTCGACGGCCAGCGGGGCAACGACACGATCCGCGGTGGTTCATTCTCCGAGACGCTTCGCGGCGGCAGCGGCAACGACTTCGTCGACGGCAACCGCGGGAACGACGTGGCCTTCCTCGGCACCGGTGACGACACGTTCCAGTGGGATCCGGGCGACGGCAGCGACACGGTCGAGGGCCAGGACGGCAGCGACACGATGCTGTTCAACGGCGCGAACGTGGCCGAGCAGTTCGACCTGTCGGCGAACGGCAGCCGGCTCCGGCTGTTCCGCAACGTCGGCAACATCACGATGGACACCAGCGGCGTCGAGACCGTCGACGTCAACGCGCTCGGCGGTGCCGACGTGCTGACCGTCAACGATCTCGCAGGCACGGGCGTGAAAGACGTCAAGGCCGGCCTTGGCACTGACGGCGCGGCCGACCAGGTGGTCGTCAACGGCACCGCGGCTGCCGACCATGTTCAGTTCGCAGCGGGCAAGGTGACCGGGCTCGCCGCGTCCGTCGAGGTGACCGGTGCAGAGCCGATCGACACTCTGGCCGTGAACGGGCTCGCGGGCAACGACGAGTTCACCGCGGCGGCGGTGCAGCCGCTGATCGTCGCGTTCGACGGCGGCGACGACACCGACAACGCGATCGTGCAGGGAACGGCCGGTGACGACACGATCGGAATCGCCGCTGCGGCCCCCGCGGTTGTCACCGAATCCGTGCACACGATCGCCGAGAGGCTGACCGTCAACGGCCTCGGCGGCGACGACACGATCAGCGCCGGTAACGGCCTCGCCACGCTCACTCAGCTCGTGCTGGACGGTGGTGACGGCAATGACACCCTCGAGGGCGGCGACGGGAACGACATCCTGATCGGCGGAGACGGCAAGGACACCGTCGACGGCAACCGCGGCAACGACGCGGCGTTCCTCGGGGCCGGTGACGACACGTTCCAGTGGGATCCGGGCGACGGCAGCGACACGGTCGAGGGCCAGGCGGGCTCCGACACGATGCTGTTCAACGGCGCGAACGTGGCCGAGCAGATCGACCTCTCGGCGAACGGGAGCCGCCTCCGCCTGTTCCGCAACGTGGCCAACATCACGATGGACACGAGCGGCGTCGAGACCGTCGACGTGAACGCGCTCGGCGGTGCCGACGTCCTCACGGTCAACAACCTCGCGGGCACGGACGTCACAAGCGTGATCGCGAACCTCGGCAACGATGGCGCGGCCGACCAGGTGATCGCCAACGGGACGGGCGCCGCTGATCAGCTGCACGTCGCGGACGGAACGCTGACGGGGCTCGCGGCATCAGTCGAGGTGATCGGTGCGGACCCGGCGGACACCCTCGCCGTGAACGGGCTCGCCGGCAACGACGAGTTCACCACGGATGCGGCGCAGGAGTTCATCGTGCGGTTCGACGGCGGCGACGACGCCGACAGCACGATCGTGCAGGGGACGCCCGGCAACGACACCATCGGGATCGCCGCGCTGGCTCCGGCGGCAGTCGTCTCCAGCGTCGGCCCCGGCTCCGTGCAGTCGATCGCCGAGAAGCTGACCGTCAACGGCCTCGGCGGCGACGACACGATCAGTGCCGGTAACGGCCTCGCCACGCTCACCCAGCTCGTGCTGGACGGTGGCGACGGCACCGACACCCTCGAGGGCGGCGACGGGAACGACATCCTGATCGGCGGAGACGGCAACGACTTCGTCGACGGCAACCGCGGCGCCGATGTGGCGTTCCTCGGGGCCGGTAGCGACACGTTCCAGTGGGATCCGGGCGACGGCAGCGACACGGTCGAGGGCCAGGACGGCAGCGACACGATGCTGTTCAACGGCGCGAACGTGGCCGAGCAGATCGACCTGTCGGCGAACGGCAGCCGGCTCCGGCTGTTCCGCAACGTGGCCAACATCACCATGGACACCAACGGCGTCGAGGACGTCGTTGTGAACGCGCTCGGCGGGGCCGACGCGGTCACGGTCAACAACCTCGCGGGCACGGACGTGACGAACGTGACCACGAACCTAGGCACCGACGGCGCGGCCGACCAGGTCACGGTCAACGGGACGAACGGTGCCGACGCAATCACCGCTTCCGGTGCCAACGGGTCGGCCACCGTGCTCGGCCTTGCCGCCACGGTGAACATCACCGGCGCCGAGGTTCCGGCCGACACCCTCGCGATCAACGGTCTCGACGGCGACGACGTGATCGGCGCGTCCGGTCTAGCCGCGACCGCGATCTCGCTCCGCGAGGACGGCGGCAACGGCGACGACGTCCTGCTCGGCGGAGCGGGCAACGACGCCCTCTTCGGCGGAGCCGGAGACGACGTCCTGAACGGCGGCCCGGGGGTCGACACCCTCGACGGCGGCCCCGGCAACAACGTCCTGATCCAGGACTAGTTGTCGAACCCGAGGAGCGGGCCCGCAACGGGCCCGCTCCTCGACGAGTTGAGCGAGGCGCTCAGCTAGAGCTGGTCGACGAAGACGCGCACGGGGGCCAGGAACACGAACCCGAGCCGCTCGCAGATCGGCCGCGACATGCGGCTTGCCTGCACCGTCAGCGCCGGCGTTCCTCGATCCGACGCAGCCTTCCAGCGCGCCTGGACAAGTGCCCGGTAGACGCCACGCCCGCGGGCCTCGGGTAGCACCGAGCCGCCGAACAGGTTCACGCCCGCGTCACCGAACGCGGCATATGACGTGCCGACAATGCGCCCGTCGATCAGCGCGGAGAACCCACGCCCCGGGTTGTCCGGGTGCCGATACTCGTCGTACCGCGCCCGCAGGTCGTCGTCGGTCACCGGCGGCATCCCGAACACCCGCTCGACGACGCGCAGCGAAGCGGAGAAGTCGTCCCAAGTCTCGGTCATCCGCACCTCGACACCTTCCACGTCAGCGGCGACCGGAGGCAGCACGAGCGCGAGTGCGTTCTCGATCGCCTCGAACCCGGGTGTGTCCTCGTTCACGAGCCCGGCCGACTCGAGCGCCGGGGCGACGTGATCCTGATCAGGCGGCACCCACCAGGCGAGGATCGTCTTGCCGCGCTCGCGGGCGACCTCGCGCGCTGCCTCAACTGTCGCCTCGACATCCGAAGGACCGTCGCCGCGCATCCCCACGATCTGCGCGTTCGGCCACCGGTTGATGCCGATGAACGCGCCATCGAGCTCCACCTTCTCGACGTCGGGCGGGGATGGCAGCTCGTGGAACGGGTACAACGCGAGGCGGCGTACGGGCTCCGGGACTTCCATACGACGACCCTAGCCGGAGAAGCAGGTTCGTTTCTAGAGCGAGACCGTCTCGAGGTCGAGTTGATCGACGTGCTCGAGAGCAGCCAGCGCAATCGCGAGGTCCTGGATCGCGAGGCCGGTCGAGTCGAACGCCGTGATCTCATCATCGCTGCGCCGGCCGCTCGCCGTGCCGGCGAGCACGTCGCCGATCGCCGTCACGTCGTCTCGCCCGATCAGCCCTTCGTCGACGGCGTGCGCGAGCTCACCCCCGTGCGAGGCCTGCTCCCAGTCGTCGCAGAAGAGGCGGGCGCGCGCGAGCTCGGGTCCCGCGGCCTCCGCCTTCCCCGGCCCGTCGGCGCCCATCAGCGACACGTGCTGGCCCGGTTGCAGCGTGCCTTCGGCGAGCAGGACCTCGTGCCCGGGAGTGACGGTGACGAGCAGATCCGTGGCGAGCGCGGCCTCGAGCGACGGGGCAGCCTCGGTTCCCAGTTCGGTTGCGACCTGCTTTGCGCGGCTCTCGTTCACGTCCCAGATCAGCACCGGCCGTCCGCGCGCGAGGAAAGTTCGCGCCACTGCGCGGCCGTTCACGCCGGCGCCGATCACGGCCGCGGTGGTCGCGTCGCCGCGTCCGAGCGTCTCTGCTGCGAGCACCGCGGCCGCGCCAGTGCGCAGCGCGGTCACCGAGACGGCGTCGAGCACGGCCAGCAACCGGCCGTTCTCGGCGTCCGACAGCAACACGACGCCCGTCACCGTCGGCAGCCCCTGCAAGGGGTTGCCGGGGAAGGATGTCACCCACTTGAGGAGCGCATGCCCCGCACCAAGCGCGGGCATCGCGCGGAAGTCGCCCGCAGGATAGTTCGTGACGTACACCTTCGGCGGCATCGTCCACTCTCCGCGCGCGTAGGCAGTGAACCCCGCGCGCACCGCTTCGACCGCGCGATCGGGTGAGACCGCCTCTTCGACGCGGCGGCCCGAGAACACGGGTACGCCGCTCACAATGCCTTGACGGCTGCAGTCAGCTTGGCGACCGACTCCTTCGCGTCGCCGAACAGCATCATCGTGTTCGGCTCGAGGAAGAGCGGGTTGTCGACGCCGGCAAAGCCGGGGTTCATCGAACGCTTGAGCACGATCACGGCCTTGGACTCGTCGACGTTCAGAATCGGCATTCCGTAGATCGGGCTCGACGAGTTCGAGCGTGCGTCGGGGTTGACGACGTCGTTCGCACCGATCACAAGCGAGACGTCGGTGCGCGGAAACTCTGCATTCGCCTCGTCCATCTCCTTGAGCGCAGGGTACGGCACATTCGCCTCGGCGAGCAGCACGTTCATGTGCCCGGGCATGCGCCCCGCGACGGGATGGATCGCATACGTCACGTCAACACCTCGTGCCTCGAGCAGGTCGGCGAGCGCACGCACGTCGTGCTGCGCCTGCGCGACCGCCATGCCGTACCCGGGCACGATCGCCACCTTCTGCGCGTACGCCAGCATGACGCCGACGTCGTCGGCTGTCGTCGGGCGCACCGCGCCCAGACCGCCCGCCGCCGTCGCAGCGGCGCCAGCGGTCACCTGGCCGAAGGCGCCGAAGAGCACGTTCGCGATCGAGCGGTTCATCGCCTGGCCCATCTTCATGGTCAGCAACGTGCCCGACGCGCCGACAAGCATGCCGGCCACGATCAGCACGTTGTTCTCGAGCTCGAAGCCGCCTGCGGCAACCGCGAGGCCGGTGAAGGCGTTGAGCAGCGAGATCACGACCGGCATGTCGGCACCGCCGATCGGGAGCACGAACAGGACTCCGAAGAGCAAGGCTGCACCGATCAGCATCCAGAGCAGCCACTCGTCCTGCAGGCCGGCAACGAGCGCGAGCCCCGCGGCGACGGCTGCGAGGAACACGCCGGCGTTGACGATCTGCTGCCCGGGATACGTGATCGGGCGTCCGCCGATCAGCTCCTGCAGCTTTGCGAAGGCCACCATCGAGCCGGCGAACGAGATCGAGCCGATCAGGGCGGAGAGCACGATCGCGACCGAGATGTCCACCTTGGGCGCGCCGGGGTCGGGGAGGATCCGGTGCAGCTCCGCAAGCGCAATCAGTGCTGCCGCGCCGCCGCCGACGCCGTTGAACAGCGCCACCATCTGCGGCATCGCAGTCATCTTGACCTTGCGAGCCGCGACCGCTCCGAAACCGCCGCCGATGAGCATCGCGATCGTGATCGCCCACCAGCTCGTCGTGCCGACGTTGATCCAGGTCACGACGACCGCGAGCAACATCCCGGCTGCTCCGATCTGGTTGCCGCGTCGCGCGTCCGCGGGGCTCGAGAGGAACCGCAGCGCGAGAATGAAGGTCACGATCGTGACCAGGTACAGCAGGTTGGTGACGTTGGTGCTCACGAGCCCTTGCCGTCTTGCGATGCATCGACCTGCTTTGCGGGCTCGCGCTTCTTGAACATCTCGAGCATGCGGTCGGTGACGACGAACCCGCCGACCACGTTCGCGGAGGCGAGCACGACTGCAGCGAAGCCGACGATCCACGTGAAGGCGCTCTTGTCGGGCTGCCCCAGGACGATCATCGCGCCGACGATCACGATCCCGTGGATTGCGTTCGTTCCGGACATCAGCGGCGTGTGCAGCAGCGTCGGCACCTTCGAGATCACTTCGAAGCCGAGGAAGATCGCCAGCACGAGGATCGTCACCTCGAAGACGAGCAGCGTGTTGTGGCTCATGCCCCGTCCTTTCGTGTGACGCAGGTGCCGGCGACGACCTCGTCGTCCCAGTCGAGTGACACCGCGCCGTCGACGACGATCAAGGCGAGCAGCGAGGCGATGTTTCGCGACAGCAGCTGGCTCGCGTGCGTGGCCATCGTCGACGGCAGGTTCGTCGTGCCGACGATCGTGACGCCCTTCTCGACGATCTCCTCGCCGGGGCGCGTCAACTCACAGTTACCGCCCGTCTCGGCGGCGAGATCGACGATCACGGAGCCGGCCCGCATTCCGCGCACGGCTTCGGCCGTGATCAGCTTCGGAGCGGGGCGGCCGGGAATCGCGGCGGTCGTGATCACCGCATCGAACTGCGGGATGCGCGCTTGCAGCTCCGTCTGCTGCGCTGCCTGCTGCTCCGGTGTCAGCTCACTCGCGTAGCCGCCCTCGGTCTCCTCGCCCAGGATGCCGAGATCCAGGAACGTCGCGCCGAGTGACTCGACCTGCTCTCCCACCGCGGGACGCACGTCAAAGGCCGAGACAACGGCGCCCAGGCGTCTCGCCGTCGCGATTGCCTGCAGCCCCGCAACACCGGCGCCGAGCACCAGGACCTTCGCCGGTGGGATCGTGCCGGCGGCGGTCATCAGCATCGGAAAAAATCGCTGCATCCGGTCGGCGGCGATCAACGCCGCCTTGTACCCGCCGACCGTCGCCTGAGACGAAAGAGCGTCGATCGGCTGTGCGCGCGTAATGCGCGGCACCGACTCGAGCGCGAAACCATAAACGCCGGCGGCGGCCAGCCGCTCGATGCCTGCGGGGTCCGTCAACGGCGCCAGGAACGCGATCAAGACCTGTCCGTCGTGCAACCGGCCGGCCTCGTCCGCCGTGGGCGCCGCGACCTTCGCAACGACGTCTGCTGCCCACGGGTCGCCGATCGTGGCACCCGCCTCGCGATATGCGTCGTCCGAGAATCCTGCAGCCTCTCCCGCGCCGGTCTCGACGATCACGTCCACTCCGTCTCCGAGCCGTCCAACGGTCTCGGGGATCAGTGCGACACGATGTTCGCCGGGAACCAGCTCCTTCGGGATTCCGAGTTGCATCCGACGGCGACGCTATCGCATCGCGGGACAACTCCCGTGCGGAGTCGCCGCGGATCCAGCCACGCCTAAACTGCGTGCCGCGTGACGCAGCTCCTCCTCGACTACGGGCTCGTCCTCCTCTTCGCATTCGTGGCCGTGGAATCGGCAGGTGTTCCGATCCCGGGTGAGACCGCCCTGATCACCGCCGCCGTGTTCGCGCACTCCAAGCAGCAGCACTGGTCGCTGTACTCGGTGATCGTCGTCGGCGCAGTCGCCGCGATCGTCGGCGACAACGTCGGCTACCTGCTCGGCCGCTACGGCGGCCGCAGGCTGCTCGACCGTTGGGGCTTCATCAGCCGCTATGCCGAGAAAGCGCTGCCGCCCAGCGAGCGCTTCTTCGAAAAACACGGGCCCAAGGCCGTTTTCTTCGGGCGCTTCATCGCTGTCCTGCGCGTGACGGCCGCGTGGCTCGCCGGCATCAGCCACATGCCGTGGTGGAAGTTCTTCATGTGGAACGCCGCCGGCGGGATCATCTGGGCCACAGGCGTCTCGCTGCTCGCCTACTGGGCCGGCAAGGCGGTTGCCGAGGCGATCGGCAAGTACGGCCTCTACGGCGCGATCGCCGCGATCGTCCTCGTGGCGATCGGGTTCGTCGCCGTGCGAGCGTGGAAGAAGCGCATGCTCGACGTCTAGAGCGACGCCCAGATCTCGAGCTTCGTTCTCGTCAGTCGGATCACTTCGTCGGTGTACTCCGTCGTCGAAGACCCGCCTCCCAGGTCGGCGGTCTTCGTCCCGCCTGCGACGGCTTCGAGGGCGGCCTCGCGAATCGCGCGTCCCGCCAACTGACCCCGCTCCGATTGCGAGAGTAGCGCGGCCACGGCGAGGATCATCGCCATCGGATTGGCCATGTTCTTCCCCTGGAGGGACGGCGCGGTGCCATGCGCTGCTTCGGCCATCAGCGCCGTCGGCTCGAGATCGTCGCCCTCGAACGCAACGAGCATCGACTCGGACCCAGCGATCGAGCCGAAGAGCGGTAGCACGAGGTCGGAGAGGATGTCCCCGTCGCGATTGAGAGCAGGGATCACGAGCGGATCGCCCGTCGAGGCGATGAGCAGTGCGAACGTCGCGTCGATCAGTTGCGGTTCGTACGGCACCGACGGGTGACGAGCTGCGGCGGAGTCCATCTCCTCCTTGAGCATCCCTTCATATGTCGGCGACACGGTGAACTTTGGGCCCCCGAAAACCTTCGCGCCGGTGCGCCCCGCCTCCCGGAACGCAAACTCCGCGACGGCGCGACAGACGTGGCGTTCGATGCGTTCCGTGCGGAACGCAACCTCGTCGTCGCCCGCGCCTTCACGCCACTCCTTGGCGCCGTAGGCGTCGCCGACTGCCATGCGCACCACCGAGATGGGCGCGTGCACACCGCCAAGCGGCACGACACCGGGGATCCTGCGACCGGTGCGCACGATCACCTTGCCGCCGATCTCCTCGCGCAAGATGCGGTTCGGCGAGCCGACGTCACCGCGCTGCTCCGGCGTGACCGTCGCCGCCTTCAGCCCGAGTCCGTGCTCGCGGATCGCGGCCGCCGCCGCGTGCACCACGCCGTTCGACGTCGTGCGCCGATGCTCGAGCGAAAGGTCGAAGCGCGGCAGGTCGACCTCAAGCCCGATCACGCCGGGGGAAAGCACGCGCAGCGCTTCCTCCAGCAACTCCTGGCCCGTCTGGTCGCCCTCGAGCACCACGATCGTCTTCAGTTCCACGGCGGCCAAGATTAGCGATGCATTTCGAGAGGAATTCGCGCCTTGCGTATCGCGGCGTAAACTGCGCGCGAGATAACCCCAGCTCGGGAGGCGAAATTGGCTCGGAAAACCATCCTCGTTTGCGATAACTGCGGCAAGGAAGTCGACGAGGCTCAGGGGGCGACGCTGCGCGTGACCTACGGAGATGCCCGCCGAGGGTCGAAGGTGGCCGACCTCTGCGACGACTGCGCAGGAAAGATGCCGGGCCGCGCGGCTGCGCGCCGCGGTCGCCGGCCGAAGGCCGCGGCGCCCGCTTAACGCGGGTTTTCCGTCGAGAGCGGCCAGGGGACCCGTCCTGCGGCCGCTCTACGATGGGAAGGTGGGGCTGTCCCTCCTCGCAGGGCCTGCGCATGCGGGCAAAGTCGCGCTCCTCCTAGAGCGCTATCTGGCGCGCCTCGACGACGAGCCGACCTTGATCGTGCCGAACGCGTCGGACGTCGACCGGGTCGAGCGTGACCTGCTGACGCGCTGTGGTTGCCTGTTCAGCGGCTCGATCGGCACGTTCGACGACCTGTTCCGGCGCCTGATCCGTTCGGATCGGGAGCAGCGCCCCGTCGCGACCGACGTGCAGCGTGCCCTCGTCGTGCGTCGTGCGCTGGCCTCCACGTCGCTGAACGGGCTCACGCGCTCGGCGCGGACGGGTGGGTTCGCCGACAGCCTCCTGCAGACGCTCGGTGAGCTCGAGCAGGGGATGCTCGACCCGGGCGACCTCGGCGGCGACCTGGCCCAACTCTACGGCGCCTACCGCTCCGAGCTCGACCGACTCGGTCTCTGGGATCGCGACCTGCTGCGCCGCCGTGCCGCCGAGCGGCTGCAGTCGGAGCTCGACGCGTGGCACGGCGAGCCGGTCTTCGCCTACGGCTTCGAGGACCTCACCGGCGCGGAGTGGTCACTGCTCGAGGCGCTCGCCGGCCGCACCGAGGTGCAGGTGTCGCTGCCCTACGAGCCTGGCCGGACGGCCTTTGCTTCGCTCGCGCGCACAGCCGACGATCTCTCATCGCTCGCAGACGGGCGCGTCGAAGAGCTGAGGCCGCGCTCGGCCGAGTATGCGCACCCGGCGCTCGCGCATCTGGAGCGCGCGTTGTTCGAGGAATCCCCGCCGCCGCCACCCGAGCTCGACGCCGGTGTGCGTTTCTTCGAAGGCGCCGGCGTGCGGGGGACGCTCGAGCTGGTCGGCGAAGAGCTGATCGCCTTGATCCGAGCGGGCACACCGCCCGAGCAGATCGCGCTGATCGCGCCGTCCGTCGAGCAATGGCGGGCGCCGCTCGAGACGGTGCTCGGCGGGCTGGGTGTCCCGTACGCGATCGAGTCCCGCGTGCGCCTCGGTGCGACGCCGCTGGGCCACGCGCTCCTGCAGCTGCTGCGCTACACCTGGCTCGACGACGGTCGCCGCGAGCTCTTCGCGTTCTTGCGATCGCCCTACTCGGGACTCGCGCGCTCGTCGGTCGATTTCGTCGAAGGCCGGTTGCGTGGTCGCGCCATTCACACGCCGGCACGCGTCGAAGAGGAGGCCGAGAAGCTGCGCGAGGCACCCGTTCCCGCTCTCGCCGAACTGCGTGGCGCCGAGACGCCGATTGCCGGCGTTCGCGCGCTGATCCGGTCGATGCTGCGCTCCGCCTACGGCACGGACGCGCCACCGGCGGGCGAGACGTCGCGACTCGACCTGCGGGCCTACGACGCCGCGTTACGCCTCCTCGACGAGCTCGACGCCTTCACGGCCCTTGGCGAAGAGGTGCATGCAGAGGACGTCGTTGCCGCGCTCGAGCGGGCCGAAGTGCGACTCGCGTCGGCGAACGAGGCAGGTCGCGTCGCCGTCGTCGATCTGCTGCGCGCTCGCACGCGCCAATACGACGTCGTGTTCCTGCTCGGCCTCGAAGAAGGCTCGTTGCCACGGCGCTCGCGGACCTCGCCGTTCCTCGACGACGATGCCCGCCGTGAGCTCGGTGGCCGCCTGGAGCGGCCGGATCAGGTGAGTCGCGATCGTTATCTGTTCTACACGGCGTGCACACGCGCAACACGGCGGCTCTACCTGGTCCGTGAGGCGGCGACGGACGAAGGCGGCCCACGTGAGCCGAGCCCGTTCTGGGAGGAGGTCGCAGCGGTCTTCGACGATGACGACGTCGCGCGCGCGACGGTGCGGCGCCCGCTCTCGGCGCTCACGTGGCAGCTCGAGGCGGCGCCGTCCGACCGCGAGCGCCTGCGTGCGCTCGCCCAGCTCTCGGTCGGCGATCCCGACGGCGCTCGCGCAGTCGCCGAAGCGAACGACTGGGGACGCAGGCTCGTGCGCGCGCGCACGGCCCTGCACCGTGAGACTCGGTTGACGAGCGACGTGCTGCTCTCGATCTACGGCGCCAAGACAACCTTCGGGGTCACCGAGTTGGAGCGCTTCGCCGACTGCTCCTCGGCATGGCTCTTCGAGCGGGTCATCTCGCCGAGAACGATCGACGCCGAGGTCGACCCGATGCTGCGCGGCTCAGTCGCGCACAGCGCGCTGCACAAGTTCTACGCGGGACTGCCCAAGGAGCTTGGGCACGACCGGGTCACCCTGGAGAACGTCGAGCAGGCGGTCGGGTTTCTCAGGCGCTGCCTTGATGACGCCATGCGCGGCGGCGTCCGGCTCGAGCTCACCGACCTGCAGGAGGCGGAGCTCGATCAGAGCCTGTTCCGCGATCTCGAAGGCTTCGTCCGCGACGAGGCTGCCTCGCCGCTGCAGCTCGTCCCGCGTCGTTTCGAGATCTCGTTCGGCTCCGACCGCTCCGCGCCGGAGCTGCAGCGCGGCCTCCAGCTCGGCGACGATCTCTACCTCAGCGGCAAGATCGATCGCATCGACGTCGACCCGTACAGCGCGCGCGGGATCGTGCAGGACTACAAGTCGGGACGGAGCGCGCACTCGGCGAAGCAGATCGACGAGGAGCTGAAGCTCCAGATCCCGCTCTACATGCTGGTGCTGCGCGACCTCGTCGGCATCGAGCCGCTCGGCGGCGTCTACCGCGCGCTCGCCGGTGCACGCGTCACGCGCGGCCTGCTGCACGCGGGCGCGGCCGACGACCTGCCCGGCTATCAGCGCAACGACTACCTCGACGGGGAGGAGTTCTGGTCGCTCGTCGATACCGCCCGCGAGCGCGCGCTCGGGTACGCCCAGCGCATTCGGGCCGGCGACATCCGCCACGACCCGAAGGGCGGGACGTGTCCTACCTGGTGCGACCTCTGGACGATGTGCCGGATCGAGCGTCCCTGACATGAACCCAGAGCAGAGAGCAGCGGTCGCAGCGACCGGCGAGGTCTTCGTCTCCGCCGGTGCGGGCACGGGCAAGACCTCGGTGCTGGTCGAGCGGTTCGTCGGGGCCGTCTGCGAGCAGGGGCTCGACGTCGAATCGGTGCTCGTGATCACCTACACGCGCAAGGCGGCGGGCGAGCTCCGCGCGCGCATTCGCGCGGCACTGCGCGCCAGAGGTCGCCACGACCTGGCCCGCCGGCTCGACGGAGCCTGGATCTCCACGATCCACGGCTTCTGCTCACGGCTTCTGCGCGCGCATCCGTTCGCGGTGGGGATCGATCCACGCTTCCGCGAGGTCGACGACGAGCACGGTGCGGTGATCCGTGGCGAGGCGTTCGAGCGCGCGCTGACTGCATTCTGCGCGACGCGCGACTCCGAGCGGCTGCGGCTCCTCGCGACCTACGGGGCCCAGGGCCTACGCCGGATGCTCACCGGCGTCTACGAGACGCTTCGCTCGGCAGGCCGGGACCTGAAGCTCGAGCTCGGCGAGCACGCCAGCATCCCCGAGCGGCTCGCCGAGCTGCATGCCGCGGCGCAGGCGCTCGCCGCCGATCCCGACGTGACCGACAAGCAGCTCGCCGCCGCGAACGCGGCACTCGCGCTCAGCTCGAACCCCGAGCAGCTGCTCGATCTCTCGCACCTCGCGGCCGGGGGCGATCGCACCGCCGAGTTCCGCGGAGCGCGGGATCGGCTCAACCAGGCCGCCTTCGACGAGCTGGCTTCGCGCGACAGCGAGCTCCTGCAAGAGCTGCTCGATCTCTTCGCGGCCGAGTACGCCGCCGCGAAAGCGCGCGAGTCGTCCCTCGACTTCGAAGACCTGCAGCTCTACGCGCGCGATCTGCTGCGAGACCACACCGAGATTCGCGAGGCAGAGCAATTGCGTTTCCGCGCGATCATGGTCGACGAGTTCCAGGACACGAATCGCCTGCAGTGCGAGATCGTCGATTTGTTGCGGAAGGGGCTAAGCGCACCCGATGTCTTCTTCGTCGGCGATGAGTTCCAGTCGATCTACGGCTTCCGTCACGCAGACGTCGCGGTCTTCCGTGAGCGCCGCGAGCGCGCCGCGTTGAGGCTCCCGCTCTCGAGGAACTACCGCTCGCGCCCCGAGGTGCTCGCTGCGGTCAACCATCTCTTCAGCGAAGAGTTCGGTGACGGCTATCAGCCGCTCGCCGCATCCGGTGAGTTCTCCGACCCGGTCTTCGGCCACCCCGTCGAGCTCCTCGTCAGCGACAAGCGCAGCTACCGCGAGGCGGGGGAGAACTGGCGCGACGGTGAGGCCCGGTCGATCGCGCGCCGTGTGCGAGAGCTCGTCGACAACGGGATCGCGGCGCCGGGCGAGATCGTCTTGCTGTTCGCCGCCGGCACCGACGCCGAGCGCTACGAGGCGGCGTTGCGGGCGCAGGACCTGCCGACCTACCGGGCGACCGGTCGCGGGTACTTCGGCCAGCAGCAGGTCGTCGACCTGCTCTCCTACCTGCGCCTGCTGCACAACCGCTACGACGACGAGGCGCTCGTCACCGTGCTTGCATCGCCGTTCGTCGGTGTCTCCAACGACGGGCTCGTGCACATCCGCCGACACGCCGGCAAGCGGCCGCTCTACACAGGCATCGAGCGTTCGCTGCCGGAGCCGCTGTCGGAGGACGACCAGCGCCTCGTGCGCGCCTTCAAGCAGCGCTACGACCGCCTTGCTGCGGCGTCCGCGCGGCAGTCGCTGGAGCGCCTGTGTGAGGAGATTGTCTCCGCGCACGACTACGACCTGGCCGTGCTAGCCCAGTGGGACGGCCGCCGCCGCTACGCGAACCTGCGCAAGCTGATGCGCCTCGCGCGTTCCTACGAGCAACTGCGCGGCCCCGACATCGAGGGCTTCGTCGGCTTCATACGCGACCAGCAGGCCGTCGGCGCGTCGCAGCTAGAAGCCGTCTCCGAGGAGGAAGGCGCCGATGCGGTGCGCCTGCTGACGATCCACGCTGCGAAGGGACTCGAGTTCAAGGTCGTGATCGTCGCCGACGCTGGGCGGGACACCGGTGGCGTGCAGTCCTCCGACGAAATTCTCGTGCGCGCCGACGGTACGTTCGGCTTTCGCGTCATCGACCCGAGGTCGGGAAAGAAGCGCGGTGTCTTCAGCTATGAGGAGGTGCGCAAGTCCGAGATACGGGAGGACACCGCCGAGCGGCTACGTCTCTACTACGTCGCCATGACCCGGGCGATCGATCGGCTGATCGTCTCCGGCGCGATCGATCACGACCGCCAGAAGGACCGCGACACACCGATCGGCTGGGTGCTCGCACGCCTCGAGCTCGACGGGGGGATCGAGAGCGGTGAGCTCGAGCGTGGCGACGCGCGCTTCGTGCTGAGCGTCGACCGTTGGACGCCCCAGCCTGTGGTCGAGGCGGAGCCGCCGGCGGTCGACGAGGCGGGCCAGCTCGCACTGTTCGCCGAGCTGCCGTCCGCGCCCGCGCCTCGCGGGTACCGGCTGCCCGAGCTGAGTCCGCTGCCGCCGCCCCCTTTGCACAAGGTGCGGCGCCTCTCCTATTCGGCGCTCGCGCTCTTCGAGCGCTGCTCGTACCGCTACTACGTCGAGCGCATCGCGGGGTTGCGCGAAGAGCGCGGAACCATTCCGGGATCGCACGGCCTGAAGGCGACCGAGGTCGGCGACGCCGTGCATCGTCTGCTCGAGCTGGTCGACCTGCGTGCGCCGGTCGCTCCCGACGTCGAGATCGTGCGAACCTGGTACAGCGGCGTGACCGGCGAAGAGCTCGAGCGCATCAGCCGGTTCGTTGCTTCGTATTGCGAATCGGAGCTCGCCGCGCGCATTGCGACGCTCGAGGGCGCCGAGCCCGAGCGGCCCTTCGCGTTCGAGCACGACGGCGTGCTGCTGCGGGGCCGGCTCGACGTGCTCTGGCGAGAAGGCGCCCGAGCGCTCGTCCTCGACTACAAGACCAATTCCCTGGCTGAGGGAAGTCCGGAGGAGATCGTCGAGGCCGACTACCGTCTGCAGCGCCTCGTCTATGCGCTCGCGTGCTTCCGCGCCGGCGCCGACGAGGTCGAGGTCGTCTACCACTTCCTCGAGCGGCCCGACGCAGTCGTCTCGACGACGTTCAGCCGGATCGAACTGCCGGTCCTCGAGGAGGAGCTTTCAGCCGCGATTCGCCGCATCGATGCCGGCGAGTTCGTGCCGACGCCGAGCGAGTTCACCTGCTCCGGCTGCCCGGCGCTCGACCTCGTCTGCGCAGGCCCGAACCTGCGCCAGTCGCCGGGTCGGCTGGTCGCGGCCGCATGACGGCGACGCCGCGCTTCGAATCGCGCTGGCCCTCGACGATCGCGATCCTGGGTGCGGCGGCCCTCTACCTGACGCTGCCGAACCAGCTCGTTCCGGGGCCGCCATTCGTTCGCTTTGTCATCCCGGCGCTGGAGCTCGCCGTGCTCATCCCGCTGGCCATCACCACTCCGAAGAGGCACGTCAACGAATCCGGTCTGCGTCGCAAGGCCGCGATGACGCTCGCCGCGTTGATCAGCATCGCCAACGGGCTGGCGTTGCTCTTCCTGATCCACCAGTTGCTCTACGGCTCAGGCGTCCAAGGCCGAATATTGCTCTACGGTGCGCTGAACATCTGGGTGACGAACGTGATCGTGTTCGGGCTCTGGTTCTGGGAGCTCGACGGTGGCGGGCCACCCAGGCGTCTGGCGAATCCGACAGCGCCACGCGATTTCGCGTTCGTGCAGATGACCGATCCAGAGGTCGCCGCCGCAGGCTGGCATCCGAGGTTCACGGACTACCTGTACGTCTCGTTCACGAACGCGAGCGCCTTCAGCCCCACCGACACGATGCCGCTGACCCGCTGGGCGAAGCTGCTGATGATGCTGCAGTCGATCATGTCGCTTCTGACGCTGCTCCTCGTCGCCGCGCGCGCTGTCAACATCCTGCACTAGATGGCGCGGAGCTTTATCCCCGAAGCCCGGCGCAAGAAGGTCGCGCCGAAGGCGGAGCGGATCCGGCCGATCATCGACAGGCTCGCCGTCGAGCACGCCGATGCGAAGATCGCCTTGACGTTCTCGAGCCCGCTCGAGTTGCTCGTCTCGGTGATGCTGAGCGCACAAACGACCGACGTGAACGTGAATCGCGTCACCGAGAAGTTGTTCACGAAGTACAAGCGTCCGGAGGACTATCTCGCCGTGCCGGTTGCCGAGCTCGAACGGGACATCTTCGCGACCGGCTTCTACCGGCAGAAGACGAAATCCCTGCGCGGCACGATGCAGCGGCTGATCGAAGAGCACGACGGTGAGGTGCCGGAGGACTTCGAAGCGCTCCTGAAGCTGCCCGGGGTTGCACGCAAGACGGCGAACGTCGTCTCGGCCGAGCGGGGCGCGCCGCAGGGCATCGTCGTCGACACGCATGTGCGACGGCTAGCGCAGCGCCTCGGCCTGACGAAGCAGGAAGACCCGGTGAAGATCGAGCGCGACCTCATGCGGCTCGTCCCGCGCGAGGATTGGGCGCGCTTCCCACATCTGCTGATCTGGCACGGCCGGCGAATCTGCGGCGCGCGCAACCCTCGCTGCGAGGACTGTCCGCTGGCGCCCGATCTGTGCCCGGCCAGCCGACTCTGACGGTTCGACCAAACCGTTCGGCGGCCTTGCCGCGTAGGCCTCTGGAAACGGCAAAGGGGAACTGGATGATTCGCTACTCAGCTCTACTCGCGCTCGTCACCGCGCTGGCCGTGATCGGCGCCGGGAGTGCGTTCGGGCACAGCGCCAGCACGCAGTCGCACACGCTTGTCGGCACGGTCGGTCCGGGCTACACGATCAACCTGACGGCCAAAGGCCAGAAGGTCTCACGGCTCAAGGCCGGCACGTACACGCTCGCGATCCACGACAAGGCCTCGATCCACGGCTGGTCGCTCGACGGGCCGCACGGCTACGCCAAGGACTTCACGAAGGTGCCGTTCGTGGGGAGCAAGACCTTCACCGTCAAGTTCGCTGCCGGGAAGTACAAGTACTACTGCCCGTCGCACGAGCCGACGATGTTCGGTCACTTCACGGTGGTCTCGTAGCCTCGTAGATCAGCCGCGTTTGGGCGTCAGCGCGACAAGCAGGCCGCCGTCGTCGTCATAGGCGGGGAAGACGTCGGCGACGACCTGCTTGACGCTGCCGCCGCGCGTACGGATCGAGAGCTCTTCGCCCAGGCGGCGAACGCCCCACTCGCGTGCGAGCTCGACCGACTTGGGATCGGAGAACTGCAGCGCATCGACGACGTCCCGGCCCATCAGGTCCGCCTCCGGGAAGCCGGTCAGCTCGAACATGCCGCGGCCGATCGCCAGCACGCGGCGTTCCTGGTCGGTGACGAGGAGACCCGTGTCCGGGGCGGGGTAGTAGTCGTCGAGCAGCTCGAACAGAAAGCCGAAGCCACAGTGCCGGCAGGCCGGGGCCTGCTTCGAGAAGCCCTCCTGGGCGTCGATGTCGAGCGAGCGCTCCTTGCACTGGGGGCAGATGTAGTACGGCACGCGGGGGAGGGTAGCCAGTCGGCTAGAGGCCAGGCCCTCTAAATCCAGCGCTTGGCGCGGAAGAAGGCGAGCTGGGCGAGGGTCGTCGCGATGATCCAGGCCCACGACCACCAGTAACCGAAGCCCCACAGAAGCTCGGGGATGTGGCGGAAGTTCTGGCCGTAGAGGCCGACGATGAAGGTGGGAACGAGCAGCAGCGAGGCGATCACGGTCAGTCGCTTCATCACCTCGTTCTGATCGTTCGCGATCTTGCCCTGGAGGTAGTCGCGCACGCCGCCGAGCGCATCGCGCGACGACTCGAGCGCCTCCGTCGAGCGCAGCAGCTTGTCGTAGGCGTCGCCGAACGCGATCTCGACGTCGCGCGGGAACAGCTCGCCTTCATCGAGCTCCACGCGGTCGTCGACGATCCTGCGCACCGCATCGCGCGTCGGGGTCAGAGTGCGCCGGATGCCGCGGACGTCCTGGCGAAGCTCGCGCAATCTCCGGCCGACCACTCGAACCGGCTCACCCGCAACCATGTCCTCGAGCTCGTCGATCTCGTCGTCGAGGTCGTCGACGAGATCGAGGAAGGCCTCGGCGATGTGATCGACGAGGTGGTAGGCGTACATCCCGACCTCTTCGTGCATCCGGCAGGCTTCCTTCGCCGGCTTCGGGTCGAATGCTTTCTCACCCGGTGGCGTTTTGGAGATGGTGACGAAGGTGTCGACCGTCGCGACGAAGTCGATCTCCTGGTAGTAGACGCGATCCTCGTCGGGGACCGCAATCGGCACCAGGAAGATGCCGAGCACATAGTCGCCCTGTGACTCGATTCGGGGCCTGGGCTCGTCGTCGTGCACGTGCGGCGCAAGCAGCGCCCGCAACGCCGTCGCGTGCACGTCCGCCGGTAGCGCGTTGCGTAGCTCGTCCTCCGACGGGTCGATCAGGTCGATCCACGCGGGACGCTCTGCCACGACCTGACGCTAGCCTCCGCGTCGGCTAGCGGTTCGCCGTGAGAGCGGTGCCCGGATGGCCCTCGAACGTGGCCAGGAACCGCTCGGCGTCGAGTGCGCCCATGCACCCCGATCCGGCGGCGGTGATCGCCTGCCGGTAGATGTGATCCTGCACATCGCCGACCGCGAACACCCCCGGGATGTTCGTCTCGGTCGATCCAGGCTTGGTGAGCAGATACCCGTTCTCGTCGTGGTCGAGCTGGTCGACGAAGAGTGACGTGTTCGGATCGTGGCCGATCGCGACGAAGAGGCCGTCGGCCGGCACCGACCACGTCTTGCCGTCGGCGGTGCTGCGCAGGCGGAGGCCTTCGACCTTCACCTCTCCGATGATCTCCTCGACCTCGGCGCTTCGGACGAAGTCGAGCTTCTCGTTCTGCTCGGCGCGATCGACCATGATCCTCGACGCGCGGAACTCGTCGCGGCGGTGCACGAGGTGCACGCGCGACGCGAACTTGGTCAGAAACAGCGCTTCCTCGAAGGCCGAGTCGCCGCCGCCTACGACATAGACGTCCTTGTCGCGGAAGAAGGCTGCGTCACAGGTCGCGCAAGCGGACACGCCGCGGCCCTTGTGTGGCTCCTCCGAGTCGATTCCGAGCCAGCGCGCGCTCGCACCCGTGGCGATGATCACCGCACGAGCCTCGTATTCGTCGCTCCCCACCCACACGCGCAGCGGCTGCTCCGAGAAATCGACCTTCGTCACGTCATCGGTGACAAATTCCGCACCGAAGCGCTCGGCCTGACGGCGGAAGTCGGCCATCATCTCAGGCCCCATCACGCCGTCGGCGTAGCCTGGGTAGTTCTCGACATCGCTCGTGATCATCAGTTGGCCGCCCCATTGAAAGCCTTCGATCACGAGCGGCTCCAGGTCGGCGCGCGCCGCATAGAGCGCAGCCGTATACCCGGCGGGGCCACCGCCGACGATGATCAGCTCACGGACGTTCTGGTCGCTCAACTTGCTCCTCTCAGAAAAGTGTTCGTAGTAGTAAACGTCAAGGGGCGGCTGGACGTTCCCGAGTCCGAGGAGTAGAACCTGCGTCAGCGGTTAGGAGGGCTTCATGGCCGTCGCCGTGACAAACGACATCTTGCGCGATCTCGCCGCCTTCGAGGCAGAGGGCGGGTGCGCGCTGAGCATTTATGTCGATCTCGACCCTTCGTCGACGCCCACACCGGCCGAAGCCCGGACAAGGCTCAACGCCCTCCTCGCAGAGGCGGAGAAGACCGCGGACGGGCACGCGAGGCGCCGCGATTGCCGGCTCGCCGTCGCCGACGACCTCGAGCGGATCAGCACATGGTGGGAAAACGAGCTCGACCGCGCTGGAGCGCGCAGCCTGGCGATCTTCGCATCGTCCGCTGACGACTTCTTTCGCACGGTGCCCCTGAGCGAGGGTGTCTCCGATGGTGCCTACCTCGCAGCCGAGCTCTACCTCAGGCCACTGGCCGGACAGCTCGGCAGCGGCGACGGGGCGCTCGTCGTGCTCGTCTCGCGTGAGCGCGGCGTTCTCTACCGCCTGGCCGGAGGTCGCCTCGTCGAGGTGGCGGACGAGACTGACGACCTCCCCGGTCGTCATGACCAGGGAGGTTGGTCGCAAGCGCGGTACCAGCGTCACATCGAGAAGCTCGTCAAAGACCACTTGAAGAGCGTGGGAAACGAGGTCGCGAAACGGATGCGCGGTGGCAACGACCTCGTGATCGTCGGTGTCGCGCCGGAGGAGGTTCGGGCCGAGTTCGAGCAGAAGCTCAGCAAGGACGTGCGAGCCGCGCTGATCGGCTGGACGTCCGCCGAAGCGCACGTCGGCCCCGTCGAGCTCCTGGAAGCCGTCAGGCCGCTGCTCGATGAGGCGCACGCCCGGCATGAGCAGGAGACGATCGAGCGCTACCAGGAGGAACGTGGCCGTGGCAGCCACGCCTCAGCCGGCTGGAAGCAGACGCTCGACGCGGCTTCGGACGCGCGTGTCGAAGTGCTGCTCCTGGAGCCGAGCGAGGAGCGGCCCGCCTGGCGCTGCCCGAGGTGCGGGCGTGCCTCGGCGGACGGCGGCAAGTGCCCGCTCGACGACACGAAGCTCGCCGAGCGTCTTGATGGCGCCGATCTGGCGATACACCAGACGCTCCTGCACGGCGGCACGGTGCTGCTGGTCGGCCAGGGCAGGCTTGGCAACGCCGACGGGATCGGCGCGCTGCTGCGCTTTTAGGCGATCGTCGTGATGTAGGCGCCGACGAGCGCCGCGGTCTGCTGGTCGACGCCGCCCTCGCGGCGGTCGGCGTGACCGTCTTGAAAGTGTGCGAAGGCCGCGGTC
The DNA here is from genome assembly GCA_036271075.1 of Gaiellaceae bacterium. Classification (GTDB taxonomy): domain Bacteria; phylum Actinomycetota; class Thermoleophilia; order Gaiellales; family Gaiellaceae; genus PALSA-600. Next base: position 6,562 of record DATBBH010000179.1, on the reverse strand, counting down.
GAGGCGATGGGGTTCACTTCGTCGTCGCGGTGGTCGTGAAAGGAGAGGTGCACGAACGAATCGTCTGCGAGGCGCAGCACGATGTAGCTCACGTTGTCCGGCTTGGTGGCCGCCAGCTCCGCGAACACGCCTTCGACCCGACGCTGGTTCTCGTCGGCCGCCTCGGTCGATTGCATCGCGTACCGCGTGACCAATCGCTTTTCCATGTTCTGCTCCTTCGTCCGGGTGGTTGCCCAGGGATTGTCGCTGGGCTTCGAAACCCGTGAATCTGGTTCGGCTGCCGCCGAATCAGATTCAGCCCAAGGTCGGCTCAGATTCAGGCGGCGTCGGCGTCGCGCTGCGGCAGCGCGACGAGCTCCGGCGCGCTGACCACGACGGGCTTCCGCTCGATTTGCTTCGCCTCGGGCAGCTCGTCGTTCGTCACGCCGTGCTCCGGGAACTTGCGCGCCGTCACGAGCAGGCGCGTCTCGAACGAGCTGACCGCCTGGTTGAAGGCTCCGACGGCTGTGTCGAGGCCACGCCCGACCTTGGCGAAATGGCCGGCGAACACACCGAGCCGGTCGTAGAGCTCACGGCCGAGATTCGAGATCTCGCGCGCGCTCTCGGCCACCGTTTCCTGCTGCCACCCGTAGGCGATCGTGCGCAGGAGGCCGATCAGCGTCGCCGGTGACGCAACGATCACGCCTGCCGCGGCGCCTGCCTCGAACAGCGATCCATCCTCGTCGAGCGCAGCGCGGTAGAGCCCCTCGTCGACGAACATCACGACGAATTCGGGGGTCGATTCGAACTGATCCCAATAGCGCTTCTGGCCGAGCTTCCTGATGTGCTCGCGGACCTGCTGCGCATGACGCGCGAGATGCACGCGCTTGAGGTCGACGTCGTCGGTCGCCACCGCGTCGAGGTAGCCCTCGATCGGCACCTTCGAGTCGACGACGATGCATTTGCCGCCCGGGAGCTTCACGACCATGTCGGGCCGCAGCAGGCGACCGTCGTCGTCGCGCTCGCTGGCCTGGGTGCGAAAGTCGCAGTAGTCGAGCATTCCCGCCAGCTCGACGACGCGCTTCAGCTGCACCTCGCCCCAGCGGCCGCGGACATGCGGCGCGCGCAGCGCGGTCACGAGGCTGCCTGTCTCGGTACGCAGCTTCTCTTGCCCGGCGGCGACCTCCCTAAGGCGCTCGCCGATCGCGGTCACCTCCCGGGCGCGCTTGTCCTCGAGCTGCTTCGACTGCGCCTCGAACTTGTTCAGCGTCTCCTTGATGGGTGCGAGCTTCGCCTCGGTCAGTTCGAGAAGGGAGGCCTGGCTCTTCAGCAGGGCGTCGCCGGTCGCCGCCTTGAGGCGATCCTCCCACTGGGCCTGGCCCTGCTCGACGGCCGACAGGTTGTCGCGCGCCCGCCCGAGCCGCTCACGCGACCACAGGTAGACGAGGGCGCCGCCGAGCGCCACGCCGATCAGGAGGTACAGGATCGCTGCCATGGGCGAACGAACGCTAGAGATCAGGTCGGACAGCACCGAAAACGGCTCTGGACCAACAAAATCAGCCCCGGCGAGTCCGAAGACCTACCGGAGCTGAGTGCCGGATCCAGCGAGTCCGAAGACCTACCGGATCCGACGAGCCGCAACCTATCCGCGCCCCGGAAGGCCGTCAAGCAGCCCCCGGGAGTAAGAGCGCAAATTGCGTCTTTTCGTGCAAGACGCGTTCCGAAGGGAACGTCCGTTCGCTCGCGTAGGCTGGCGCCGATGGAGGACGTCTTCGGCCCCGGCGGGGCGCTCGCGCATGCGCTTCCGGGCTACGAGCCGAGGCGCGAACAGGCTGCACTCGCGGCGTCCGTCGAGCAGGCGCTCGCGACCGGCGTGCACCTCGTCGCCGAGGCGGGCACCGGCGTCGGCAAGAGCCTCGCCTATCTCGTGCCGGCGCTCGAGTCGGGCCGTCGTGTCGTCGTTGCAACCGCGACCAAGGCGCTCCAGGAGCAGTTGCTCAGCAAGGACGTCCCGATTGCCGCCGCGGCGGTCGGACGCGACGTGCGCGTCGAGGTGCTGAAGGGACGCGCCAACTACCTCTGCCGCCGCCAGCTGCAGGGCTTCCAGCCGTTCCTGCTCGCGGATGGTCGCGACGCGCGCGCGTGGGAGGCAATGCAGGGCTGGCTCGACGCGACCGAAACCGGCGACCGGGCCGAGCTCGCGCTCGAGCCGACCGAGGCGTTCTGGGCCGAGCTCGCAGTCGGTCCCGACCGTTGCTCCGGCCGCCGCTGCCCGTTCGTCTCCGCCTGCTTCGCCGAGGCCGCGCGCGAGCGTGCAGCCTCCGCCGATCTCGTAATCGTCAACCATGCGCTCTACTTCGCGCACATCGCCTCGGGCGGCGGCGTGCTGCCCGAGCACGATGCGGTGATCTTCGACGAGGCGCACCGGCTCGAGGAGTCGGCTGCTTCGTGGCTCGGAGGCCGCGTCTCCCGCACCGGCCTGCGCCGCCTGGCCGCCGACGTCGAGCGTGCGTGCCGCGAGGCGCAACGCCCGTTCCCTGGCCGGCAAATCGACCGCGTCGCGCGGACGGGGGAGAAGCTCCTGCGTGCGGTCGCGCCAGCGTCGGGCCGCAAGCGGCTGCGCGAGGTACCGGCCGAGCCGGCGCTCGTGCTGATCGACGCGCTCAGCGATCTCTCGAACGCGTTGCAAGGCCAGGGCGAGGACCTCGACGCTCTCTCGCGGCGGGCGCTCGCTGCCGCGGGCGAGGTCGAGCAGTGCCTCGAGCCGAACGACCGGGACCGCGTCGTGTGGGCGGAGCCGGATGCGGTCGTCTGGGCCCCGGTCGATGTCTCGTCGGAGCTGCGCGACCGCCTGTGGGACGACGGGCCGACTGCGATCCTCGTCTCGGCCACGCTCACCACGGGCGACGACGCCAGGTTCGTGCGGCGGAGGCTCGGTCTCGAGCATGCCCGCGAGGCAGTCGTCGGCTCGCCGTACGACTTTCCCGAGCAGGCGCTCATCTACCTGCCACGGACGATGCCCGATCCGCGCGGCGAAGGATTCACCGAGCGGGCAGCCGACGAGATCGTGTCGCTGCTCGCGCTCTCGGAGGGACGGGCGCTCGTGCTCACCTCGAGCTATCGCGCGCTCGAGGTCTACCGCGAGCGCGTCCGCGGCCGTGTCCCCTACGAGGTGCTCGTGCAAGGTGAGGCCCCCCGCGAGCGGTTGCTCGAGCGTTTCCGAGCCGAGGTCGGATCGGTGTTGCTCGCCACGTCCACGTTCTGGCAGGGGGTGGATGTTCCCGGCGAGTCGCTGTCGTTGCTCGTGATCGACAAGCTCCCGTTCTCCGCGCCGGGAGACCCGCTGCACGAGGCGCGCTGCGAGGCCGTCGAGCGCGAGGGCGGTGACTGGTTCCGGGACTATGCGCTCCCGACCGCGATGCTGCAGTTGCGGCAGGGCTTCGGCCGGCTGATCCGCGGCCACTCGGATCGCGGCGTCGTTGCGATCCTCGATCCGCGGCTGCGCACCCGTCCGTACGGCCGCGCGTTCCTCGCGGCGCTGCCGCGCTGCCCGGTCGCCGAGGACCCGGCGGCCGTGGCGGCATTCTTCGGCGGCCCGGTCGCTGTTTCCGCTTGAATACCGGCGCCCAATGGCCAAGAAAAAGCCCCGCACACCGCCGCCGCCTCGCGTCCAGGCGCCGCGCACCCGAACGAGCACGAAAACGCCCGCAGAGAGCGCCGCGCGCCAGCGCGCGCTCCTCTATGCGCTCGCCGGCTCAGGCGTGGTCGCGCTCGTCATCGTCGTGGGGGTCTTTGCGTTCGGCGGGAGCGGTGGCGGCGCCAACCTCAAGTCGGCCGCGACCACGATTCAGAACCAGGGCTGCACGTACAAGCGCTACCCGGCACTCGCACGAACGCCGCACTATGCGACCCTGACCCCGTCGCCGCCGCCCGCGTGGAACTCCTTCCCGCCGACGAGTGGGCGTCACTATTTCCAGCCGCTGATCTTCAACCAATATGCCGACCCTGTGTTGGAGATCCAGGCCGTGCACAACCTCGAGCACGGCGCGATGATCCTGCAATACGGCAACAAGATCCCGCAGGCGCAGGTCGACGCGATCACCGCCTGGTACCGCAAGGATCCAAACGCGATCGTCGTCGCGCCGCTGCCGAAGCTCGGCGACAAGGTCGCGATGACGGCGTGGACCTACTGGGCGGAGTGCACCGGCTTCGACGTGAAGGCGGCAAACGCGTTCAAGGTGTTCCGCTACCGCGCGCCCGAGAAGTTCCCCAAGTCGTACCTGAACCCCGGACAATGAGGCGCTTACCGTGAGCCGCCTGCCGGGGTGGCGGAACTGGTAGACGCAGCCGGCTTAAAACCGGCCGTCCCTCTTCGGGACGTGGGGGTTCGAGACCCTCCCCCGGCACTCAAGACGCTCGACGGCCCACCGACTCGGTGAGCGTCTGCAGCCGGCCCGCGAGCTCGGCCGTCAGCTGCTCCGGCGTGTAGCGCCAATGCCAATTGCCCTGCTCGGTGCCGGGCAGGTTCATGCGTGCCTCCGAGCCGAGGCCGAGCACGTCTTGCAGCGGCGCGACGGCCAGCGCTCCCCGTGAGCCCCAGGCGACCTCGATCAGCGACCAGGCCGGATCGGCCGGGTCGAGAGCGCTCCATCGTCGATCCGCCTCGGAGAGCGACTCCCACCAACCGCGCGTGGTGTCGTTGTCGTGCGTGCCGGTGTAGACGACCGACTGCTCCTCGTGATTCTCGGGCAGGTGCGGATTCGACGGGTCGCGCCCGAGCGCGAAGTGCAGGACGACCATGCCGGGGAACCCGAGCTCGTGGCGCAGCCGGACAACGGGCTCGGTGATCACACCGAGGTCCTCGGCGACGACCGCGAGCTCGCCGAGCTCCGATTCGACAGCTCGGAACACGTCGGCGCCCGGGCCGCGCCGCCAACGGCCGTGCTCGGCGGTTGGCTCGCCCTCGGGCACAGCCCAATACGAGACAAACCCGCGGAAGTGGTCGACGCGGGTCAGGTCGACGAGCTCGAAGGTGCGACGGAAGCGCTCGATCCACCAGCGGTACCCGTCGGCGCGCATCGCGGTCCAGTCATAGAGCGGGTTGCCCCACAACTGTCCCGTCTTCGCGAAGAGATCCGGTGGCACCCCCGCGACAGCGCCCTGCTGGAAGAGCCTCGGATGCGCGCGGTGATCGGCGCCGTCGTGGGCGACGTAGATCGGCATGTCGCCGAACATGCGCACGCCGCGCTGCGCCGCGTAGGCGCGGAGTGCCTGCCACTCACGCTCGAAGCGCACCTGGTCCTCCACCGTGCCGCCGTAGGTGAGCCAGTCGTCGAGCCAGTAGGCGTTTCGGGCTCGGAAGGCGTCCGCCTCGTCGCCGGACACCGGCGCCTCAGGATCAGCGAGGATGCCCGGGGAGCCGGCGAAGGCCGACGGCGACATGTAGGGCGAGCCGGTCAGCCCTTCGGGCGGCCCGAGCGGTAGGACCTGCCACCACGACTGTCCGGCTGAGGCAAGCCAATCCACGAACTTGAATGCGTGCTCGTCCAGTACCCCGTTCGGGAACGAGGTCGGATGCAGCAGGATTCCGGAGGCGCGTTCGAGGAGCATGGGTTTAGGACGACCCGACGACTGAGAATCTCACAGAGTGCCTCTGCCAAAGACCCCCAAACCACGCATCCAGATCCAGGCCGTCGAGCCGGTCCTCGATTGCGGCCGCTACGCGGTCAAGCGAACGGTCGGCGACCGCATCGAGGTTTACGCAACCGTCTTCAAGGACGGCCATGACACGCTCGGCGGTGCGGTGCGCGTGCGGGGGCCAGGTGACGCGCGCTGGCGCGAGGAGCCGCTCGTTCCGCTCGGCAACGACCGCTGGGCCGGTGCGTTCACGGTCGATCGCCCCGGCCGCTGGCAATTCGCCGTCGCCGCCTGGACCGATCGCATCGCGACCTGGCAGGACGAGCTTCGGCGCAAGTCCGACGCCGGGCAACAAGATCTGGCCGGTGAGTTGTCCGAGGGTGCCGTCCTCCTCGGCGGCGCTGTGCCCACACTCGAGGAGGGGCTCGCAGCCGAGCCTGGCGACCGCCACGGCCGGGTCGCGTCGGCGCCGCTTGCCGTCGACGTCGATCGCGAGCTCGCGCGCTTCGGCTCCTGGTACGAGCTGTTCCCGCGCTCTTGGGGCGGGTTCCTCGGCGTCACGGAGGTGCTGCCCGGGCTGGCGCGGCTGGGCTTCGACGTTGTCTACCTGCCGCCGATCCACCCGATCGGCCGCTCGAACCGCAAGGGGCGGAACAACGCGCTCGAGGCGGGGCCGAACGATCCCGGCAGCCCGTGGGCGATCGGCTCGGAAGAGGGCGGGCACGACGCCGTCGACCCTGCGCTCGGCACACTCGAGGAATTCGAGCGCCTCGCCGCCGATGCGAAGGCCCTCGGCCTCGAGATCGCCCTCGACTTCGCGATCCAGTGCTCGCCCGACCATCCGTGGTTGAAGCAGCATCCGGAGTGGTTCAACCGCCGCCCGGACGGGACGCTGAAGTACGCGGAGAATCCGCCGAAGCGCTATCAGGACATCTACAACGTCAAC
>DATBBH010000178.1:0-11515 GCA_036271075.1 Gaiellaceae bacterium | reverse complement strand
ACCGCGACACCTTCTATGTCATCCCGCTGGACCCCGGCCATGGTCGGGTGATGCCGGAAGGTCGCGCGGCTGTCTGGCGCACCCGCGATGCCGGCAACGCGTGGCAGCGGCTCGATCGCGGACTGCCGCAGCAGGACGCGCATCTGGGCGTGCTCCGCGAAGGCATGGCGATCGACTCCTACGACGTCCCCGGCCTCTACTTCGGCACGAGCACCGGTCAGGTGTTCGCGAGCGCAGACGATGCCGCAACGTGGAGCGAGATCGCGAGCTACCTCCCGGCGATCTCATCCGTCGAGGTCGCGATCATCGACTGACGCGATGGCCGACCTACATCTCCCGATGACGCTGACGCCGCTCTTCCCCGAGCTCCCTCGCCGCATCGAGGTGGAAGCCGCGACGGTCAACGACGCGATCGACCAGCTCGAGGCACGCTGGCCCGGCGTGCGCGACCGGCTCTGTGAACCGGGGCCGGTGATCCGGCCCCACATTCACGTCTACGTCGACCGCGAGCGGGCAGCGCTCGAGACGCCGCTGGCGCCCCAGTCGCGCGTCGACGTGATCGCCGCGATCAGCGGCGGCTGACGGCGGCCGCCGCTGCCTACGCGGGGACGAGCTGCTTCGCGCGCTCGATCAACTGATGGGGGTCGAACGGCTTCCCTACGAAGCCGCGCGCGCCGCGCTCCTCCGCGTCGCTCGCGACGGTCGAGTCGACCTGCCCGCTGAACATGATCACGGGGATCGACCCGTAGCGCTCCTGCATCCGCTGCAGCATCTGCCAGCCGTCGATGCCCGGCATGACGACGTCGAGCAAGACGAGCGCCGGCGCCTGGTCCTCGATCGCGTCGAGCGCCTCCTCCCCGCTCGAAGCCTCGCGCACCGTGTAGCCCTCGAGCTCGAGGTTGACGCGCATGAACTCCCGCAGCCGCTCGTCGTCGTCGACGACGAGGACGAGTGGGCCGCCGGTCCGGCCGCCCGGCCCGGAGCGGTCGAGAAACGTCTCGAGGTCGCGGCGCCGATAGCGGCGGTGCCCGCCCGGCGTGTAGAACGCCGGCACCCGGCCCTGGTCGGACCACTTGCGAATCGTCGACTGCGCGACGCCGAGAAACTTCGCGGCCTGGCCTAGCGTCAGCCAGTCCGGCTCGCCGGTCGGAGCTCGTCTACCTTCAGGGGTCACTGCCAAAAAGTAGCCAAAGGTTCTACTTTCGAAACCGATCTAGTGTTTTTCCACAGTTACGGTGACCGTTTCGCGAGCGGCGGGGGCCAGCGGCAACGGTTGCAGCGTCCGGACGAGCGACTGCGTGCCGCCCGGGCTCGGACTGTCGTTCAGCGCTTGCCCCAGAGCGATTCCGACCGCGAAGATGAGCGCGCCTCCCACGACGATCAGCGCAATCCGCCTCACGGCCGGTAGTCCGTCGCGCCGCGTGAATAGATATGAAAGGCGGCGTCGGCGACCGTCCCCGCTTCGCGCACCGGTGGCGCCTCGGGATCGGCGTCGTCGAGCACTGCGCGTGCCCAGTCGTCGGCGCCGTCGTATGCGTCGGCAAGCTCAGCGAGCGTGAAGACCTGACCGACGCGCTGACGGAGCGCGTTCACGACGATGTCCACCTGAGCCATTCGGTCGGCGTAGCGGGAGCGATCAGCTCGGGTGCTCTCGACGCGGCGAATTCCGTCCTGCCACTGGTGGCGCGCAAGCTCGAGTTCCATTCACGCAGTACAGCAGGAGTCCGGCCACAAGGCGGGGAGCTCGGCGAGCATGCGGTCGCCGAGCTCGTAACCGGGTCGCGCGAGCGCGAAGGCGGCATGCGCGTGGATGCATTTGAGGCTGCCGCTGCGCGTCGAGCCGCCGATGCCGGCATCGATTTCCGGCCGAAGCCGCCGCTGCTCCGCCTGGGCGTTCTCGAGACTTTGCGCAAGGGAAGCGTCTTCCGCGACCGCACGCGTCCAGCGCTCGACGGCACCCGCCGCCTCCAGCCGCGAGATCGCCGCGACGAGCTGCGGGCACGTGACGTAGAACTGCGTCGGGAACGGACGCCCGTCGGCATCGAACGCCGCCTGCTCGGTCACCGCGGGCCTGCCGAACGGGCAGCGAACGGCCACGCGCCTGAACGCGCGCGGCGCACGGCCGATCTGGCGCGCTACCACCTCTGCATCGGACACTGCGGAGACGCTAGTGGTTCTTGTGGCGCCAGGCGTCGATGCCGCGGACGATGAAGTAGCGCTCGTTCGGCTTGACGAGCCCCAGCCGACGCGCCTCGCGCAGGAGCTGCGCGCCGGTGTCGGCCGCCGCGATCCGCGCCTGCAGCCGCTGCTTCTCGAGACGGAGCTGACGCACGTCGGCTCTGCGCGCCTGCAGTTCGCCCTTCGTGTGCACGTAGGTATGGAGCGGCTTCCAGTAGAGGAACGCTACGAGCGCGATCCCGCAGATCGCGACCACGCGCGTAGGACGGAGCCGGAGCACGGCGACAGCTTCGCTGTCGCGACCGCGATCCCTGTTAAGCCACGTCCACCTTGATCACGTTGGTCGAGCCGGGGAGATTGACGGCGGTGCCGGCCGTGAGGACGACGCGGTCCCCGACATCGATCATTCCCGACTTGAGCGCCGACTCGAGCGAGCGCGACCAAAGATCTTCGACATCGTTGCTCGGCGGCATCAACACGGGCGTAACGCCCCACTCGAGCGCCATCTGCTGCACCGCGGTGCGGTGATGCGACAGGCCGACGATCGGCCGGCGAGGCCGCAACCGCGCGACGGCGGACGCGGTACGCCCGGTGAACGTGGGCACGAGGATCGCGCGGGCACCGAGGGCTTCGGCGAGGTCGCACGCGGCGTTCGACATCGCGCGACCGACGGTCGCGTCCTCACCGGCCTCGGGCATCTGGTGGCGATAGCCCATCGACGGCTCCACCGCACGCGCGATCCGATCCATCATCTCCACGGCCTGCACCGGATAGTTCCCGGTAGCCGTCTCGGCAGAGAGCATCACCGCCGAGGTGCCGTCGAGCACCGCGTTCGCGACGTCGCTCGCTTCGGCACGGGTCGGCTCCGCGTGCTCGATCATCGATTCGAGCATTTGCGTCGCTGTGATCACCGGCTTGCCGGCCTCGAGGCAGCGCAAGATGATCCGTTTCTGCAGCAGCGGGACCGTCGCCGCGCCGATCTCGACGCCGAGGTCGCCGCGCGCGACCATCACGGCGTCGGCCTCGAGCAGCACCTCGTCGAGCGCTTCGACGGCTTCCGCCTTCTCGATCTTTGCGATCACCCTGGCAGGCGAGCCGTGCTGGCGGATGAGCGCCTGGAGGTCGCGCACGTCGGCGGCGGCGCGCACGAACGAGAGCGCGACGAAATCGGCGCCGAGGCCGAGGGCGAACTCGAGATCGTCCAGGTCTTTCTTGGTCAGCGACGGGATCGGCACGGGCACGCCGGGTAGGTTGACCCCCTTGTGCGACTTGATCTGGCCGCCGACGACGACGCGGCAGCGAGCGCGGCCCTGGTCGACTTCCTGAACCAGGAGCCGCACCAGGCCGTCATCGATCAGGATGTCGTGACCGGGCTGCAACACCTCTCCGATCACGGCGGGCGCGATCGGCAGTTCGCCGTTCAGCGCGTGCTGCTCGCCGACGACGACGACCTCTTCGTCCTTGAGGAGGGTGCGGGGCTCGTCGAGATCGCCGATGCGGAGCTTCGGCCCCTGGAGATCGGCGATCAACGCGAGCGGCTTGCCCGTCTCATCCTGAACCTCACGGACGACGCCCGCACTCGCCGCGTGGTCTTTGTGCGTGCCGTGCGAGAGATTGAGCCGAATCGCGTCGACGCCCGCCTCGACGAGCTGCCGGAGAACATCGTGGCTCGACGAAACCGGGCCGATCGTCGCGACGATCTTGGTTCTCCTCCGCTCCGCTGCCATCGGACCTCAGCGTAGCGTCAATGAAACGTCGCAGCGGTCAGCGCTTTGCGCGCGGGAAGGCGTCCCAGCCCGGGTAGTGCGCTTTTGCGCCAAGCTGCTCTTCGATCCGCAGCAGTTGGTTGTACTTCGCCACGCGGTCGGAGCGCGCGGGAGCCCCGGTCTTGATCTGGCCGGTACCGAGCGCAACCGAGAGGTCCGCGATCGTCGAGTCCTCGGTCTCGCCCGAGCGGTGCGACATGACCGCGGTGTAGCCGTTCGCCTGCGCGAGGCGCACAGCCTCGATCGTCTCGGTGAGCGTCCCGATCTGATTCACCTTGATCAGAATCGAGTTGGCGACGCCCCGATCGATGCCCTGCTGCAGCCGCGCCGGGTTGGTGACGAAGACATCGTCGCCGACGAGCTGCATGCGGTCGCCCAGGAGCTTCGTCTGCGCCGCCCACGACTCCCAGTCGTCCTCGGCGGCACCGTCCTCGATCGAGACGATCGGGTAACGCTCGACGAGCTCCGCCCAGAACCCGGGCAGCTCGGCGCTCGACTTCTCGCGGCCCTCGAAGCGGTACACGCCGTCGGCGAACACCTCACTCGTGGCCGGATCGAGCGCGATCTTGACCCGATCGCGGTGGCCCGCCCGGTCGGCTGCCTCGAGGATCAAGTCGATCGCGGCTTCGCTCGAATCGAGATCGGGGGCGAACCCGCCCTCGTCGCCGACGAGCGTCGAGAGCCCGCGCTCCGTGAGCACGTTCTTGAGCGCGTGGTAGACCTCCGCGCCGATCCGCAGCCCCTCCGCGAACGAGCCGGCCCCGACCGGCACGACCATGAACTCCTGCAGGTCGATCGAGTTCGAGGCATGGGCGCCGCCGTTGATCACGTTCATCAGCGGCACCGGTAGGGTCGCTGCGGTTTCGCCACCGAGGTGAAGCCAGAGAGGCTTGTCGTCCGCAGCGGCTGTCGCTTTCGCCGCTGCAAGCGACACCCCGAGGATCGCGTTCGCGCCGAGGCGGCCCTTGTTCGGTGTGCCGTCGAGGTCGATCAGCGTCTGGTCGAGCGCTGCCTGGTCGCGCGCGTCGAGCCCCTTCACCGCTGCCGCCAGCTCGCCGTTCACGTGCCCGATCGCCTGCGAGACTCCTTTCCCGCCCCACTCAGCCGCGCCGTCACGGAGCTCAACGGCTTCATGCACGCCGGTCGACGCGCCGGAGGGCACGATCGCGCGGCCGAACGCACCGGAGGCGAGACGGACGTCCACTTCGACGGTCGGGTTGCCGCGCGAGTCGAGCACCTGGCGGCCCTGCACTGCGGCGATCTTGGTCATCGGTTATTCCCCTTTGCCTCGTCGTAGTAGGCGTCCTGCTCGTCGAGCGGAAGCGTCGTCCAATCTTTGCCGTCGGCGGCGGCGATCGCCTCCGCGGTTTCTACGCGGGCACGAAAGCGCTTCGCCGCGGCGCGCAACTCGAGCTCCGGGTCGACATTCAGCCGCCGGGCGACGTTGACGGCCGCGAAGAGCACGTCGCCGAGCTCCGCCGCCGCGCGCGCATCGGGCTGGGTCTCCTCGGGCGGATCCTCGGCCGGCAGCTCGGCACGCAACTCGCGCAGCTCGTCCTCGAAGTCGTCGAGTGCCCCTGCGAGATTCGGATACTCGAAGCCGACCGACTTGACGCGTTGTTGCACCTTGCGGGCGTAGAGCAGCGCAGGGAGACCCTCGGGCACGTCGTGGAAGATCCCCTCGCGCCCTTCGTCCTCGCGCTTGATCTGTTCCCAACGTTCGCGCACCCGTGACGCTGTCCGTGCTTCGGCATCGCCGAAGACATGTGGATGGCGCGCCACGAGTTTCGCGTGGATCCCGCGCGCCGCCGCCTCGAGGTCACCCTCGCCGCGCTCGGACAGGAGCAGCGCGAGAAAGTAGGACTGGAAGAGGAGATCGCCGATCTCGTCGAGCAGCTTCGCGTCGTCACCGGCGAGTGCCGCGTCGGCCACTTCGTACGCCTCCTCGACGGTATGCGGGACGATCGTCCGCGTCGTCTGCTCCCGATCCCAGGGGCAGTCGCGACGCAGGCGCTCGGTCAGCTCCTGGAGCTCGACGAGCGCTTCCGCGAGAGCCACGACCGAGTTCTTAGGTCGTCGTCGGGTTGGTCGTCGCCGTGCAGGGGTCCGGGGTCGGCGCGTAGCCGACCTGGTACTTGATCTTCGACCCGGAGCAGAAGCTCTTCGAGAGGGACGAGACCCAGTCGGTCATCGCCTGGTTCTTGTCCTGCCCCAGCAGCTGCTGTCTGATCGTGTTCGCGACCTGCTTCTCGGGCGTCGAGGACTTCGGCTTGATCGGCGACAGCGGCTCGATCACGAACCAGCCGTACTGGGAGCTGTGCACCGGCACGTGCACGGTCTTCGCCGGGTCGGTGAAAGCGACCTTGTCGAACTCCGGCACGGTCTGCCCCTTCGAGACGGTCAGCTTGCCGCAGTTGTTCTTCGAGCTCGGATCCTGCGAGTACTTCTTCGCAAGCGTGCACCAGGTCTTGTCGTTCCCCGACTTGAGCTGCAGGTAGATCGTGTGGGCGAGCGCCGGCGACTTGACGAGGATGTGCCGCACGTCGCGCGACTGAGGCTGCGAGTAGAGCGTCGGGTGCGCGATGTAATACGCGTGCACCGCGCTGTCGGAGACCTTGACGTTCGTGGTCACCTTGTTGAAGACGGCTTCGGAGATCAGCTGCTGGCGGATGTCGGCGCGCACCTGCGCGTCGGAGAGGTTCTGCTTCTTCAGCTGCGCCTGATACTTCGTCTCGCTGCCGCTGAAGTACTGCTTCTTGATCTGGTCGAGGCGCTTCTGCACGTCGGAGTCGGAGATCTTGATCCCCATCGACGCGGCCTTTTGCTCGCGCTCGGCCTGCTGGACGAGGAGCGTCACAGCCTGGCCCTTGATCGTCTCGTAGTCGGCCGTGCCGGGTTTCGGGAACGCCTTCGGAGGGGTCTGCGTCGAGTAACTCCGCTTCGCCTGTGCGATCAGCGCGTCGAACTCGGCCTTGCTGACGTGGATGTTTCCGACCGTGGCCACGTCGTCGGTCTTGAGGCTCGCGCTGCCGCCGCCGCACCCGGCGAAAATCGCCGCGAAGAGGACGAGCAGAAGAGGAAACTTGGCCTTGTTCATAGGAAAGCGCCGGCTAAGCCGCCTGGCGCGCGGCCAGCATAGCATCGACCAAATCAAGTGCTCCCTGGAATTCATCACCTCTTAACGTCACCTCGCGGTTGCCTGTCGAGTAGACAGCGGTGTCGATCTGCGAGCGCAGACCGCGCAGCTCGTCGGAGCCGAGCACGACCGGTCCGACCGATGCGCGACCTCCTCTGAACACGAGGTAATCGGCGCCGAGGCGTGCGAGCTTCAGCTTGGCGGCCTGGATCGCGAAGAGGTTCTCCACCGGCGCCGGCACAGGCCCGTAGCGATCCTCGGTCGCGACGCGCAACTCGTGCAGCTCGTCCTCGGTCTCGGTGAGGGCGATGCGGCGATGCAGGTCGATCTTGAGCGCCTCGGCAGCGATGTACGCAGCCGGGACATAGGCATCGACCCGCGCGTCGACCCGGACCGGCCTCGCTGCGAGACGCCGTCGCCCGGACAGCTCGGCGACCGCCTCGTGCAGCATCTCCACGTACAGCTCGAACCCGAGCGCAGCGACGTGACCGGACTGCTCCGCGCCGAGCAGGTCGCCGGCACCGCGGATCTCGAGGTCGCGCATGGCGATCGCAAAACCTGCTCCGAGCTCCGTGTGGTCGGCGAGCGTCGCCAGCCTCGCACGCGCCTCCGGCGTCAGCTCGTGCGCATCGGGATAGAAGAGGTAGGCGTGCGCGAGCACGTCGCTGCGGCCCACACGCCCGCGGATCTGGTAGAGCTGGCTCAGGCCGAGTGTGTCGGCGCGCTCGACGACCAACGTGTTCGCTTGTGGGATGTCGAGGCCCGATTCGATGATCGTCGTCGAGACGAGCACGTCCGCGTCGCCTGCGAGAAACGAGATCATCTGCTCCTCGAGCTCGTGCTCGCGCATCTGTCCGTGAGCGACCAGGAAGCGCAGATCAGGGCAGAGCTGCTGGAGCTTCGCAGCGGCCTCCTCGATCGTGTCGACGCGGTTGTGCAGGTAGAACGCCTGGCCGTTGCGCTGGACCTCGCGGTCGAGGGCCTGCTTGATCAGGTCCTCGTCGTACTCGCCGACGAACGTACGGATGGGGCGGCGTCCCTCCGGCGGCGTCTCGATCACCGAGATGTCGCGCAGGCCGGCGAGCGACATGTGCAGCGTCCGCGGGATCGGCGTCGCGCTCATCGCCAGCACGTCGACCTCGAGCCTCAACTGCCGCAGCAGCTCCTTCTGGGCAACCCCGAAGCGCTGTTCCTCGTCGACGATCACGAGCCCGAGCTCCTTGGGGATCACGTCTCTCGAGAGGACTCTGTGCGTCCCGATCAATACCTCGACTTTTCCTTCGGAGAAGTCTCGGAGTGCCTGCTTTGTCTCCTTCGGGGTCCGGAAGCGCGAGACCATCTCGACCCGCACGGGGAAGTCGCGGTAGCGGTCCTTGAAGGTGTTCCAGTGCTGCTGGGCGAGCACGGTCGTCGGCACGAGCATCAGCACCTGCTTGCCACCTACGGCGACGGTGAACGCTGCGCGCAATGCGACCTCCGTCTTGCCGAAGCCGACGTCGCCGCAGACGAGCCGGTCCATCGGATGCGGCGCCTCGAGATCCTCCTTGACCGCTTCGATCGCAGTGCGCTGGTCCTCGGTCTCGCGGTACGGGAACTCGTTCTCGAGCCGTTCGACCCACTCGTGCTCTACGTCGTAGGCGATCCCCGGCTGTGTCTGGCGTTGCGCATACAACTGCAACAACTCGCCGGCCATCTCGCGGAGGTGCGCGCGAGCCCGCGTCTTCAGGTTGTCCCAGGCCTTGCCACCGAGCTTCGAGAGCGCGGGCGCCTTCGAGTCGGCCCCGATGTAACGGCTGACCTTGCCGATCTGCTCGTGTGGGACGTAGACACGGTCGTCGCCGCGGTAGGCGAGCAGCAGGTAGTCGCGGGTGACGCCGGCGACCTCCTTCGTCTCGAAGCCGAGCAGCTGTGCGATGCCGTGGTCTTCGTGCACGACGTAGTCGCCGGTGCGCAGGTCCGAGAAGCTCTGTAGCGCCCGGCCGGGCGCGGTCGACGCGCGTGGCGGCCGCTTGCGGAAGACCTGGCTGTCGGGAAGGAGCGCGAAGCCGAGCTCGCGCCAGACGAAGCCGCGCCGCGCCGGCGAGACGGCGAACTGAAGGCCGCTCGGCACCTCCCCCGGCTCGAGCAGCCCGGCCTCGACGCGACGCAGGAGCGCTTGCTGGCGCAGCGCCTCACCGCGGTGCGGGAACGCGACGATCACGTCGAGCTCCTGGCGCAGCAGGCCGCCAAGCTCGTTCTCGGCCTCGGAGAGACCGCGCGCTGCAAGCGCCGGCCGCTGCGCGTCGAACGAGTGAGGCTGGCCCTGCGGAAGCGGCGTCAGCTCGGTTGCGCCGTCGAGAGCAACCGGTGTGAGGGACTCCTCCGACCAGACCGCCTGCACCTCGTCGAGCGACCAGACGAGGTCCGGCGGCCGGTCGAACGCCTGGACGAGATCGTCGGGAAGCTCGAAGGTCGGTTCCTCGCCATCGTCGAGCCCGAGATCGATCTCGGCCAGCTCGCGCCGCCGCTCGGAGGCGGGATAGATCGTCGCCTCTTCGACCTGACGCAACGCGCGCTGCGTGAACGGCGAGAACGCGCGGATCTGCTCGATCTCGTCGCCGAAGAGCTCGATCCGGAACGGCTCACGGCCCGTGGTCGCGAACACGTCGACGAGCCCGCCGCGGACCGCGAACTGTCCCCGCTCCTCGACGCGCTCGACCCGCTCATAGCCGGCAGATGCGAGCTGCTCTGCGAGCGTGTCGATCCCCGGCTCGTCGCCGGGGGCGATGCGCAGGGCCGCCGGCCGCTCGCCTGCCGGCGGAACACCTTCGGCGACGGCGGTGGCCGAGGCACAGACCAGGCCGCCGCGTTCGAGCACCGCGAGCGCGCGGGCGCGCTCGCCTACGAGATGCGGCGGCGGTTCGAGCCCCGAGCCCCAGTGCACGCCGCGCGAGGGAAACAAGGCGACGTTCTCGTCGCCGAGAAACCAGCCGGCAGCCTCGGCGGCGTCGCGCGCGTCGGCGTCCTCGGGCAGCAGCACGATGAGCCCGCGCTGCAGCTCGTCGTGGAGCGCCGCCAGGACGAGCGGCAGCACGGGCTCTGCCACGCGCGCACGCGTCGGCAACGCGGCCGCGAGCTCCTGAAGCCGCTCCTCCGCGCGGAGGCGTTCGACGAGGCTGTAGAGAACGGGACGGTCCATGACGATGGGCCGAACAAGGCGTTCGGCCGGGTCGTCATGGTACTCGCGGCGCTAGAGGAGGCGCCTCGCGCCGTCGTAACGAGCTTCGTACCAGCCGGCGAGCGGATTGATCGAGACGCGCGTGCCGGTGTGAGGCGCGTGAATGAAAAGACCGTGGCCGATGTACATGCCGACGTGACCGAAGCCGTCGAAGAAGAGCAGGTCGCCCGGGCGGAGCCCCCAGCGTGAGACGCGACGCCCGCGGTCGAACTGGGCGCCGGAGTAGTGCGGGAGCGTGATCCCGAAGTGCGCGTAGACGAAGCGGGTGAAGCCGGAGCAGTCGAAGCCGCTCGCCGGCGAGGTACCGCCGTAGGAGTAGCGAACGCCCAGGTAGCGACGCGCGAAGCGGACGACCCTCGCCTGCTGGTGCGCGACCGCTGTGGCATGGCTGATGTGACGCTGCGCGCCGAGAGCGCCGGTTGCGCGGGCGGCGACGCACGCGAGAACGACGAGGAAAAGCAGCGCAAAGCGAATGCGGGCGGTCATTGGAAGGGATCCCTTCGGCAGAGACGGCACGCAAGGGAGGGAGAGCGCGCCTGGCTGTCGTTGGCCGGCGCAGTTCAGCAGCCCGGACGGAGCCGAGGTACCACCCTTCGGAGGGATCTGACCTCCCTCGGAAGGGGTAGGCCGCCCAGGTTTGACCCATCTGGGTCAGCCGGGCTCTTCGACCGGCCGAAGCGCGTTTCCGCTGCACTTCGGCACGCTCGATCGTCGCGTGCCGGGTGTTACGAGCGACGGGTGTTGACGGCGCGTTGCGCCGCCTCGAGACCCTCTGCGTCGAGCACCTCGACGGCGTCTGCGGCGTCCCGAACGAGCCGTTCTGGATCCTCGTCAGGGGTGAAATCGGAGAGCACCCAATCCGCGAGCGGGCGCGGGTCGCCACGGCCAGGGCGCCCCACGCCGACACGCAGGCGGAGGAACTCCGGGGTGCCTAGGTGCTGCTCGACTGAGCGCACGCCGTTGTGGCCCGCCGTGCCTCCGCCGAGCCGAGCCTGCAGACGGCCGAAGTCGAGGTCGCTCTCGTCGTGGACGACGAGCACGGTGTCCGGCTCGAGCTTGAAGAACCGCATGGCGGCTTTCACCGCGCGGCCGGAGTCGTTCATGAACGTCTCGGGCTTGAGCAATGCGACCTTGTGGCCGTCGATGCGCACCTCGGCGAGCCGCCCGTTGAACTTGGCGCGCCACTGCCCGTCGTGCCGTCGCGCGAGCTCGTCGACG
>DATBBH010000177.1:0-5326 GCA_036271075.1 Gaiellaceae bacterium | reverse complement strand
GGCGCGTGCTCGCGGAGCTCCTCCATCGTCGGGTCGAGCAGGTCGATCCACGTTGCACCCATCCCGCCGCGATTCGCCGCGGACGCGGCTAGACCTGCGAGAGGGAGATCGCGACCGCCTCGGATCGGTCCTTTTTCGGGCATGGCCCGGTGCCTGGCGCCAGGCCCATGCCGCGCAGACCCTCGGCGGGCCTTCTACACCTTCGTCGGCTCGGCTTCGGGGCGGGGCGCGGTGAGGGCCGTGCCCGTGTGGCCCTCTTCCGCAGCGAGGAAACGCTCGGCGTCGAGGGCGGCCATACAGCCGGTGCCTGCGGCGGTTACCGCCTGCCGGTAGACGTGATCCTGCACGTCTCCTGCGGCAAAGACGCCCGGTACGTTCGTCTCGGTCGTTCCAGGCAGCGTGACGAGGTAGCCATTCGCGTCGTGGTCGAGCTGGTCGAGGAAGAGCTTCGTGTTCGGATCGTGGCCGATCGCGACGAAGAGCGCGCCGGCATCGATCTCCTCCGTCTCGCCCGTCTCCGTGTTGCGGAGCCGGACGCCGCTGATCGACTCGTCCCCGAGCACCTCGTCCACGGCGTACGGCGTCTTGAACTCGATCTTGTCGTTGTCGCGCGCGCGGTCGACCATGATCTGCGAGGCGCGGAACTCGTCTCGGCGATGGACGAGCGTGACCTTGAAGCCGAAGCGCGTGAGGAACAGGGCCTCTTCGAAGGCCGAGTCTCCGCCGCCGACGACCACGATGTGCTTGTCCTTGAAGAATGCGCCGTCGCAGGTCGCGCACGCCGACACGCCGCGGCCCTTGAGCCGCTCCTCGGAGTCGAGCCCCAGCCAGCGGGCGCTCGCGCCGGTCGCGACGATGACCGACCGTGCCCGGTACTCCTCGTCCTCGACCCAGACGCGGAACGGCCGCTCCGAGAACTCGACACGCGTCACGTTGTCCGTGACGAACTCGGTGCCGAAGCGCTCGGCCTGCCGCCGGAACTCGGCCATCATCTCCGGGCCCATCACGCCGTCGGCGTAGCCCGGGTAGTTCTCGACATCGCTTGTGATCATGAGCTGGCCGCCCCAGCTGAAGCCTTCGATCACGAGCGGCTCCAGATTCGCGCGAGCAGCGTAAAGGGCCGCGGTGTAGCCCGCGGGACCTCCGCCGATCACGATTACGTCACGTACGTCGTTCATTCGGGTTCCTCTCGCCAAAACTTGTCTGCTGTATTAAACGAATCGGGCCGGATTGACGTTCCCGAGGGTCGCAATGCGGATGCGTAGAATCGGGCTCGCCGTGGCCGAATCGATCACATGGGCGGAGCTGCGCGAGCTCGCGGCCTTCCGAGCGGAGCACGGTTGTGCGGTCAGTCTGTACGTCGGACTCGATCCGAAGATTGTGCCGACAGGACGCGATCTCGCCTCGCACACGCGATCGCTTCTCGATCGTGCCGACCGAGAGCTGAAGGAGCGACGCAAGGAGCTATCGCATCAGGAGCGCGCGGCGCTGGAACGCGATCTCGAGCGGATCGGGAGCTGGTTCGAGAGCGAGTTCGACCGGTCAGGTGTCATGGGCGTCGCAGTCTTCGCGGCAGAGCTCCAGAACTTGTTCCGGCCACTGCTGCTCCCGTCACCCGTGGACGACGAAGCACGGATCGGGAACGAGCTCCATGTCACACCACTCGTCCCGGTCGTCGGTCGCGGCGACGGCGCGCTCGTCGCCTACGTAGGCCGCGAGCGCGGCGACATCTACATGCTCCGCGGCGGTCGGCTCGTCCCTCTCGTGGACGAGGCGGCGGACGTTCCCGGCCGTCACGATCAGGGCGGCTGGTCGCAGGCCCGCTTCGAGAGACACATCGAGAAACTCGTCGACCGCCATTTGCGGGAAGTCGCTCAGGCGCTCGACCGCTGCGTTCGCGGGCTGCGCGACGTGCGCGTCGTGCTCGCCGGGCCGGAGGAGACTCGAGGCGAGTTCGACGCCCTGCTGTCCCCCGAGGTCCGGGCGGCGCTCGTCGGCTGGGTCTCCGCCGAGGCGCACGCCGACGCGCCGAAGCTGCTCGAGGTCGCTCTGCCGCTGCTCGACGAGTGGCGCGATGCTCGCGAGAATGAGCTGCTCGCACGCTGGCGTGAGGAAGCCGCGCGGAACGGACGTGCGGCCACCGGCTGGGACGAGACCCTGCAGGCCGCTTCGGAAGGCAGGGTCGAGCTTCTGCTCGTGCAGCACCGCCTCGACGAGCAGTCGGATGCCAAGCTCGAGCTGGCGGTCCACCAGACATTGACGCACGGCGGGACGGTCGAGGTGATCGGCGAGGACCATCGCGACCTCGAGCCTGTCGGCGGCGTGGCCGCGCTGCTCAGGTTCTAGGCGGCGTCGGGAGTCGCGTCGCCGGCAGAGAGCTCGGGCGCGGTAACCGGACGCACGGTTCGCTCGACGCCTCCGAGCTCCGCGAGTTCAGCGGCGGGAGAGATGCCCTGATCGCGGAACTTGCGCGCGCTCGGGAGAACGCGCGTCTCGAGCGAGCCGACTGCCTCGTTGTACGAGCGGACAGCGGTGTCGAGGCCCCGGCCGACCTTCGCGAAGTGCTCCGTCAGCGTCGCCAGCCGTCCGTAGAGCTCACGGCCCAGGTCGCTGATCGCCTTTGCCGACTCCGCGATCGTCTCCTGCCGCCAGCCGTAGGCGACCGCACGCAACAGGGCGATGAGAGTTGTCGGGGTGGCGAGGATGACCTGCTGGTTCACTCCCTCCTCGATCAGGGACGGATCTTGCTCCAGGGCGGCGCTGAGAAAGGTCTCGCCCGGGATGAAGAGCACGACGAACTCGGGAGCCGAGTCGAACTGCGACCAGTAGCTCTTCCCCGACAGCTTCGTGACGTGCTCGCGAACCTGGCGCGCATGGTCGCGCAGCTTCGCGACGCGTTCCTCGTCGTCGCGCGCCGACAGGGACTCGAGATATGCCTGCCCGGCGAACTTCGAGTCGACGACGACGGTCTTGGAGCCCGGCAGCCTCACGACGAGATCCGGGCGGAGCCCGCCGTCATGAGTGCGCACATGGGCCTGCGTCTCGAAGTCGCAATGCTCCAGCATCCCCGCCATCTCGACGACACGGCGGAGCTGGATCTCGCCCCACCGGCCGCGGACGTTGGGACGGTCACGGAGCGCGCTGACGAGGTTGCCCGTCTCGTCGCGGAGCTGCACCTGCGTTTCGGCAAGCTGGCGCACCTGCGTGCTCAGCTCGGAATACGCACCCTTCCGCGCTACCTCGAGCTGCTGCAACTTCCCATCGACCTTCTCGAGCGACTCGCGAATCGGCGTGACGATGTGTTCCATCGCCTGCTTGCGTTGCTCGAGCTCGTGGGTGGTCTTCTGCTGAAGCTGCTCGAGCTGGGTCTTCGCGAGCTGCAGGAAGGACTCGTTGTTCGTGGCGAGGGCGTCGGCCGCGAGGGCCTTCATCGTCTCCGGCAGTGCCGCGCGGGCTTCTTCGAGGACGGCCACGCGCGCTGCGTAGCGATAGCGCACCACTAGCCATCCTGCGGCGACGCCGAGGACGAGACCGATGAGGAGTCCAACGATCATTGCGGGCGCAGAACCCTAGAGACGCCGTCGGACGGATCAAACAAAACGCCGGCCCCGACGAACCCGTAAGTCCATCGGAACCGGCTCGCGCAGACTACTCGGGAGGCGGTTCGACCGTCAAGCAGGAAAAGCGCGCTCTTTGCGGGCTTTCGCCCGGGGACGGGCTACTTGCTGCAGGAGGCGGCGGCGATCGCGTTTTGCGTCTGCTCGAGGGTCGGCTCGAGCTGGGGCGAAGTGACGTTCTGAAGCGTGTTGCCCGCGCAACCGACGAGCACCGTCGGCGTTCCCTGAACCTTCGCTTTCGCGGCGAGCCGATCGACCCTGCTCGCGATCTGCTTCACGGCCGAGCCGTTCGCCGACTGTTGCCACTTCTTCAGGTTGAGCCCGTTCACGCTGGCGGCGATGAGCGCCATTTGCCGGCCGGTCAGCCAGCCGGTGTCCTCCGTGCCCTGGTTGTCGTAGAGGACCTTCGCATACTCGTAACCCTTGTTCTGGAACGAGGCTGCGATCAGGCCGAGCCGGCCACTGAACGACTGCGAACCCGCCCCGCCGATGAACGCCCAGGGCTGCAGGTGCAGCTGCACCTTCCCCGACTTGATGTCGTCCTTTACGACCGTGGGCAGGTTGTTGACCTCGTAGTCCTGGCAAAACGGGCACTGGACGTCGATGAACATCTCCATCTCGACCGGCGCAGTGGGCTTGCCGAGCACGAGGCCCGTCTGCGGAATGCCGTTGAAGAGAGCGTTCGCGTCGGCTGCGCCGTCCAGCTGGCCGGACCAGTTCGCGTTGCCGACCTTCGGTAGGCCGCTCATGTCGCTCGCGGAGACGACGCTGCCGCCGCCGCTGCTGCCTCCGCCGCCGTTGCTGCTGAGGACGACTCCGAGCACGATCGCGACGACCGCGACGAGGACGACGCCGCCGACGATCGCGAGCACGCGCGGCGAGGCCTGGCGAGCGCGAGTCCCGCCTGCGCCCTTCGAGCGCACGGGCGGCGGCGCAGCTACGGCCGCTTCCCTGCGCTGTTGTCTTGCTCTCTTACCGCTCGGCATGAGCGGGAAGGGTAGCCGCCTGCTCGGTGGTTTCGGTGGTCGCGAGGACCAAGAATCCGATGAGAAGCAGAAAGCCGGTGAGCGCGAGCGTCGGGATCGTGATGTACCCGAGTTCGTTGATCCACTTCGTGCCGCACCCGCCTGTCGCAGATGCGAGGCACGCGGTCGGCTCCTTGATCACCTTGTTCTCGATCAGCAGGTGGTAGATCGAGACGCCGGCGCCGACGATCGGCAGCGGGAAGAGGTAGCGCGCGGCCCTGTTGTCGTTGTTCCATGCCATCAGCAGGAGGAGGATCGAGAGTGGGTACATGCAGATCCGCTGGAACCAGCAGAGCTCGCACGGTGGGAACCCTGCGATCTGGGAGAAGAAAAGGCTGCCGCCGGTCGCAATCGCGGCGACGACGAATGCCGCCCAGAGCTCGTAGCCCCAGAGCAGCCGGCGGATCCAGTCGACTGGGCCGCGGATGTGGAAGAGCGCGAGCAGCCCGACCAGGATGAAGAGGGCCACGATCACCTGACCGATTACCCCGAGCCACCCGAACACCTGGATCGCGTGGTGGATCGGGGGCGTGATCAGGGCGAGCGGCATCCGGCGGCAGGGTATCCGGCGCGCCAGTCGGCAGTTACCCTCACCCGGCCGGGGTGGCGGAACTGGTCAGACGCGCCCGACTTAAAATCGGGTGGCCCTCGGGCCGTGCGGGTTCAAGTCCCGCCCCCGGCATC
>DATBBH010000176.1:0-5884 GCA_036271075.1 Gaiellaceae bacterium | reverse complement strand
GCTGCCGACCCTGATGAAACCACTCGGCTCCGTCGAACTCGAGACGGGCAAGCCCGCGGAGGCGCTCGTCGAGCGCTCCGACGTCGCTGCGGTCGAGGCGCTCGCCGTCGTTGCCGAAGCCGCGGTCGCGTGGGAGCTCGCAGTGGCGGCGCAGGAGAAGTTCGGCGGCGACGCCGTCGGCGACTTCGTCGCTGCCCATGCGGCGTATGTCGGGCGTATTGAATGGCATTGAATGCCTTAGATCGCCACCTGGCGCTGACGGGGTTCATGGGAGCGGGGAAGACCACCATGGCGGCGCAGCTGAGCTCGAGGCTCGCACGGCCGGTCGTCGAGGTCGACCGTGAGGTCGAGCGGCGCTACCGCGAAACGATCCCTCAGATCTTCGAGCTCGGAGGAGAGGAGAAGTTCAGGCGGGTCGAGGCTCACGTGCTCGGCGACGCCCTCGAGCGGCGGCAGCCCGCGATCGTCGACCTCGGGGGTGGCGCCGCCACGTTCCGGGACAATCACGGGACGCTCGAGGCATCGGCGTTCACGGTGCTGCTCGATGTTGACGCCGACACAGCCTGGGAGCGTGTGCGCGGCAGCGACCGTCCACTTGCTCAGGACGAAGGCCACTTTCGCGTGCTGTACGAGGAACGCCGGCCGATGTACCGCGAGGTCGCCGACGCGGTCGCGAACGACGCCGACGGTGTGATCCTCGCCGCCGCCGGCGTCCAGCACGAGCTGGGGGCGCTCGAGCGGCTGGGCGAGCTGGTACCCGGCACCGGCCCGGTCGCCCTCGTCACCGACTCGACCGTGATGGGCATCCACGGAGCGGCCGCGCAGACAGCGCTGGGCGACCGGCTCGTCTCGACGCACGAGCTGCCACGGGGTGAGCACGCGAAGCAGCTGCACGTCGTCGAACGGCTCTGGTCCGAGCTGAGGCTCGACCGCGGCGGAACGGTCGTGGCACTCGGCGGCGGCTCACTCACAGATGCCGCCGGGCTGGCAGCGGCTCTGTACCTCAGGGGTGTTCCGTGGGTTGCCGTGCCGACGACGCTCGTCGGCCAGGTCGACGCCGGCATCGGCGGCAAGACGGCGATCGACATCCCGCAGGGCAAGAATCTCGTCGGCGCCTTTCACTGGCCCGCGCGCGTCGTGATCGACGAGGCTCTGCTCGAGACGCTGCCGGAGCGCGAGCGCCGCCAGGGCGAGGCCGAGCGGATCAAGACCGAGCTGCTCGCCGGCCGCGCGCTCGACGTGCGCGCCGCGGCCGCCTACAAGGCGGCCCTCTGCCTGCGCGACCCGCGCGACCGCGGCCCGCGGCAGTGGTTGAACCTCGGCCACACCTTCGCGCACGCTCTCGAGGCGGCGGCGGATTTCGACCTGCCGCACGGCGAGGCGGTCGCGCTCGGACTGCTCGCTGCGTTGCGGCTGAGCGGACGCGATCCGGCGCAGGTCATCGCGGCCCTCGACCCGCAGCCGGTCGGGGTCGACCGCGACCGCGCCTGGGAGGCGCTGCTGCGAGACAAGAAACGGACCGGCGACGCGATCAACCTCGTCCTGCTCGGCGACGGCGGACCGTACGTTGACGCACGATCGCCTGACGAGGTTCGAGCCGCCCTGGATACGCTCCTCATCTGATGCAGGTTCTCGTTCTGAACGGCGTCAACCTCGACGTACTCGGCCGCCGCGATCCGAAGATCTACGGTGGCCTCAGCCTGAACGAGCTCGAGAGCCGCATCTACGGCTGGGCGCGCGCACTCGACATCAGCGCGCGCTGCCGGCAGACGAACAGTGAGGGCGAATACATCGGCTGGATTCACGACGCCTACGACGACGTCGACGCGGTGATCGTGAACCCCGGCGCCTGGAGCCACTACAGCTATGCGATTCGGGATGCGCTCGAGCTCCTGAGCGTCCCGATCGTCGAGGTTCACCTCTCGGACATCAACGGACGCGAGGACTGGCGGCGCATCAGCGTCGTCGCGGAGCTCGCCGCGCATCGCGTGATCGGCAAGGGGCCAGACGGCTATCGCGAGGCGTTCGAGTTCCTCGCGGGGAAGGAGCCCGAGTGAGCGCACGTCTGAAGGCACTGAGCGAGCGGCTGGATGCGCCGCTGTTGGTGACGAACCTGACGAATATCTTCTACCTGACGGGCTTCGACAGCTCGAACGCCGCGCTGCTCGTCAGCCCCGGTGGGGACGCGACGCTCTACACCGACTTCCGCTACATCGAGTCGGCGCGGGAACTGCCGGACATCGGCGTGGAGCTGACCAAGCGCGGGCTGCTGCACGACGTCGGGAGCCGGCTGAAAGGGAGCGTCCAGTTCGAGGCCGACGTCCTCCCTTATCTCGAATGGGAGCGGCTGAACGCCGGCGCCGCCAAGCTCGTCCCCACGAACGGCATCGTCGACGAGGTGCGCGCCGTGAAGGATGAGGAGGAGGTCGCGAAGCTCCACCGCTCGGCCAGGATCGCCGACCGCGGCCTCGAAGCACTGACCGCCGAGACCTGGGTCGGCCGCGCCGAGCGGGAGATCGCGTGGCGGCTGCGCGAACTGCTTCACGCCCACGGCGCCGACGAGCTCTCCTTCGAGCCGATCGTCGCGTCGGGCGAGAACGGCGCGAAGCCGCACGGCCATCCCACCGACAAGATCGTCGAACGCGGGACGCTCGTCACCCTCGACTGGGGGGTTCGCGTCGACGGGTATTGCAGTGACTGCACGCGCACGTTCTCGACCGGTCGGCTGCCCGAGCGCCTGCGCGAGGCTTATGACGTGTGCCTCGCAGCTCAGCAACGTGCCTGCGCCAACATCAAGGCCGGGCTGACCGGCGTGGAAGCGGATGCGCTCGCGCGCGACCCGATCGAAGCTGCGGGCTTCGGCGGGAACTTCGGCCACGGCCTGGGGCATGGGGTGGGGCTGATGGTCCACGAAGCGCCCCGGCTCTCCACTGAGTCGACGGACACGCTCGTCGCAGGGCATTGCGTCACGATCGAACCGGGCATCTACATCTCCGGGCTCGGCGGCGTGCGAATCGAAGATCTGGCAATCGTCCGTGACGACGGCGTCGATCTGCTGACGAGCTTCCCGAAGGATCTGATCGAGGTCAGCTGAGCGCTGGCTACACTCCCGCGCCGATGGCAGAGGTCGTCTCAACCAATCAGTTCCGCAATGGGATGCACATCGAGCTCGATGGGCAGACGTGGCGGATCGTGGAGTTCCAGCATGTGAAGCCGGGGAAGGGCGGCGCGTTCGTGCGCACGAAGCTGAAATCGCTCAGCGCCGGGTCTGTCGTCGACAGAACCTTCCGGGCCGGTGAGAAGTTCCCGCGGGTTCGCACCGAGCAGAAGAACATGCAGTTTCTCTACGACTCGGGCGACGAGGTCGTCTTCATGGACGAGTCGAACTACGAGCAGCTTTCACTGCCGCATGCTCTGATCGAGGAGGAGCTGCCGTTCATGCAGCCATCGTCCTCGGTGCAGGTGATGTTCGTCGGCGGGACGCCTTCCGGGATCGACCTGCCCGCCTCGGTGATCCTCGAGGTGACCGACACCGAGCCCGGCGTGAAGGGCGACACGGTCTCGAACGTGACCAAGCCTGCGACTCTGGAGACGGGTGCGGTCATCCAGGTGCCGCTCTTCGTCAACGTCGGGGACAAGATCAAGCTCGATCCGCGCGAGAAGCGCTACATCCAGCGGGCCTAGGCCCGGTAGGGTCCCAGCCATGCCGCGCCTCGTCGACACGACGATCCGCGTCCTCAGCCAGGAGCCGCTCGCCGGCCTCATGCCGACGGCGGATCTGCTGCGCCTCGCGGAGCTCCTCGACGGGGCGGGCTTCGCCTACCTCGAGGTCTCAGGCGGCGGCGTCTTCGACAACGCGGTGCGGCGGGGCGTCGAGAGCCCATGGGAGCGCATCCGCGCGCTAAAGGCACGCACCTCGACTCCGCTCGCGCTCGCGCTCCGCGGACGGTTTCTCGTCGGCTCGCGCCCGGTCGGTGGCGACTTCGCCCGCCGCTTCGTGGCGAGCGCCGCCCAGAGCGGGATCGAGGTCTTCAGGCTGCATGACCCGCTGAACGACGTCGACAACCTGCGCGAGGCGGCCTAGGCGATCGTCGACTCGGGCGCCGAGTTCGAGGCGGGTCTGCTCTACGGGAGCGGCAAGCACGAGGCGCTGGTCGACGCGGCGAAGCGGCTGCCGCAGCTCGGTGCCGCCCGCATCCTGCTCAACGACCCTGCGGCCGTTCTCCAACCGCATCGCGCGAGCGAGCTCGTCGCCGAGTTGCGCGATCTTTCCGGCCTGCCGGTCGGTCTCTACGCGCAGGGCGCCGGCGGAAATGCACTCGCCGCGGCGATCGAAGCTGCGCGCGCCGGCGCCGACGTGATCGCGACGGCGGTCTATCCGGTTGCGCTGACGATGCATCGGGTCTCCGCCGAAGCCGCTGCACAGGCCTTGGCCGGGCTCGGGCTCGCCACCGGCGTCGACCTGGACCGGCTCTGGGCCGCAGCCGACCTGGTCGACGAGCACATCGGCGACGAGCCGGTCTCGCCGGTGGCACCGCGTATCGCAGTGCGCGCCGCCCAGCGCAAGCTTCCGGTCGGTCTGGTGGCCACGCTCGACGCGCAGCTGCGCACGCAGGCCGCCGGCGACCGCCTGGACGAGGTGCTCGAAGAGGTCGACAAGGTGCGCATCGAGGTCGGCTCACCGCCGCTCGCGGCTCCGATCGGCAACATCGTGGCCTCGCAGGCGCTCTTGAACGTGCTGACTGCGAACCGCTATTCGACGATGGTCGACGAGCTGCGCGATCTCGTCGAAGGCCGCTTCGGCCGCACGCCCGCGCCGGTCGATCCGGCGCTCGTCCGCGCCGTCGACCTCGTCGGCAACGGGCGCGAGGAAGAGCCGCCGGTCGACCTCGACGAGCTGCGGACCGATGCGGAAGGGCTCGCCTCGAGCGAGGAGGAGCTGCTCCTGCTGGCGCTCTTCGGCGAGGAGGCCGAGCCTCTGCTGCGCTCGATTCGAGAGCGCTCCGGTGGTGACGAATCGCTCGGCGCGGGCGGTGTCGACCAGGTACGCGCCGAGAAGATCCGCGAGGTCGTCCGCATCGTGCAAGAAACAGGCGTCGGCGAGATCACGATCGAAGAAGACGGCATGCGCGTCAGCGTGCGGCGCACCGCCGAACCGGTCTACACGACCGGCCCAGCTGCGCCCGCCCCCGCGGGCGCCGACGCCGAGCCGCCACCTGTCGCGCCCCGCGACGATTCCCTGCTGCGGGTCGAGAGCCCGATGGTCGGCACCTTTTACCGCGCGCCGGCGCCGGGCGCAGCCGCCTTCGTCGAGGAGGGCGACGCGGTCGCTGCGGGCCAGACCCTGTGCATTCTCGAGGCGATGAAGCTGATGAACGAGGTGAAGTCCGAGGTCGAGGGCATCGTGCGCGCGATCCACGTCGGCGACGCCCAGCCCGTCGAGTACGGCCAACTCCTCTTCGAGCTCGAGCGGGTCAACGGCCGCCCGCTCGACGCGATTTAGTGGCCCACTGATGTTCACGAGGGTCCTCGTCGCGAACCGGGGCGAGATCGCCGTCCGGGTGATCCGCGCGCTGCACGAGCTCGGAGTCGAGGCGGTGGCCATCTACTCGACCGCTGATCAGGACGCGTTGCATGTGCGCCTCGCCGACCAGGCGGTCCACGTCGGCCCACCGCCCGCGACCGACAGCTATCTGCGCATCCCGAGCGTCATCGCCGCTGCGACGACAACCGGCTGCCAGGCGGTCCATCCAGGCTACGGCTTCCTCGCCGAGAACCCCGCGTTCGTCGAAGCGTGCGCCGACAACGACCTCGTCTTCGTCGGGCCGCCTGCGGACGTGATGGCGATGATGGGCGACAAGATCTCGGCGAAGCAGGCGATGCG
>DATBBH010000175.1:0-15240 GCA_036271075.1 Gaiellaceae bacterium | reverse complement strand
GCCGTAGCAGCTCATCGCCGAGAAACCGACGTCGTCGAGGACGATGTACAGCACGTTCGGCGCGCCGTCCGGAGCCTTCGGCGGCTCGAACGGAGACCAGTCCGGTTCCGAGTCGCGAATGTCGAGATTGATCGATCCCCGGAACGGCTTGGCCATGAGTCCCCCTTGTTGGCCAGCGGCTGCTGGCACCGCGAGTCTCGTGATCCCGCGAAGAACGCCGCATCACCCCGATCGGGTGAACGCCGACGCGTCCGCGGCGCCGGTCAGCTCTCGGGTTGTGCGCCTGTAAAAGGCTGCTGGGCGCGCGTGAACGCGTAGCCGGCCCAGACCAGCTGCCCACCCTCGACCCGCAGGCGCTCGCCGCGCTCGCGCCCCACCGCCGCGCGCCAGCCCTCGCCGTCACGCTCGAACGTCGTCTCGGCGCGGCCGGGCGGCGTGCCGACGACCTTCGCTTGCAGCGCGCCGCGCTCCCACCAGAAAACGAACTCGGAGCCCTCCGACCACCAGCGTCCGAGCAGCGCGCGCACGTCGTCTGGCGGATCCTCCTCGGGCCGCCAGGGCTCGATCGGCTCGGGCCACAGCTCCATCGCCTGCTCGGCCAGCGAGATCGCGAACTGTTCCATGTCGCCGCGGGTGCCCGAGTTCGTGAGGGCGGCGGCGCCGACCTGCGCCTTTCGGTTGACGAACGCGCCGGCAAGATGACCGGCCATCGCGCCGCCGTGCCCACCGAAGATCTTCCCGTTGCGGTTGAAGAGCATGAGGCCGAGGCCCCAGCCGAGCACCCAGTCGTCGGGGTAGTACATGACCTGCGGGAACCACATCTCCTCGATCGTCTTTGCGTCGAGCACACCGTCCGCGCCTCGCGCGAGGAAGGCGACCCATGCCGCGAGGTCCTCGACGGTCGACCAGAGCTGTCCCATCGCGGCAACACC
Organism: Gaiellaceae bacterium; assembly: GCA_036271075.1. Lineage (GTDB taxonomy): Bacteria > Actinomycetota > Thermoleophilia > Gaiellales > Gaiellaceae > PALSA-600. Next base: position 14,308 of record DATBBH010000175.1, on the reverse strand, counting down.
ACCGAGCTCGGTCTCGGCCTCCGTCCACACGGTGCGCGCGAACTCGTCGACGAGGTAGCCCTGTGCCTTCGGCTCTTGCGCGCGCCAGGTCGTGCGCGCGAGCCCGAGCGGCCCGATGATCCGCTCGTTGACGTAATCGGTGTACGGCCGGCCGGACTTGGCGGTGACGACGCGGCCGAGCAGCCCGAAGGCGAGATTCGAGTAGTGGTGCGCCTGCGCGGGCTCGAGCGCGAACGCGACCTCGAGATCGTCCTCGGTCGGCGTCGTGCCGTCGACGAACATCTCTCCCACCTCGCGCTGCAGGCCCGAGAGGTGCGAAAGCAGCCGCCGAATCGTCGGCGAGCCGTTCGCGATCCCGTCGATGTGCAGCTCGAGACGGTCGTCCAGGGCGAGCGCGCCCGCATCGCGCAGCTGCATGATCGCCGTCGCGGTGAACGTCTTCGTGATCGAGCCGATTCGGTACTGCGTGCCCGGCGTCGCTTCGCGGCCTTGGTCGTAGTTCGCGCTGCCGACAGCGCTCGACCAGGCGAGCTCGCCTCTCCGCACGACTGCCGCAGCGACGGACGGGAGGCGGTCGGCTTGCCGCTCCTGCAGCAGCCGGTCGAGTGCCTCAGGCGTGGACATGGGCTCCGAGCGCCCGAGGGACGAGCTCGAGCGCGCGCTCGATCTCGTCGTCGGAGATGTCGAGATGCGTCACCGCACGCAGGGTGCCGGGCTTCGTCACCGAGAGGAGAACGTCGCGCTCGCGAATCCGGTCGAGCGCGTCGTCTTCTGCCAGCCCGAGCGCAGCGACGTTCAGCTGCACGAAGTTCGTCTCGACGAGCTCGAGATCGACGGGCAGTCCGGCGGCCACCCAACCTTCGGCGAGCCTGCGTGCGCGGGCGTGATCGTCCGCCAGGCGCTCGACGTTGTGATCGAGCGCGTACAGCCCGGCAGCCGCCACGATGCCCGCCTGGCGCATCGCGCCGCCGAAGCGATGCTTCTCGAGGCGGGCGCGATACATCAGCTCGCGCGAGCCGGCGATCAACGCGCCGAGCGGACAGCCTAGACCCTTGGACAGGCAGAGCGTCGCCGTGTCGAAGAGACCCGCGATCTCGGACAGGGGGACCCCGGAGGCAACGGCCGCGTTCGCAAGGCGGGCCCCGTCGAGGTGCACCCGCATGCCGAGCTCGCGACCGGTCGCGACGACCGCCCGGAGCTCGTCGAGCGGCCAGACGGTCCCGCCGGCCGTGTTGTGGGTGTTCTCGAGCGCGAGCACGCAGGCGCGCGGGCCCCAGAAGCCGCCCTCGGTCCAGCTGGCGTTTCGCACCTGCTCCGGCGTCAGGCGCCCCCGGTAGCCGGTCAGCCCTCGCGTTTGCAGCCCCGAATGGAACGCAGCGCCGCCCAGCTCGGCAACCATGATGTGGGCGCGCTCCTCGACGATCAGCTCGCCGCCCCGCTCGCCCAGGATCGCGAGCGCGATCTGGTTGCCCATCATGGCCGTCGGCAGGTACACCGCCTCTTCGTGGCCGAGCAGCTCCGCGCCTCGGCGCTCGAGCTCGAGGACGGTCGGATCTTCGCGCTCCTGCTCATCGCCGACCTCGGCGTTCGCCATCGCCTCACGCATCGCCCGCGACGGCTTCGTCTGCGTGTCGGAGCGGAGATCGATCACCGTGCGATCCTACGTGGATGGAAGAACGCGACCTCTACGAGCTGCCACCCGGTTTGCCCGTGCCGAAGGACGACGGCGGGGCCGACCATCTGACCGGCCTCGCGCTGCCGCGCCTCACACTCGATTCCTCACAAGGCCCGGTGAACGTCGCCGAATTCGAAGTGCTGTACGTCTATCCGCGCAGCGGCAAGCCCGGCGAGCCGTCGCTCCCAGGCTGGGACGCGATTCCCGGCGCCCGCGGCTGCACACCGCAGTCGTGCGCGTTCCGCGATCACGCAGCGGAGCTCGCACAGCTCGGCGCGCGCGTCGCCGGGCTCTCGGTGCAGTCGCTCGCAGATCAGGTGGAGTTTGCGGAGCGGAACCACATGCCGTACCCAGTGATCGCAGACCCCGAGCTACGGCTCCACAACGAGCTCGGCCTGCCGACCTTCGAGGTAGCGGGCCACACGCTCTACAAGCGACTTGCCCTCGTCTCGGAGGCGGGACGGATCGTGAAGGTCTTCTACCCGGTGTTCCCACCGGATCGCAACGCGGCGGACGTCGTGGGATGGCTGCGCGCCCGCCCTCGCGCAAATCTATGAGATCGGGCGGTCGGTACCGTGTCCTCCATGGATCTCGAGCTCGTCACGGAGGTGCTCGCGCCCGAGCCGGCCTTCCGTACTCGCCAGGTCTGGGAATGGGCCGCGCGCGGCGCGAGGTCGTACGCGGAGATGACGAACGTCTCGATCGCTCTACGTGAGCGGCTCGAAGGGCACGTGCCGTTCTCGACACTCGAGCTCGTCCACGAGGCGAAGTCCGTCGACGGGACGCTGAAAGCGCTCTTCCACACCACCGACGGCCACTCGGTCGAGGCGGTGCTGATGCGCTTTCGCGACGGCCGGCGTTCGGTCTGCCTCTCGTCGCAGTCCGGCTGTCCGCTGACGTGCACGTTCTGCGCAACGGGCCAGATGCAGTTCCGCCGCAACCTGACCGCGTGGGAGATCCTCGACCAGGCGCTGCACTTTCGCCGGCTCGAGCCGATCGACCACGTCGTGTTCATGGGCATGGGCGAGCCGATGCTCAACTTCGACGGCGCCCTGGCTGCCGCTCGGCGGCTGCCGGACCTCGGCGTGACGCATCGCCGGACGACGATCTCCACGGTCGGCTGGCTGCCCGGCCTACGACGCTTCGTCGACGAGGTCGAAGAGCCGATTCGCCTCGCGCTGTCCCTCCACGCCCCGACCGACGCCTTGCGCAGCGAGATCATGCCGGTCAACGACCGCTATCCCCTCGACGAGGTGATCGGCGAGTGCCTGCGCTATTACGAGCTGCGGAGGCGCAAGGTGTTCGTCGAGTACGTGATGCTCGCCGGCGTCAACGACTCGCTCGACCATGCGCGCGGGCTCGCGGAGCTCCTCGACCCGAAGATCTTCAAGGTGAACATGATCCCGTACAACCCGACGGGCATGTTCGACGGTTCGTCACGCGAGACAATGGCTCGCTTCAAGGACGCTCTGCACCACGCGGGGTTCTCGCCGACGCTGCGCCTGACACGTGGTCGCGACATCGCAGCCGCCTGCGGACAGCTGGCGGCGACGGCCTAGGTCACACCGCGACGGCCGGCTGCAGCTCAGCGGCCTGCACGCGCTCGGTTCCTCGCTCCGCCGCGATCACCTGCTCGAGCGCTGCGACGCACCTCGGGTCGAATGCAGTGCCTGTCTCGCGAACCAGCAGCGCCATGGCGTCTTCGTGCGACCACGCGGCCCGGTAGACGCGCTTCGAAATCAGCGCGTCGTACACGTCACAGACCGTCAGGACCCGTGTATCGAGATCGATCTCGGCGGCCGAGAGCCCGCGAGGGTAGCCCTGGCCGTCGAGGCGCTCGTGGTGATCGCGGACGAGTCGGTGTACAGATGCAGAGAAGCCGCCGAGCTCGTTGAGCAGCTTGTGCCCGCGTTCGGGGTGCTCCTTCACCTCGGCGTACTCGTCCTCGTCGAGCGGCCCCGGTTTTTTGAGAATCGCGTCGGGTACCGAGAGCTTCCCGATGTCGTGCACGAGCCCGCCGATTGCCAGTGCGCGCAACCGGCTTGCCGACAAGCCGAGCACCTCGCCGACTTGCACCGCACGAAGCGCCACACGTCTCGTGTGCCGCTCGGTGTACTCGTCCTTGTCGGCAAGCCGCACCGTCAGCGCGCGCACGTGCGAGCCGAGGAAGATGTCCTCGGCTGCGACGAGATCGGCTCCGCGCAGGTCGCCGGCCAGCGGCCGCGACTGCGCAGCCCGGGCCAGGTCGACCGCGACGGCGAGACCGACGAGCAGGATCCCATCGAGCTCGACCTCGTGGCCCACCCACCACCCGAGCTGGGCGTAGTTCATCGTCAGCGCGGGGACGACCGCCGTCGCAAGCCAGACGAGGCCGACCACGACGACGAGATCGAGTGCGCGCTGGGTGAGCAGGAACGTTCGCAGCGCGCGCACGATCAGCAGTCCATAGGCCGAGACGCCGACGACCAGCAGCGCCATGGCCGCGCCGCTGTTCGGCGCCGGCACCGCCGGCAGCAGGCTCGGCCAGACGAGTGCCGAGATCCCGAGTCCGAGCACCACCACGAGCAGCACGCCTTGCAGGACGAGCAGGGAGCGCACGGTCCGGAGCCCACGCGGGAGGGGGATGATCGAGAGGCTGAGGATCACCGCGCCCGCCGGCAAGGTCGCGCCGCCCGTGATCGCAACGACGCCGTTCGGGCCGAACAACACGCCGGGCGTGGAGAAGCCATGCAGCGCGAGCAGGCTCGCCATCACCGCGAACGCCGACCCGACGAGCACGGTTCGCGTGTCGAGTCGTCGCGCGCCGATCACGGTGAGCCCGAGCGCGGCGGTCGCAGCGGCCAACGCGCTGAACCCGACGGCGTAGAAATGCACCTCGCCCGTGATGCTCACCTTTGCGTCACCGAACAGCACGTGAACGACTGCCGGGAGTGAAGCCGCCAGTGCTCCCAGACCGAGCATCGGCAGAAGCCGCTCTCGCAGGCCGATCCGCATCTCGCCCTCTTCGGCACGAGCCGGGCCGATCTTTAGCCCCCGCTACCCTGCCGGGCCTGTGTCCACGACCCTCGCCCACCGCGACGACCTGCGCAACGTCGCCATCGTCGCCCACGTCGACCACGGCAAGACGACCCTCGTCGACGCCATGCTCTGGCAATCCGGCTCGTTCCGCGAGAACCAGGACGTCAATGAGCGCGTGCTGGATTCTGGCGACCTCGAGCGCGAGAAGGGGATCACGATCCTCGCCAAGAACACGTCTGTGCGCCTCGACGGCACGAAGATCAACATCATCGACACGCCCGGCCACGCCGACTTCGGCGGTGAGGTGGAACGCGGGCTGACGATGGTCGACGGCGTGCTACTGCTCGTGGACGCCTCGGAAGGCCCGCTGCCCCAGACGCGGTTCGTTCTGCGCAAGGCACTCGAGGCGCGCCTGCCGGTCGTGCTCGTCGTCAACAAGATCGACCGGCCCGACGCGCGGATCGAGGAGGTCGTGAACGAGGTGTACGAGCTGTTTCTCGACCTCGACGCGACGGCCGAGCAGATCGAGTTTCCGATCGTCTACACAATCGCGCGTGAGGGCAAAGCGGGGCTCGACCCGTCGGCCATGGCCGACGATCTGACGCCGCTCTTCACGACGCTGCTCGAGACGATTCCCGCACCGTCCTACGACCCGGATCACCCGCTGCAGGCCCTCGTCACGAACCTCGACGCGTCGCCTTACGTCGGCCGGCTCGCGTTGTTGCGCGTCCGCCACGGCGTCTTGAAGAAGGGCCAGCAGATCGCCTGGTGCCGCGCGAACGGCGAGATCGAGAACGCGCGCGTCACCGAGCTCCTGATCACCGAGGCACTCGACCGAGTCCCGGCCGAGGAGGCCGGCCCCGGTGAGATCGTGGCCCTCGCCGGACTGCCCGAGGTGACGATCGGCGAGACGATCGCCGACCCCGACGACCCGCGCCCGCTGCCGGTCACCGTGGTGGACGAGCCGAGCCTCTCGATCACGATCGGCATCAACACCTCACCGCTCGCCGGCACCGAGGGCGACAAGTTGACCGCGAGCCAGGTGAAGCAGCGCCTCGACCAGGAGCTGGTCGGCAACGTCTCGCTACGTGTCCTACCCACCGCACGCCCGGACACCTGGGAGGTACAGGGCCGCGGCGAGCTCCAGCTCGCCGTGCTGGCCGAGATCATGCGGCGGGAAGGCTTCGAATTGACGATCGGCAAGCCGGAGGTGCTCGTCCGCGAAGTCGACGGGAAACGGCAGGAGCCTGTCGAACGCGTGGCGATCGATGTGCCCGAGGACTTCGTCGGTGTCGTCACTCAGCTTCTGGCCCTGCGCAAAGGCTCGCTGCAGCAACTGGTCAACCACGGCACAGGCTGGGCGCGGATGGAGTACCTGGTTCCGGCCCGCGGGCTGATCGGGTTCCGCACCGAGTTCCTCACCGAGACCCGCGGGTCGGGGATCATGCACCACATCTTCGACCGCTGGGAGCCGTGGTTCGGCGAGCTCCGCACTCGGCCGACCGGGAGCCTCGTCGCGGACCGCCGCGGCCAGGCGACCGGCTTCGCGATCGAGAATCTGCAGGAGCGGGGTTCGCTCTTCATCGCTCCGACCGACGAGCTCTACGAAGGCATGGTCGTTGGCGAGAACTCGCGCTCCGAGGATCTCGACGTGAATGCATCGAAGCCGAAGAAGCTGACGAACATGCGCGCCTCCTCGGCCGACGAGCTGATTCGACTGATCCCGCCGCGACCCCTTTCGCTGGAGCAGGCGTTGGAGTTCATTCGCAACGACGAGTGCGTCGAAGTGACCCCCAAGGGCATTCGCCTGCGGAAGGTCGAGCTGTCCGCTTCGAGGCGCGCGAGCAGCACCTCGAAGCGCAAGCGCGAAGCGGCCGGTCAAGCCGCGCGGTGAACCACCTAACGAGGGCTAGGTCAAGCGCCCTCGCTCGTGCAGAGTGTCGCCAGGGCCCTGTGCGGCGGGGCCTCAGATTCTCCCCCACTGTGGCAAAGAAGGAGCGGCGCATGATGCAGACGGAGCTACGGCGGAAGTTGACCGCCATCCCGACCGGCGGCCTGTTCTTCCGGCTTCTCACGCGGTTCTAGCGGCGGAACGAGGGCACGTCCGCTGGACCCTGGGCAGCCCGGGCCCAGCGGAGCGCTTTAGGAAACGGTCGCGAGCCGTGGCGTGCAGCTCGCGAGACCGCGCTTCTCGAGGTACTGCTGGTGGTAGTCCTCGGCCTCCCAGAACGGCGGCGCGTCCTCGATCTGCGTCACGACCTTGCGCGTCAGGCGCGATTGCACCCGCTCACGCGAGGCCTCTGCGGCAGCACGCTGCTCCGCGTCGTGGGTGAAGATGACCGAGCGGTACTGCTCGCCGACATCTGGCCCCTGGCGGTTCAACTGCGTGGGATCATGCTCTGCCCAGAAGACCGCGAGCAACTGCTCGTACGGGATCTTCTCCTCGTCGTAGGTCACTTCGACCACTTCGGCGTGGCCGGTCTTGTCGTAACAGACCTGCTCGTAGCTCGGGTGATCGACCTGGCCGCCGGCGTAGCCCACAGCGGTGTGCGTGACGCCGTCGAGCCGGCGGAACGCCGCCTCGACGCCCCAGAAGCAGCCGGCGCCAAACGTTGCCTTCTTTTCAGTCAATGCGTTACTCCTCCTCGAGTTTGATCGACGCCGAGTTGATGCAGTACCGAAGCCCGGTCGGCTGCGGCCCGTCCGGGAACACGTGCCCCAGATGGCCGCCACAGGCAGCACACATCACTTCGGTGCGCACCATCCCGTAGCTCGCGTCCGTCTCTTCCTCGACTGCCTCCGCGGACGCAGGCGCGAAGAAGGCGGGCCAGCCGCAACCGGAGTCGTACTTCGCCTCCGACTGAAACAGCTCGGCGCCGCAGCCCGCGCAGTGATACTGCCCGGGCTCGAACACATGGTCGTACTCGCCGGTGAACGGCCGCTCGGTGCCCTTCTCGCGCAGCACGTGGTACTGCTCGGGCGTGAGCTCGGCCCGCCACTCGGCCTCTGATTTGATCGTTTTGTTCTTCACGCCTGTACTGACTCGTTCGAAGCCGGATCGTTACCGGTTCACGGTCGACATATCGGGATAACGGTCGCCCGCGGTCGCGCCCTTCGGAAAGGCCTCTTCCAGCCGGTCGAGGTCATCCGCCGTGAGCGTGAGGTCGGCGGCCGCAGCGTTCTGCTCGAGGTAGCGAACGCGCTTCGTGCCGGGGATCGGGACGATGTCGTCTCCCTGGGCGAGGACCCAAGCGAGCGCGAGCTGGCTCGGCGTGACGCCACGTTCCGCGGCGATCTCCTCCACCCTCGCCACGAGATCGAGGTTGTGCTGAAGGTTCTCGCCCTGGAAACGCGGGCCGCGCCGACGGAAGTCGGATTCCGGGAGGTCGTCGACCGACCTGATCTGGCCGGAGAGGAAGCCGCGCCCGAGCGGGCTGTAGGCGACGAACCCGATCCCAAGCTCGCGGACCGTCTGCAGGATCTCGTCCTCTGGGTCGCGGGTCCAGAGCGAATACTCACTCTGTAGCGCCGTGATCGGATGAACCGCCTGCGCACGACGGATGGTGTCCGGCGCCGCCTCGGAGAGGCCGACGTGCCTCACCTTGCCTGCGTCGACGAGCTCCTTCATCGCGCCGACCGTTTCCTCGATCGGCGTACTGAGGTCGACGCGATGCTGGTAGTAGAGATCGATGTGGTCGACGCCGAGCCGCTCGAGGCTTGCGTCGCAGGCCTGGTGGACGTACTCCGGGCTGCCGTTGATGCCGACCCAGCTCCCGTCCGGATTGCGCTCGTTCCCGAATTTGGTCGCAAGCACCACCTGGTCGCGGCGACCGGCGATTGCCCGGCCGACGAGCCGCTCGTTCGTGAACGGGCCATACATGTCGGCGGTATCGAGGAAGTCGATCCCGAGCTCGATCGCGCGGTGGATCGTGGCGATTGCCTCGCCTTCGTCGGCGGTCCCGTAGAACTCCGACATGCCCATGCAACCGAGGCCGAGGGCAGAGACTTCGAGGTTCCCGAGTGTGCGTTTCTCCATCGAGTCACCGTGCCATACGGCAGGCGGCTCGCGTCGAGCATGCCTTTGCCTAGGATCCTGGCATGCCCGGCTACAAGATCGTCAACATCAAAGAGCTGGAGGACATGGCCGTGAAGTTCGGCATGTCGCCGAGCATGGAGGCGCGGTTCGGCCGCTCCGCGACGGACGCCGAGCAGGCGGGGTTCAGCTATCAGCGGTTCGCCCCGAACTTCCGTCAGCCGTTCGGCCACCGCCACCGCGACCAGGAGGAGTTCTACGTCGTGCTGTCCGGCAGCGGGCAGGTGACGCTGGAGGATGAGGCGCGCCCGATCAGGCAGTGGGATGCGATCCGTGTCGCCCCCAAGACCGCCCGCGCCTTCGAATCAGGTGACGACGGCTTGGAGCTGCTCGTCTTCGGCGCCGGCGAGAGCGGCGACGCCGAGGTGCTCGAGAGCTTCTGGGACGAACTTGCCTGACTCGCCCTCCTAAGCGAGCTGGCGGTCAGCCGCTCCCTGCTCGACGGGATGCTCGTCGAACCGGAAGCGGACGATCAGGTTCTTCGCGGCGCGGACCTCGTCGAGGCGCTTGACGGGCCGCGTGTGCGGCGCTTCGTGCACGAGCTCGGGGTCGTCGGCGGCTTCGCGAGCGATCGCGAGCATCGCGTCGCAGAAGGCGTCAAGGGTTTCCTTCGCCTCGGACTCGGTCGGCTCGATCATCAATGCCTCGGGCACGACGAGCGGGAAGTACACGGTCGGCGGATGGAAGCCGTAGTCCATCAGCCGCTTCGCGACGTCGAGCGCGCTCACCCCGTGCTCCTTCTTCAGGTTGCGCGCACTGAGCACGAACTCGTGCATGCAGAGCCGGTCGTAGAGGAGGTCGTAGTCGTTCTTCAGTCGGGCGAGCATGTAGTTGGCGTTCAGCACGGCGACCTCGCTCATCTCGCGCAGGCCGGGGCCGTACGCTCGCATGAACGCATACGACCGAACGAACACGCCGAACGGCCCGCTGAAGGCACGCACCTTGCCGATCGTCTTCGGACGGTCGTAGTCGAGCCGAAAAGTCTCGCCCTCCTGGACGATCACCGGCACGGGGAGAAACGGCTCGAGGATGTCGCGCACCGCGATCGGGCCACCGCCCGGGCCGCCGCCGCCGTGCGGCTGCGAGAACGTCTTGTGCAAGTTGATGTGCACGACGTCGAACCCCATGTCGCCGGGCCGCGAGATGCCACAGACGGCGTTCAGGTTCGCGCCGTCGTAGTACATGAGCGCACCAACGCTGCTGAAGATGTCACGGATCTCTTCGATGTTCTCGTCGAACAGGCCGAGCGTCGACGGGTTCGTGAGCATCAGGCCCGCGGTGTGCTCGTCGACCTTGCCGCGCAGGTCCTCGACATCGATGTTGCCGCGCGCATCCGTCTTCACCGGCGTCAGCTCGTAGCCCGCCATCGTCACGCTCGCCGGGTTGGTCCCGTGCGCCGTATCCGGGATCACGATCTTCCGGCGCTGGTCGTTCTCCCCCTTGTCCGCAAAGTACGCGTGGAAGAGCATCAGCCCGGTGAGCTCGCCCTGGCTGCCCGCGGCGGGCTGCAGGCTGATCGCGTCGAGGCCCGTCACCTCGAGCAGGATCTCTTGCAGGTGCCACTCGAGCTCGAGCGCGCCCTGCGCGGCGCTGTCCTCGATCAGCGGGTGCAAGCCTGCGAATCCCGGTAACCCCACGAGCCGCTCGTTGATGCGCGGGTTGTACTTCATCGTGCAGCTGCCGAGCGGATAGAAGCCCGTGTCAATGCCGAAGTTGCGGGTCGAGAGCTCGGTGAAGTGCCGCAGGACCTCTGGTTCGGCGAGCTCCGGCAGACGCGGCGCCGTTCGCCGCTTGAGCTCGACCGGCACCTCGGGCACGGGCAGGTCGGGCTCGGGCACGCCGATTCCCCGGCGGCCCGGCCGCGACTTCTCGTAGATCAGCTTCACGAGAGCGCCTCGACGAGCCGGTCGATCTCTGCCACCGTTCGCTTCTCGGTGACCGCGACGAGGAGCGCGTCGTCCAGACCGGCGTAGTCCCGGCCGAGCGGGTAGCCGGCGTAGACGCCCCGCGCACGCGCAGCCGCGAGCGCCTCGCGTCCAGGCCGTCCGGTGCGGACTGCAAACTCCTTGAACGTTGCCTTCTTTGGAAACAGCAGCTCGAGCCCCGCCCTGGAAAGTTCTGTCTGCGCATACAGGGACAGGGCCATGCAGGTCTCCCCCAGCTCGCGCAGCCCCTGGGGGCCCAGCAGGCTCAGGTGCACCAGCCCTGCCAGGGCGAGCAGGGTCTGATTGGTCGTGATGTTCGAGGTCGCCTTCTCGCGCCTGATGTGCTGCTCGCGCGTCTGCAGGGTCAGCACATAGCCGCGGTCACCCGCGGCGTCCACCGTCTCGCCGACGATCCGGCCGGGCAGCCGCCGGATGAAGTCGGAGCGCGCAGCGAGGAAGCCGTAGTGCGGGCCGCCGTAACACATGGCGTTGCCCGCGGACTGTCCCTCGCCGATCGTCATCGCGCAGCCGTAGTTGCCGGGTGCCTCGAGCACGCCAAGCGATACGAGGTCGACGTGCGCGATCGGCATCGCTTCGGCGTCGTTCGCGGCCGCGGCCAGCTCCGGGGCGTGCTCCAGGATCCCGAAGAAGTTCGGCTGCTGGAAGATCACGGCCGCTGCGCCCTGCGCCGCCTCACGCAGGCGGCTGGGGTCGGTCGTGCCGCCTTCGTGTGGCACCTCGACGACCTCGAGCCCGAACCCGGGCGCATAGGTCTTCACGACCTGTCGCACCTGCGGGTTGGTCGCCTCGGTGACGACGATCCTCGACTTCCCCGTCGCATGCTTGGCGACGAAGCAGGCGTCCGCGGCGACCGTCGTCCCGTCGTACCCCGACGCGTTCGAGACGTCCATGCCGGTCAGCTCGCAGATGGCGGTCTGATACTCGAAGATCGCCTGCAGCACGCCCTGGCTCATCTCGGGCTGATACGGGGTGTACGCGGTCAGCAGCTCACCGCGCTGCAGGACGGCGTCCACCACGGCCGGCACGTGGTGGTCGTAGATGCCGGCGCCGAGAAAGCAGATCTCGTCGACGACGTTCTTGGCCGCGAGCTCCTCCAGGTGGCGCTGCAGCTCGGCCTCGGTCAGAGCCGCGGGAACGTCGAGCGCGCGCCCGTAGCGCATCGCTGCCGGGATGTCGCGAAAGAGCTCGTCCAGGGACGCGACGCCGATGGTCGCGAGCATCCCCTCGCGGTCGGCGTCGGTGACCGACAGATAACTCACTGGGTCCCGCTCCAGCGGCGGCCAAGCCGCCACTTCCGCTCTTTGAGGGGCTCCGTCAAGCCTACGCCCCTGGTCCCGCTCCAGCGGCGGCTAAGCCGCCACCTCCGCTCTTTGAGGGGCTCCGTCAAGCCTACGCCCCTTCCTCGAGGACCTTCTTGTACGCCGCGAGGTCGAGCAGCTGGGCCTGCTCGTCCGGGTTGGTCAGGCGGATGCGGATCAGCCAGCCGTCGCCGTAGGGGTCCTCGTTGACTGTCTCCGGCGCGTCGACGACCTTCTGGTTCACCTCGAGCACCTCGCCCGAGAGCGGCGAGATCAGATCCGAGACGGCCTTCACCGACTCGACTTCGCCGTACGAGGAGTCCTTGCTGAGCGTGGCGCCGACGTCCGGCGGCTCGTAGTGGACGAGCTCGCCGAGCGCGTCCTGCGCGAACCACGTGACACCGAGCACCGCCTCGTCACCCTCGATGCGGGCCCAGTCGTGCTCGGGGTGGTAGAGGAGATCGTCGGGGTACGACTCGCTTGCCGCCATTACGCGGTCTCCTTCTTGTAGAGGGGCTTCTTGGCAACTTCTGCGCTACGCGGTTTCCCGCGCACGTCGATGACGAGCTCGGTGCCGGCCTTGGCCGACGCTGCCGGGACGTAGCCCATGCCGATGCCCACCTCGAGCATCGGCGACATCGTTCCCGAGGTCACCTCGCCACCGTTTGCGATCGGCATGTGCTGCCGCGGGATCGCCTTCTCGGTCATCACGAACGGCACCAGCTTCTGTTCGGGCCCGCGGTCCTTGATCTCGCGCAGTCGACCGGCGCCGGTGAACTCTGTCTCGAGCGCACACGCCCAGCTCAACCCCGAGGAGACCGCATCCCACTGCACACCGATGTCGTTGCCGTGCAGCGGGTAGCAGACCTCGAGACGGAGGGTGTCGCGCGCGCCGAGCCCGCACGGCATGACGCCGCGAGCGAGGATCGCATCCCAGAGGCGGACGGCGTCCTCCTGCATGCAGGCGAGCTCGACTCCCTCCTCGCCGGTGTAACCGGTGCGGTTGACCATCACCTCGACGCCGTCGAGTTCGCCCTGCTGGAACGTGAACGGCGTGCCCTTGGCCAGCCCGAGCCGTTCAAGCGCTCGCGGGCCTTGCACGGCGAGCAGCGCAAAGTCGTCGGAGACGTCGCGCACGTCGGAGCCGCGCAGCTCTCGCTCTCTGAACCAGGCGAAGTCCGTCTCACGGTTGGATGCGTTCACGACCACGAGGTAGCGGTGCGCATCGATGCGGTAGACGATCACGTCGTCGACGATCCCTCCGGCGTCCGTCGTGATCAGGGAGTACTGCGCCTGCCCGGGCTGCAGCTTGTCGATGTCGTTCGACAGCGTGGCCTGCAGCAAGTCGCGCGCGGTCGGGCCTTCCACCTCGAGCTCGCCCATGTGCGAGACGTCGAAGACTCCGGCATCGGTTCGCACCGCCTTGTGCTCCTGGATCACGCCCTGGTACTGCACGGGCATCTCCCAGCCGGCAAACGGAACCATTCGCGCGCCGAGGGCGACGTGACGGTCGTGCAGGGGAGTACGCCGGAGCGTCTGCATCCGCGGGCGATGCTAACCACAGCCGAGCCTTCGAGGATCGAGGTCGGACTGCATCCCTGAAAAGCCGAAGCTCCGGCAAGACTTGCCGGAGCTTCGGACCGGGTCGTAGTGGGACTGCACTCCAGTCCCGAGAGGGCCTCAAGCTCGTTACCGGGGCAAGCCGCCCCTAAACATCACTCGTCGCGCAGGAAGGACGGTACGTCGAGCGAGTCGCCCGGATCGAACTCCGGCCCGCGCGAGCCGAGCGGTGCGCCGCTCTCGGCGACCCCTGCGCGCCCGCGGCGGCGGCGCTGGGCGCCAAAGCCGGTCGCGATCACGGTCACGCGTACCTCGTCGCTGAGCTGGTCGTCGATGACGGCGCCGAAGATGACGTTCGCATTCTGGTCCGAAGCGCTTGTGACGACCTCGGCGGCCTCGTTGACCTCGAAGAGACCGAGATCCGGCGGGCCGCTGATGTTCAGGAGGATGCCGGTGGCGCCCTCGATCGACGATTCGAGCAGCGGCGAGCTGACCGCATGCCGGGCAGCCTCGCCCGCACGGTTCTCGCCGGAGCCGGTGCCGATCCCCATCAGGGCCGATCCGGCGTCGCGCATGATCGTCCGCACGTCGGCGAAGTCGAGGTTGACGATCCCGGGCACCGTGATCAGGTCGGTGATGCCCTGCACGCCCTGTCGCAGGATGTCGTCGGCGAGCTTGAACGCGTCGGAGAGCGGGGTTTTCTTCTCGACCACCTGCA
>DATBBH010000174.1:0-1762 GCA_036271075.1 Gaiellaceae bacterium | reverse complement strand
CTCGCATGCGAGTGCTCGCTCGAGCTCGGTGACGCCCTCTTCGTCCCGTCCGATGCGCGAGAGCGCCCAGCCGCGCATCGCATGCGCGATGCCGAAGAACTGAGGATGGACGATCTCGCCTTCTCGCGCGAGCGCCCGCTCGGATTCACGCAACGCCGCCGCGGCATCGCCGTTGATCTGCAGAGCCCACGGGAGCTGGGTGAGCGGCTGGGCGACGGTCGCCGCGTGGCCCAGGGTTTCGCTGAGGGCGATTGCCTCGTGCATCTGGGCCACCGCCTTCACCGACTCGCCTCGAAACGCAAGGGCTAGGGCCTGGAGCGCGAGTGCGCAGACGCCGGGATCATGGTTGCCGTACCGGAATGAGAGGGGATGGTGGGCCTCTGGGCGATAAAGCGCGTGCGCCTCGTCGGCAGCTGCGACGGCGTCGTCGATTTGACCGGCGAAGAGCGAGTTCATCCAGCGGGCGTGAAGGGCTTGAAGCCTCATCGAGTCGTCGCCCTCGCCGGCCAGCTGCGTTAGCCGCTCGACGAGCCGTAGCGAACGGTCGAAGTGTCCGCGATGTCCGTAGTAGATCGTGAGTCCGAACTGGGCCTGGAACTGCTCGGCGGCGGGTGCGCTCGCCATCATCAGCTCCATAGCCCGCGAATAAGCCCGCTCGACTTCGGGCGCACCCAAGCCGCGCAGTGCGAAGAGCGCGACCCCGAGCTGCAGCTGTAGCTCGGTCTCGGTGCGGCTTCGCTCCTCGCTCTCGGGAAGCTGCCCGACGAGGCTGATCGCGCTCGAGAGGTGCTCGACGGCCCGCTCGTTCGCCGACAGCCTGATCGCCCGGAGGCCGGCGCGGTGGAGCGCTTGCTGTGCCCGCTCCACCAGCAGTGAGGCGTCCGCGCCCGCGGCGCGCGCGTTGTCGAGTGCAGCGAGGTAGTGGTGAGCCATCAACTCGGCGTGGTCTTCCGGGCGACCGAGCGACTCGATCCACTCGGCTGTGCGCTGGTGACGCTCGGCGCGCCGAGCGTGCGGGATCTCGTCGTAGGCGACGTCGCGCAGCAGCTCATGACGGAAGGCGAACTCGATGTCGTCGGCGACGGACGATTGCCGCTCCCGGAGAGCGAACTCTCGCCGGACAAGCGTCTGTAGAAGCCGTTCCGCGTCGGTACGCGAGATGCCGCCGATCGTCTCCAGTGCGCCGACCCAGAAGACCCTGCCGACCACCGATGCGTCCTGCAGTAGCCGCTTCTCCGGATCCGTTAGTGCATCGAGGCGCGCCGCGATGATGCCCTGCAGGCTTTGCGGCAGCTCGTCGAGCCGGCCGTGCTCGAGGAGCATCCGGCAGAACTGCTCCGCGTAGAGCGGATTGCCGCCGATGCGTGCGAGCAGTACCTCATGAGTTGCGCTCTCCGGTGCCGACGCCTCGAGCAGAGCTTCGACGAGACGTGCCATATCGCCTTCCGACAAGGGAGGGAGCGAGATCGTGAGGGCGTTCGCCTTCCCACCAGCCCATCCGGGTCGGCGGTCGAGCAGCTCTGGTCGTGCCGTCCCGACGACGAGGAGCGGCACGCCACTGACGCGATCGACGAGTTCGTCGACGAAATCGAGGAGAGCCTCGTCTGCCCAGTGCAAGTCCTCGAACACGAGCACGAGCGGGCGCTCGTCCGCCAGTGACTCGAGGAAACGCCCCCAGGCCGCGAACGTCTCGCTGCGCCGGTCGGCGCCGGTGGGCTCGGCGCCGCCGAGACCGATCAGGGCCCCCAGGTAGTCTGCGAGT
>DATBBH010000173.1:0-5213 GCA_036271075.1 Gaiellaceae bacterium | reverse complement strand
GTGCTGCGCGGCGGCGACGCCGTTCTGCGCGAGCGGCTGACCGTCCAGCGCGCCCGGCTCCAGGGGCGTGCGGTGGTGACCGAGCGCATGATCGACGAGCTCGACCGCCTGCTGCGCGGCGAAGAGGAGCTCGTGCCGGCGCGCACCCTCGGCTACCGCGTCCAGGACGTGCCGGAACTCGTGCTCGCGGCTATCCACCGGCCGGCACGCCTCGGCGAGCTGCCGATTCCTGAGCTGATCGGCGAGACGGGGAAGTGGGCGTTCGCGCACGACCGCGTTCCGGGAGCGCCGGTGGCGATCTGCCCGGCCGACGATGACGGCATGGTCGATCTGCGGGTCGGATGGCCGGTGTGCGGAACGGTCGAGCCTCCCGCGCCGATCGAGCTCGTCGTGTGTCCGGCCGGCCGTGCCGTCGTGCATTCCTTCGTCGGCGACTTCGTGGGGCTCTCCGATGAGTGGCGGCTCCTCTGGCAGTCGCTAGAGGCGGACGGGATCCGGCCGGGGGGCGAGCCGCGGGAGCACTACGAGACAAGCCCCGAGGAAGTGAACGATCCGTCCGAGCACGTCACACGTCTCGTGTGGCCGCTCGAGCCGAAGGAGGAGTGAGATGGACTACGAGATCCAAGATGTCCCGGAGACGACCTATGCGGTGATCAAGCGGACAGTTGCGTTCGCGGACGTCCCGAACGTGATGCCGGAGCTGATGGGGAAGGTACAAAGCTGGGCGAACACCGTGCCTCACGGCGCGCACATGTGCATCTCGTCGAGGACCCCCGACGGGCAGCTGAACATCGCGCCCGGCGTCGAGGTCGAGCCCGGTGCGGTCGAGCCACCCGAGGGCTTCGACCTCGTGAGGCGGCCCGCGCAGCGGTCGGCCGTACACCTCTACGTCGGCTCGTACGAAGGGCTGCCGGGCGTCTACGAGGAGTTCCACGACCAGCTCCGCCGCGACGGGTACACCGAGAACGGAGAGCCGATCGAGATCTACGAGAAGCATGACCCGGTGCCGGAGACCCGAATCATCTGGCCGGTGGCCTGACTAAGCGGACGACGCATCACATCGAGTTGCTCTCGTACTCGTCGTGCCGGCGGATCCACAGCTGCCACTCCTCGCCCTCGTCGCGGCCCTTCGGGGCGCGGTCGAGGATTCCGTAATAGCCCATCAGGAATTCCAGTCCGCGCCAGGTGGTCGAGTAGGCGTGATAGACGGCACCGTTTTCCTGCACGAAGGTGCTGAAGCCGGGGCTCTCGGTGAGGTAGCCGACGACGTCGGTGCCGCTCGACCGGGCGTTCTGCTCCACGATCGGCGGCAGCGAACCGGGCGCCGGCAAGAAGCTGCCGCCGATCGTTGCGACGGTCTCGCGGCTTTGTTCCTCCGTCTGCGAGAACCCGAGATCGAAGTTGAAGTCGCCGGGCGCGGACGAGACCCAGGGGAAACGCCAGTCCATACGGCGCTTGAACGCCTGCAGCTTCTCGAGCGGTGCCTGCGACACGAAGACAACCGTTGTGTCACGCGCGTGCAGATGTGGGAGCACGCCGTCAACGATGTCGGCAATCGAGGAGTTCACCGGGCACCCAGCCTGGTAGCTCGGCCCGAACATGAAGTGGTAGACGAGCAGTTGGGAGCGCCCATCGAAGAGCTCGCCGAGCACCTTCTCGCCCTCGTCGGTCTCGAAGCGGTACTCCTTCCCCACCGGCACCCACGGCAGCGCGCGCCGCTGCCGCGCGAGTTCGTCGCCGAGCCGTGTGTGCTCCTTCTCGCGGACGAGCAGCCGCTCGCGCGCGGCGAGCCACTCGGCACGGGTTCCGATCGTGTGCGTAGTCATCGTCGTCTCCTCCTTTCGGTCAGTCGGCCGAGGCGAGCGCCGGCTGCGCGACCGGCGTCGGCGCCAGGTCGTGGCTTCGGACGAGCACGAAGGTGATCGGGATTGCTGCGAGAGCAGTCGCGCCACAGACCCAGAACGCCCACTGAAAGCCGCCGGTCAGGGCGGCTGGAGCGGCGAGGCCTGCGTGCGCGAGCGTGCGCGTGTGTGTGGCGGCAATGGTTGACGCGATCGCGACGCCGACCGCCCCGCCGATCTGCTGCGACGTGTTGAGCAGGCCGGAAGCCAATCCGGCCTCGCGCGCGGCCACTCCGGCGAGCGCGGCGATCGACACGGGGATGAATGCGAACGCGGTCCCGGCGCCCGCAACGAAGAACGGACCACTCAGGTCTGACCAGAACGTCCCGTCGACGGGCACGACCGTCGTCCAGAGGATTCCGCCGCCGATCAGCGCCATCCCGAACGCCATCACGAATTTCGCCGAAACGCGCGTGACGAGCGCCTGGGAGAGACCGGCCATCGCGACGGAGGTGACCGAGGCGGTGAGCCACGCGAGCCCCGTCTGGAGCGCCGAGTAGCCGAGCACTTGCTGCATGTAGAGCGTCCCGACGAAGATGAACGCGAAGAAGCTCGCTCCAAGCAGAAAGCCGACGGCATTCGCGCCGGCGACGGTCCGCGTGCGGAAGATGCGTAGCGGTAGCAGCGGCGACTCGACGCGCGACTCGACCACGAGGAACGCCACGATGAGTGCCGCGGCGATGGCCAGCAGCCCGACCGTCCGCGCGCTCCCCCAGCCGTGCAACGGCGCCTGCGACAACGCGTACACCGCGAGCAGCAAGCCCGCCGTGATCGTGACGGCGCCGAGTGGATCGTACCGCCGCCGCGTCGTTTCGATCCGGCTGTCGGGCACGATGCGCGGCGCGAGCAGCAGCGCGGCCGCGCCGACCGGCACGTTGAGGAAGAAAATGTATTCCCAGCCGACATAGCGCGTCAAGAGGCCACCTGAGATCAGTCCGATCGTCGCCCCGCTCGCCGCGATCGCGCCCCACGCGCCGAGTGCCTTGTTGCGCTCCGCGCCCTCCGGAAAGATGTTCATCACGATGGAGAGCGCCGCGGGCAACACGATCGCGGCACCAAGCCCCTGGATGCCACGCATCACGATCAGGAACGTCTCGGTGTTTGCGAGCGCGCAGGCGAGTGACGCGGCGGTGAAGGTCGCGAGGCCGAGCATCAGGATCCGCCGCCGCCCGAGCAGGTCGGCAGCGCGGCCGCCGAGCAGCAAGAAGCCACCGAACGTCAGCCCGTAGGCCGTCACAACCCACTGCAGGTTCGTTTCGCTGAAGTGCAGGTCGCGGCCGATCGTCGGCAATGCCACGTTCACGATCGTCAGGTCGACGATCGTCATGAAGTACGCCACCGCGAGCACGGCAAACGCGCGCCAGCGATGCACGATGTCGTCGGCCGTCCCGGACTGGTTTGCAGCCACCACAAGAACCTCCCTGTCGAAATCCGTCATCACTTATGTGACGGCGGGAGGCGTGAGAACTAACCGCTGGGTTTCGGTAGGCGGTTGCGACGCGAGATCGCGATCAGCCGCACAGGCTCCACGCCGCTGTTTCGGAGCAGGCGTACAGTCGGGGTGAGGCACAGCATCGCCCCGCGCGTGAAGCGTCGGCGTGCGCCCTCGACGCACATGAGCTCGATTTCGCCGTCGATCACAAAGACGATCGCATCCCGCGATGCGACCAGGCTCGACGACAGCTCCTGATCCGGCGCTAGCTCGATCACCCGCCGAAAGAAGTCTGCGGAGTCGCGCGCAACCTGTTCGGGATCGAAGTCGTCGCCGCAGGTCATCCGGGCCGCGCGATCGCGAACCGCTCGATCAACTCCGGCTGCAGGAAGAAATCGATGTCGGCGATCAAGCCGTCCTCGATTCGCAGCACCTCGATCGCGAATGGCTCCGGCGGAGTGCCGGATGCGCCTTCCAGGAAGACTGCGTACGCCGGCTGGCGGTTGGCCCGGGTCGCCACGTGCAAATGCCGGCGGGCGCGCGGCCTCCACGGATACGCCGCGAAGAAACGGGCGACGGCATCACGGCCGAAACACCACGCTGGCGACGGCGGCATCGAAAGGCGCACGTCCTCCTTCAACAATGCCACGAGCGCGCGTGCGTCGGTCCGCTCCCAAGCTTCCAGGTAACGGGCTAGCACTTCACGCTCGCGAGGATCTGCGACAGGCGAGCGCCGCCAATCCTCCCGGCGCTCCGGCAGATGCTCCCGCAGCGTCTCGCGCGCACGTTGCAGCGCGCTGTTTCCCGCGATCACCGACATCTCCAGCATCGCCGCCGTCTCCCGCGCACTCCACCCGACGACGTCCCGCAGGATCAGGACCGCCCGCTGCCGCGGCGGCAACCGCTGGATCGCGACCAGAAAGGCGAGCTCAATCGTCTCGGCGGCGACGATCGCGACGTCCGGGGCGTCCTCGCGGTCGACGACCTCGTCGAGCAGACGGTCCGGATACGGCTCCAGCCACGTCACCTCATCCGTCCAGACGGGAATCTCCGCCGGATCAGTCGGCGGCTCGCCGGCGAACTGCGGCAACAAGCGCCGCGAGCGATGCTCGAGCAGATCAAGCGCGCCGTTCGTCGCAATCCCATACAGCCACGCGCGCAACGTCGACTGCGCGCGAAAAGTCTTCCGCCGCCGCCAGGCACGCAAGAACGTCTCCTGGACGATGTCTTCAGCGTCCTCCGCCGAGCCGAGCATCCGATAGCAATGCACCTCCAACTCGCGCCGGAAGCGACTGGTCGCCGCCGCAAAGGCGTCGCGGTCGCCGCCCAGGGCGCGCGACCACACCTCGCGCTCGCTCAGGAGCGCGTAAGCCGGAGAAGCGGTCACGCATGTATGACGGTCTGAACGCGAGAAACTCACCGGTGAAGCGTGATCCACCGCAGTGTTGCGTAGCATCTGCGCGCGTGGAGGTGGGAGTACGCACCGGCGGATGTCTCTGCGGGGCGGTCCGCTACAGCGTTCGCGGTGACCCTGTGCATGTCCGGCGTTGCCACTGCGCGGACTGCAGAAAGGAGTCTGGCAGCGCGTTCACTGTGTATGCGCAGTGGCCCGTGGAGGCGTTCGAGATGAGCGGCGAGATTTCAAGCTTTGACGGTCGCGGCTTCTGCCCCCATTGTGGGTCTCGGCTCCTTGACACAGCCGACCCCGGCGACACGCTCATCGAGATTCGGATCGGAACTCTGGATGAGGCGCCTTTCGAGCTGAAGCCCGAAGACGAGATCTGGGTGAAACGGCGCGAGAGTTGGATACCGCCGGTCGAGGGCGCAAGACAGCACGACGAGAAGTCGCAGTGAGATCCAGGCCCCGGGCTGGTTGCTGT
>DATBBH010000172.1:0-8346 GCA_036271075.1 Gaiellaceae bacterium | reverse complement strand
GGCCTCTCCTCGCGCGAGCTCGACCCGGCGCCGACGATCGAGTCCGAGAGCCGTCAGCTCGAAGCGGTGATCGACGCCGTCGGAGGCCGTGCGGTGCTGTTCGTTTCTTCGTGCTCCTGCCTCGCGTCGTCGCAACTCGCGATCCGTCGCCCTTCCTGCGTCGACAAGCTCGTCTATTTCGGCGGCTATGCATCTCGCAGCGACATTCCCGAGCCGACGCGTCGGTCGCTGATCGAGTTCATCCGCACGAACTGGGCACTCGGCGCGCAGATGCTCGCGGGGCTCTTCGACCCGCACGCGAGCGGTGACGAGATCGCCGAGTACACCCGCATGCAGCGCGCTGCCGCGTCAGCGGAAGCCGCCTCGATCTTCCTCGCGCTCGACCTCGGCGCGGACCTGCGCGAGGTCCTGCCAGAGGTTGCAGTCCCCTCGCTCGTGCTGCACCGCCGCGGCGATCGCACGGTGCCGATCGGGCGCGGGCGCGAACTCGCCTCGCTGCTTCCGAACGCCCGGCTCGTGCCCCTGAACGGCGATTCGCACCTGCCGTGGAAGGACGACCGGCGCGAGCTGATGCGGGCGGTCGCCGGCTTCCTGCACGGCGAGGCCCCGCCGGAGCTGAACGGCGCTTCGCCGCTCACGTCGCGCGAGACCGAAGTGCTGCGACTCGTTTCGACCGGCATGTCGAACCGCGAGATCGCCTCCACGCTCGTGCTCAGCGAGCACACCGTGCACCGGCACATCGCGAACATCTTGCGCAAGCTGTCGCAGTCGACGCGTGCCGGCGCCGCGACACATGCCACTCGTGTCGGACTGATCTGAGCACGCGAGGGTGGAGACCGGCGGCGCCGCAGGGCCGTCGCCCTCCACCTTCGCTTCGTACCTTCTCGAGACCCCCGGCCGCCGCAGGCCGTTCCGCATTGCGTGTCTCAAGAAGTGACTCCAACTATGAAGCCGCTACGTAGGAGTTGCGGCCTCGGTTCGTATGAATTCGGTCAGAGGGCGAAAGCCGCGATGCGCCGCCCGATCGTCTCGCCCTGGTCTTCCTGTAGGAAGTGGCCTGCGCCCTGGACGGGCGGGTCGAGCTCGGCGTTCGGCAGGAGCTCCGCCATCACCTCGGCGGCGCGCCGCGAGAAGATCGGATCGCTGTCGGAGAACAGGACCAGCGCCGGTCGATCGAACGCGCGCAGCTCCTCCCGCACCTCGAGCATCCGCGCCGCGTTCGGATGGTCGGACGACGTCGGCACCAGCTCGGGGAACTGCACGATCCCGACCCGAGACTCGGGCACGGGGAACGGCGCGTCGTAGGCGGCGATCACCTCGTCGGTCACAGGCTGCACGAGCGAGAGCCGCACGAGCTGTCCCGCGACGATCTCGGTGCCGACGCGGCGCATGAACGCCTGAAAGCGCAGCCACTCCTCGCTCGGCGCGCGTGCGCCAATGCCGGTGTTCAGCACGACGAGGCGTGCGATCCGATCCGGGTTCTCGACCGCGAAGCGGAAGCCGATCGGGCCGCCCCAGTCCTGGACGACGAGCGTGATTGCGCGCAGATCGAGCTCCGAGGCGAAGCGCGCGATCGACTCGACGTGGCGGTCGTAGCTGTAGAAGCCCGGTTTGGTCGGCTTGTCGGAGCGGCCAAAGCCGAAGTAGTCGGGCGCGAGGCAGCGGGCCGAGTGCGCGAGCTCCGGGATGATCTTGCGGTAGAGGAACGCCCAGGTGGGCTCGCCGTGCAGGAGCAGCACCGGGTCGCCGTCGCCCTCGTCGAGGTAGTGCATGCGCAGGCCGTCCTGCTCGAGATAGCGCGGCTCATACGCATAACCGGGCAGGTCGTCGAAGCGCTCGTCGGGAGTCCGGTAGACGTCGATCGGAGGAGCCTATTCTTCAGCCGGCGCTTCGAGCACGATGCGCTCCGGCGGGCGCGTCGGCAGCTCGGACTCGACATACGACTGCACGGCGTCGTCGATCCCCACGTCCTTGCCGGCCCGCTCCGAGAGGAACCAGCGGTGCTCGAGCACCTGGTGGAAGACCTCCGCCGCCGGCAGCGCGGCCCAGAGCTGCTCGGGCACCGCCGCGACCGTCGGCTCGAACACCTCGTCGCGCCAGCGCGAGGCGACCACCGACTCGGGCAGGGCCCGCTTCTGCTTGCGCTCGACCGACTCCCGGAAGCGCGCGATGTCGTTGAGCATGCGGCGAGCCTGGTTCTCCTGCGCGTCCAGGCCCGTCAGCCGCAGCAGGCGGTGGCGGTGATGGCCCGGCTCGACGACGTGCGGGTCGAGGCGCAGCCGGTAGCCGCCCGGAGTGGCGTCGAGCTGGATCTCCTCGACGTCGAACCCGAGCTGATTCAGCCGCTCGAGCCGCTCATCGACGCGATAGCGCTCGTCGGCGCCGAAGATCTCTTCGCGCATCAGTTCGTCCCAGAGCGTCTCGTATCGCCTGCCGATCTCGGCGCCGGTCTCGTCCGGGTCGAGGTCGGGCGGCAGCCCGACCTCGGCGCCGACGTCGAGGAGTTCGCCCACGATGTTCGTCTGCGCGATCTCGATGTCGTAGGCGCGCTGTCCGTTCGACAGCGCTCCGTGCAGCTCACCGGTCTCGGCGTCGACGAGGTACGCCGCAAGTGCGCCGGCGTCGCGGCGGAAGAGCGCGTTCGAGAGTGAGCAGTCTCCCCAGAAGAACCCGCGCAAGTGCAGTCGCGCGAGCAGCTCGACGAGCGCGTTCAGGAGGTGCGTGCGCAGGTCGGGGATTGCCGCGCCGGCAAAGAGCGTGCGGTAGGGGAGCGAGTATTCGAGGTGCTTCGTGATCAAGATCGAGTCGAGGTCGGCGGCGCGCCCGGTGACGAGGCCGACCGCCTCGACGACCGGCAGCCCTTGATCCTCGAGCCGGCGGAGGAGCGTCCACTCTCGGCGCGCCGGGCGTTCGGGCAGCTCCTTCAGCGCGTAGAGCTCGCCGTCGTACTCGACGAAGCGCACGACGTGACGGCTGATCCCGCGGATCAAGTTGACGAGGCGGGCCGACGTCCACTCTTCCAGCGGCTTGTCCCAGGGCAGGTCGAGGAAGCTCGGGTGGCCCGTGCGCACGGTCAGCTGGAGACCGTCGTGCATCAGCGCTCGATCGTCGATTGGTCGAACGCAGCCACGCCGCCCGGGCTTGCGACGACGGTGTTGTGCTTCAAGGTCGCCTGTGCGAAATAGTGCGCTTCGATCGCAACGCCGTTTCGGGTCGGGTCGCCGTTCGGGTCGCGCATCGTGCCGGACACCGTGTTGTGCTCGATCGAGCACTCCGAGTGGTCGACGCAGAAGATCCCGACGCCGTGTGCGCCGAGCACGTCGTTGCCCGTGATCGAGCCCATCGACATCTCGCCCATCGTGATCGCGCGCAGTGTTGTGTCGCCGATCTGGTTGTTGCGGACGTCGACCATCGTCATGTGCGAGACCACACCCTCGCGCACGCCGACGATCGTGCAGCCCTCGACCATCGACATCTGCTTGTCCATGGAGAACGAGATGTCGATTCCCTGCACCCACGGGCCCGCGGGCGAAGAGATCTTGCAGTTCTCGATCATCACCGAGCTGCGTCGGACATGGATCCCGTCCAGTTGCACGCCCGCTATGCGCACGCCGTCGAGCATCACGTGATTCGAGTCGAGCACGTCGATCCCGTTCTCGCCGCCCTCGACGGTGACGTCACGAAGAGTCACGTGATTTGCACGGATCAAGATGCCGCCCTTGACGGTGCCGCCGACGAGCGTCTGCGCATGGCGGATCACGAGCGGGCCTTGGATGACACCGTGCAAGTGCACGGTCGGCGGTAGAACGGCGTAGGCCGCGCCGAGCCCACCGACGACCGTCGCGACGACCGCGACCGCTGTTAGCCCGCCGACGCGGCCGAGCTCACCGCCCGACTCTGCATACTCGAGCCGCAGGCGCGGGAAGAGCGCCTGGCCAAAGAGTTGCGCGGCGACCCAACCGACGGCGTAGAGCACCAGCGCCCAACGGAGCGGCGCCATCAGGTCCAGCGCGCGCATGGCGCCGTAGACGAGCGCCAGCTCGACTGCGCCGAGCGGCAGCGCCAGCCAGCCCGGCTGGTAGCCGAGGGCGCGATCATAGATCGCTCCGTCGAGCACGACCCCCAGCGCGAGCATCAACGCGACGAGCTCGATCGCCCACCAGCGGTGCAGCGCGAGCGCGAGCACGAGCGCCGGGATCGCCGCGACGAGCCGCGACTGGATGCGGCCGTTCAGCGTGTACGACATCGGCGGAGGAACGCGCGCGCGGCGTACTTCGCGCCCGCGATCGTGTCGGCGGCGGGGAACGCCCACTGCGCGGCGATGCCGGCAAGGGCGAGGGTGCGGGTGTCGTCGGTGAGCGAGGGCACGGTCGAGTCGGGGTCGAGGACGATCCAGCGGTCGTGCGTCTCGATTGCATGGCTGTCGACGAGGTCGCGGAGTAGGGGATCGCGACCCCAGCCGCGCTGAAACCCGGTCGCGCAAATCACCTGCAAATCAGGGGGTAACGTCTGAGCCGCGTCTGAGCTTGATCTGACGATGCTCAGACGCCCCTCCGACTCGGCTCTGAGGAGGGGCCTGTCCCATTCCGGCCCGGGGGGATAGGACGGGGCGTTCAGCTCCCACAGCTTCGTGGCTCGCTGCTCCGGCCCGAGCGCGTGGAACCCGGCGAGGCCTCGCTTCGAGAAGTACTGTCGCGGGACGTTGAGCGGCCGGCGCAGCGGCTCGCGGCGGCGGATCGAAATCACCTCGGAGCCGGCGTCGAGCGCATTCAGCCACTCAGTCGCCGCCGCCATCCCTGCGCCGACGATCGCGACGCGAGCAGCGAACTCGTGCGGCTCGTAAGCGTGCACGGTTCCCGGCAACCGCTCGAGCCCCGGGTGACCGGTCGCGATCAGCACGTGCGCGAACGGACCCGCGCCGTCGAGCTCGAAGCCGCCGGCGGCAGCGCGAATCCGTTCGACCCGGCGCCGGACGAAGCTGTCTTCCCAGCCGCTGCGTCCGCGCACCTCGTCAGCGTGGGCGAGAAAATCGTCGACGCTCGGGTGGTAACGGTCGGTGACCGAGGCGATGAGCGGAAGCAGTGAGCCGCGCCGCGCGGCCTCGCGCACTGCAAGACCTGGGAAGGAGGCGGGCGCGAGGTGGCCGTCCGACTCGGAGCGCATCCGGCGCTGGTGGATCGCAGCCGCCCGCACACGCCACTGCGCGGTCGGGTCCTCGTCCGTGCCGAAGACGGCGATCTCCTCGGCCGGGATCTCGCCGTGGCGCAGCGTGGCGTACGCGGCAAGCGCCGCGACGCCGCTACCGACGATCGCGCAGCGCATGGTGCAGTCGAAGGTACATCGCGTGTGACCAGAGGAGCGGCGATGCAGGCTCGCCCCAGCGCTCGACCCACGGCTCGTAGCAGTCGGGCCGCTGCAGGTGGTCCTGCGACTGCTCCGGCAGGTCGCCGTTCGCGTTTGCGTGCGCCTCGATCCACGCCAGGCACGCCGGTGCGCGTTCCGGCTTGGCAAGGCCGAGCATCGCCGTCAGCAGCAGCCATTCGCCGCCGCCGTAGTACTCGTCGTCGAGGTTTCGCCAGACCCCGCCCCCCGGCGAGACGAGCGAGTCCTCGACCCACGCCACGAGCTCGGGCGTCCCGATGAAGAGCAGGGAGCCGTCAAGCCGGTCGCCGGCGCGAGCGAGCGCCTCGGCGCGGATCGCCGTCGAGCCGAGGCCGTTGCCGATGCACCAGAGAGTCGTCGCGTGAATGCCTTCGCGCTCCTCCCACCAATCGATGCACGGCTCTCCCCAGTGCGCCTCGAGCCAGCGCGCGACCAGGCCGGCTGCGTCGTCCCACCGTGACGACCCACGACGCCGCAGCGCGCCGAGCCACAGCCCAAGCCCGTCGGTCTGCAGCTTGGGCCATGGTGATGGATCGGGCAGCCCGTCGAGCCCATAGCGCGCGTCCCACGGACCGGCCGGACGAGCGTGCACGACGCGGGCGACCCAGTCGAAGAAACGGTCGCAACTCTCGACCTCGCCCGCTTCGCGCATCGCGTCGGCGACGAATGCGCCGTCGCGCAGCCACGCATACCGGTACTGCTCGAAGTTCGGGCATGCGACGTACGCGCCGGCCGCGGATTGCCCGGCGAGGATCACCTCGACGGAGCGCCGGGCCAGATCCACCTACTTGACCGAACCGGCGAGCAGACCTTGCGCGAAGTACCGCTGGAACGAGAAGAAGACGGCGAGCGGGATGATCATCGAGAGGAACGACGCCGGCGCGATGATGTCGATGTTCGACCCGAACTGACGCAGCTGGCTGAAGATGTCGACCGTGATCGGTGTCGTGTTGCGCGCCATCACCAGCGCGACGAGCAGGTCGTTCCAAGTCCACAGGAACTGGAAGATCGCGAGCGAGGCGATCGCCGGCAGCCCGAGCGGCAGGATCAGCTTCCAGAAGATGCGAATCTCCGACGCGCCGTCGATGCGCGCCGATTCGAGGATGTCCCGCGGGATCCCGACGAAGAAGTTGCGCAGCAGGAAGATCGCGAACGGCAGCGCGAATGCGGTGTGGAACAGGATCAGACCGAGAATCGTGTCGTACAGGTGCAGGTGGTTGTAGAGCGTGAAGACCGGGATCAGCGCCATCTGCAGCGGAACGACGAGCATGGCGATCACGAAGACGAAGAGCCAGTCACGGCCCGGGAAGTCGATCCAGGCAAACGCGTACGCGGCGAGCGAGGCGATCATGATCGGCACCACGGTGCCGCCGATCGCAATCTCGGCGGTGATCCGGATTGCGGTCGGGATGTCGGTGTTGTGCCAGACGTTCCCGTAATTCGCCCACGTGGCGAGGTGGGGCTTCGAGATGATCTTCCACCAGCCGTTGGTGGCGAAGTCGGCCGGTGAGAGCAGCGACGTGAGGAAGAGGCCCAGCGTCGGCATCAGCCAGAGCAGAGCGATGAAGGCAAGGAAGATGTTGATGGGCGTGCGTGCGACCGCGCGCAGCACCTTCGCGGAGACGCGCTCGCTCGGATCGCGAACGACGATCGGAGCGGTGGCTTCTGCTTCGAGCGTTGCCATTACCTCAAGCCTCCCTCCGGAAACGGCGCACGTTGAGTAGCAGCACCGGCACGACGAGCAAGAACAGGAACACCGCGATCGCGGAGCCGAGGCCGAAGTCGTTCACGCCGCCGAAGCTCTGCCGCCACATCTGCACCGCGATCACCGCCGCGTCGGACTGGGTCGAGCCCGGTGCGATCGAGACGACGATGTCGAACACCTTGAGGACGTTGATCAGCATCGTGATGAAGACGACGGAGAGCACCGGCGCCAGCATTGGCACGGTGATGCGTCGGAACACCTGCCATTCGGTGGCGCCGTCGGTGCGCGCCGCCTCGAGCACCTCGCGCGAGATCGCCGCGAGCCCGGCGCCGATCACCACCATCGAGAAGCCGGCCCACACCCAGATGTACGCGATGATGATCGAGGGCGTGATCAGCTGCGAGCCGAGCCACGAGATGCCGGCGAACGGCTTCGCGAACGTCGCGGCCCCGATGCCGGCGGTGTAGCCGGACCCGCTCAGGCCCTTGAACTGGAACGAGCCGTCGTCTGCAGCGGTGGTCGACTGCACTTTCTTGCCCGACGAGTCGAAGAGCTCGACAACGACACCCGGCAATCCGAGCTCGCCTTGCTCGACCTTCCCGGGCACGCCGCCGCCCGGCTTGAAGTCCCGCCACACGACGCCGTCGATCGCGCCGGGCGTCGGTTGGGGCGTCGCCGCCTGCTTCGCCCCGGCGGGAACCTGGCTTGGCGGGATCGCAGTCAGCCCGAGCTCGGCGACTTCTCCTGCGGCGATCGGCTTCTGCAGCTTGTAGCCGGTGCTCGCCGAGCCGGTCAGGGCCGAAGTGGACGGCGAGGCGTCGGAGAGAGCACCGGGCGTGGTGAACCAGCCCTTGATCGCCCCGATGCCGGCGTTGACCGCGCCCTGGCTGGGATCCTTGATGTACATCACGTGCCAGATCACGCCGGTAGCGAAGAGCGAGATCGCCATCGGCATGAACACGATCGACTTGAACGCGACGGACCAGCGGATGCGTTCCGTGAGCACCGCGAACACGAGCCCGATCGCGGTCACGGCCGCCGGTGCGACCGCGATCCAGATCGCGCTGTTCTTGATCGCCGTGACGAGGATGCTCGTCGTGAAGAGCGCCTTGTAGTTGTCGAACCCGACGAACCCCTGCCCGAAGCCCTTGCTCCAGCTGAAGCCGTTGTGGCCGTAGAAGCTCGAGACAAACGTGAAGATCGTCGGATAGATGATCCAGACCGACAGCAGGACCGCAGCAGGGAACAGGAAGCCGATC
>DATBBH010000171.1:0-7829 GCA_036271075.1 Gaiellaceae bacterium | reverse complement strand
CGAGCATGCGCTGGTGCGCGAGCTGCGCGAGGAGATCGGGCTCGAGGGCTTCGAGATCGGCCCGCGGCTCTTCGAGCACGTGGGTCAGTTTCCTTGGGACCGACAGCTCTTCCACCAGTCCAACACGACGTTCCTCGTGCGCGTCGCCGAACACGAGCCGCGTGCGACGATCGACCTCTTGCAGGAAGGCGTCGTCGACGTGCGCTGGTGGACACGGGAGGAGCTGGCGACATCCGAGGAGCAGTTCGCTCCGCCCGACCTGCCGGAGCGTGTGAATAGTCTGGCGCCGTGACCGCGGTCCTCGTCACCGTGCACCTGCTCGCCGCCGGGATCTGGTTTGGCGGCTCGACCGCCCTCATCTTCGTCGGCGTGCCTGCGATCCGCACGCTCGACGGCGAGCCGCGCGGGCGCGCGATGAAGGAGCTCGGCCTGCGCTGGCGTCCGCTTGGCTACGGCGCGCTGCTCGTTGCGGCTCTGACCGGCATCGCGCTCGCGTCGCGCGACTGGCAGCACACCACTGCCTTCCAGGTCGTCCTGTGGTGCAAGGTCGCGGTCTTCCTCTGCCTGCTGGTCGTCTCGTACCTGCACAACTTCGTCCTCGGCCCGCGCCTGCAAGCCGAGATCCGCGACGGTCTCGAGCCGCGCACGCGGCCTCGGCTCGTGCTCGTCGGCTGGGTGAGCTACTCGCTGACGATCGCGCTGCCGATCCTCGGCGTCGCCCTCGCCCGCCTCGTCGGCTGAAAGAGACAGTTCGCAGGTTGAGCCGCGTCTGAGCAGGCTCAGAGCAGGCTCAGAGCAGGCTCAGACGAAGCTCAGACGAAGCTCAGAGGACCGTGGTGAAAGTCGCGCAGGCGCGTGGAAAAACGGTGACGAGTTTTCAACTCTTCCAGCGGTTCGTGATCGGGGTGCGGCGGTCGCGGCCGAAGGCTTTCGGCCGCAGCTTCACGCCCGGCGGCGCCTGGCGGCGCTTGTACTCGGCACGATCGATCATCCCGACGGCGCGGTCGACGACGTCTGCGTCGAAACCATCCTGCGACAACTCCTCGCGCGAGCGGTCGAGCTCGACGTACGCCTCGAGGACGCGGTCGAGCGCCGGATACGGAGGCAGTGAGTCTTCGTCGAGCTGGTCGGCGCGCAGCTCGGCGCTCGGCGAGCGCTCGATGATCGACGACGGGATCAGCTCGCGGCCGGCGCGCTCGTTCAGCCAGCGCGACAGGCGGAAGACGTCGGTCTTGTAGACATCCTTGATCAGCGCGAAGCCGCCCGCGAGGTCGCCGTAGAGCGTCGAATAGCCGACGGAGAGCTCCGACTTGTTACCGGTCGCGATCACGAGCCAGCCGAACTTGTTCGAGAGTGCCATCAGCAGCGTGCCGCGGATCCGCGCCTGCAGGTTTTCCTCGGTGAGGTCGCTGTCGCGTCCCGCGAACTGTTCGTGCAGTGCGCCGGTGTATGCCTCGACCATCGGCTCTATCGCGATCTCCCGAAAGTCGATTCCGAGCGAGTCGGCAAGTCGCACAGCGTCGCCGCGCGTCGCGTCCGACGAGTAGCGGGAGGGCATCGAGACGCCGTGCACGCGCTCGGCGCCCAGCGCTTCGACGCACAACGCCGCCGTCAACGCTGAGTCGATGCCGCCGGAGAGCCCGAGCACCACGTCCCCGAAACCGTTCTTCGTCACGTAGTCGCGCAGACCGAGCTCGAGCGCGAGCCGCATCTGCTCGAGGTCGTCGAGCTGCGCCACGATGCGCGTCGGGATCGCCGCCTGCTGCTCCCGCGGCGGCGCGAACTCGATCTCGGTCAGTTCGACCGTCACACGCTCGCGCGCCAGAGCGCGCCGCCGCAGGTCGCGCAGGCGGCGGCCGACTGCTGCGGCTGGGTCGACGTCGACGACGAGCAGCTCCTCTTCGAACCCGGCGGCGCGCGCGAGCACCTCGCCCTCGTCGTCGAGCACGACGGAGTGGCCGTCGAAGATCAACTCGTCCTGCCCGCCGACCGCATTGCAGAGCGCGACGAAGCACGAGTTGTCGAGCGCCCGCACGCGCAGCATCTCCTCGCGCTCGCGATCCTTCCCGACGTGGAACGGTGACGCCGAGATGTTCGCGATCAGTTGGGCGCCACCGAGCGCCAGGTCGGTCGCCGGCGGCCCCGGCTGCCAGATGTCCTCGCAGATCGTCGGGCCGATGCGAACGTCGCCGAAGCGCAGCAGGAAGAGGTCGTTGCCCGGCGCGAAGTAGCGGTCTTCGTCGAAGACGCCGTAGTTCGGCAGGTAGCGCTTGCGGTAGACGCAGCGCACCTCCCCGTGGGCGAGCACGAAGCACGCGTTGTAGAGATCGGCGTCGAGATGCGGTGCGCCGACGAGCACCGTGATCCCGCGCGTCGCCTTGGCGATCCCGTCGACCGCGTGGCGCGCGGCGCGCACAAAACCGGGCCGGAGCAGCAGATCCTCGGGCGGGTAGCCGGTGACGACGAGCTCGGGGAAGAGGACGAGATCGGCGCTCGCAGCGCGGGCCTGCTCGAGCCAGTCGACGACCCGGGCCGCGTTCGCGTCGATGTCCCCGACGACGCTATTGATCTGGGCGAGTGCGAGTCTCATCGGTTTTCGCCTCTCGGTCGAAAACTCTATCACGTCGCTCTCGCAAGGCAGTCCGGCGCCAGGTGAAGTAGAGGACGACCGCGCAGAGAAAGATCGCGAAGCCGACCCAGCCGACGAAGCGAGAGTGCGATTTGTTGCCGACCACGCTGACGACCGCAGCGAGCGCGAGCACGCCGATCAGGTACAGGCGAAGGGTCTTGGCGCGCATCAGGAGCCCAGTATGGCGGCCGCGCGCACGGAATCCCCGACGGTGAACCACAGGCCATCGCCGGACCGGCGCAGTTCGACCGAGTCGCCGAGATCGAGTGGCTGGCGGTACTCGAGCACGGCGCGGTGCGGTTCCCGCAGGATCGCTGCCAGATGCTCTTCGACGGGCGGCCAGTAGGCGGCGTTGTTCACGTGCCCGAGGCGGTCGACGTCGGTGGCCCGCAGCCGCCATTCGAGGCGCGTTGCGTCGGCCGGCGGGCCGGGTAGCTCGAGGCGCGTCGAGGCACGGCGGCCGGCCGCTGATTCGCCGTAGACGGACCGGAATCGCTCACCGAGCCGCAGCGGCTGCAGATCGGGCCCGAGGTGGATCCAGGTCATCTCTGCGTCGATGTGCCCGCCGCGGTCACCCGTGAGCGATGTGCAGCGCAGAGCTGCCGACGCAGCGGTTCCGCCACACCAGGTGGTCAACTCGACCATGGTGTCGTCGAGGAACGGCCGCACGGCATCGATCACCGTTCTGCGCACGACCCAGATGTGCTCCTCGGGCGCCCAGCCCGCGTCGAGCACATCGTCGGCGGCCACGTCCTGTAGGTACCGCGCAACCGCATCGAGCCTCAGCCGGCCGAGCGCGTCGGTGTCGGAGAGGCGGATCGGACGCTGCGCGGTGAAGCGCCGCGGGGTCACGCGAACATGCGGCCGATGCGTGCCTCGACGGCCGACGCAACGGCGGCATGGCCCGTCTCGTCGAGGTGCTCGACGTCGTCAGCGAGCTCGACGTACGACGCGACTCCGTCGAGGTCGATCAGCTCGCAGTCGAGCTCTGCGCACACCTCTGCGAAGTGAGGGCCGAGGCGGTGCCCGTCGAAGGGCGGCGGGCAGACGACGAGAATCTCGGGTGCCGCGCCGTCGGGGCCGGCCTCCGCGGAGCGCGCGACCTTGATCAGGCGGCCGACCGACCTCGCGACATCGCGCTCCGGCAGCGCGAACCGTTCGCCGACGTCGTTCGTGCCGAGAAAGATGAGCAGGAGATCGACCGGCGCGTGCGACTGCAGGCACGGCACGAGGTATGGGAGCCCGTTTCGGCCTTCGGCGACGGGGCTGTCCATGGTCGCCGTGCGGCCGCTCAGGCCTTCGGCGACAACCTCCCACGCCTCGCCGAGCGCTGCCTGGAGCCGCACCGGCCACCGAGCCTCGCGCGGGAAGCGGCGTCCGTTGCTGCCCGGGACGTAGCCCCAGGTGTTCGAGTCGCCGAAACAAGGAGCGTGCGCATCAGCGCCGCAGGCGAATTGCGTTCAGGTCTTGTTCGCGGATCTCCTCGATCCGCAAGAGCAGATCGTCTACGTCGTCATGTTCGGCGTGGATGTAGCGCCCGGCGAGCGCGTCGTAGCGCCCGGTCGCGAGCTTGCGGACGAGCTCGGGCGCAAGCTCCGGCGGCGTCCACGGCGCATCGTCTTCGAACGCGCCCTCGGTCATCGCCGTGCGGACGAGGCCCGGGCTGAACAGGAACACCGGGATTTCGAGCTTGTTGTTCAGCGTCTCGGCGTAGCGGCACACGGCCGCCTTCGACGCCGTGTACGACGTATCGGTTGCGCCGGGCAGGTACGACGCGCCACTACCGGTGATGACGATGCGCGAGACGCCGTGTCGCAGCGCTGCCTCGCAGCAGCGGTGGACGCCGAGCACGTTCACCTCGAACGTGCGCCAGAACTCAGCGGCGCCGACACCCGCGTTCGCCACGAGCAGGTCGATCTGTCCGACCTCGTCGAACGCTCGGTCGACCGCGCTCTGGTCGGACACGTCCAACTCGATCGCGCGCCCGCCGATCTCCGCGGCGACCGCCTCGACCTGGTCGCGCGAGCGCGCGCCGACGACGACCTCCCAGCCGTCCGCGGCGAGCGAGCGGGCGATGTTCGCGCCGATCCCGCGACCCCCGCCGGTGATGAATGCGACTCCCTCAGGCAACTGCTGCTCCAATCTGGTCGAGTGACTCGGGGTTCTCCAGCGACGAGAGGTCGCCGAGGTCGGTGCCGAGCGCCTTCGCCTTGACCGCGCGCCGCACGATCTTCGCGGAGCGCGTCTTCGGCAATGCGTCGACGAAGAAGATCCGGTCCGGCGTGAACGCCTTGCCCAGCTCGGCGGCTACGTGTGCCGCGACGTCGGCCTCCGTCGCCTCGGCGCCGGGGAGCAGGCAGCAGAAGATCCACGCGGTCTCGCCCTTCACCGCGTGCGGCACGCCGATCGCGGCGGCCTCGCGCACGGCGGGGTGCCCGACCGCGGCCGACTCGAGCTCGGCGGGGCCGATGCGCTTGCCGGCGATGTTCAGCGTGTCGTCGGAGCGGCCGTGCAGGAACCAGAAGCCGTCCTCGTCGACGGATGCCCAGTCGCCGTGCACCCAGACCCCGGGGAACCGCGACCAGTACGTCTCGATGTACTTGTCTGGGTCACGCCAGAAGCCCCGCGTCATGCCGGGAAACGGCTTGCGGCAGACGAGTTCGCCCACGTTGCCGGTCCCGATCAGCGAGTTGCCGGCGTCGTCGACCACGTCCATCGCCATCCCGAGCGCCGGGCCGCCGACCGAGCACGCCTTGATCGGCCCGGTCGGAGTGGGCGAAAGGAAGCATGCCCCCACCTCCGTGCCGCCCGTGCAGTTGATGATCGGGACGCGCGAGCCGCCCACGTTCTCGGCGAGCCAGCGGTACGGCTCGGGGTTCCACGGCTCGCCGGTGGTGACGAACGTGCGCAGCGACGAGAGGTCGCTCGTGGGGTCGCCGTGCGGCAGCAGCGCGCGCGCGAGCGTCGGCGAGAGCCCGAGCGACGTGACGCGCTCCTGCTCGACGGTGCGCCAAAGCCGGTCCGCGGGCCAGTCTGGTGCGCCTTCCGCAAAGACGATCGTGCCGCCGAGTGCGCCGACGCCCACCACCGTCCACGGGCCCATGATCCAGCCCATGTCGGTCGCGAAATGCACGACGTCGCCCTCGTGCACGTCGGCCTGGTACGCGACCTCGCGCGCGATCGAGACGAGGAAGCCGCCCTGCACGTGCACGACGCCTTTCGGCCTGCCGGTCGTGCCCGACGTGTAGGTCAGGAGGTAGGGGGCCTCGGAGTCGACCTCGTTAGGTGGCAGCTCGCCCGGGAATGCGTCGAGCTCGAACGGTGCGAGCACGACCTGCACGTCGGCGCCGGCCTCCTCGAGAATCTCGAGCATCGGCACATTGCGCCCGCGACGCGACGACGAGCGCTGCGTGATCACGACCTTCGCCTCGCTTGCCTCGAGACGCTGCGCGACAGCCGGAGCCGCGAAGCCGGAGAAGATCGGCACCTGGATCGCGCCGATGTGCGCGATCGCGTGCGACGCGATTGCGACCTCGGGCGACATCGGCAGGAAGATCGCGACCCGGTCACCTGCGCCGACGCCGAGTGCGACGAGCTGCTCGGCGAGCCGTGTCACGTCCCGTGAAAGCTCGGAGAACGTCAGCGTGCGACGCGAGCCGTCCTCGCCGAGCCCGACGGCCGCAATGCCGTCCGGCCGGCGATCGGCCCAGCGATGCACACAGTTGCGTGCGATGTTGACGCGCGCGCCCACGAACCACCTCGTCCAGGCCGGGCCACGCGAGTCGTCGAGCACCTCGTCCCACGGGTGCGAGAACTCGATCCCGAGGTCGTCGACGCACAGCGGCCAGAACCAGGCCGGCTCCTCCTGCGAGCGGCGCACGAGCTCGGCGTAGTCGGCTACCCCAGCCCTCCGCACGAGCCGCGTCGCATTCGCGTGCTCGATCGTCGCCTCGTCGGGCGTCCACACCACCTCGTTCACGCGCGCAACCTTACTTGCGCGCCGCGGTTAGCCCTTGCTAACTTAGTGGGCGCTAACATCGCGCAGACGGGGGAATCGAATGAGGCAGCGTTTCGTCACGCCGGAGAACAAGAAGTGGTGGACGCTCGGCGCAGTGTCGGTCGGGCTGTTCATGATCATGCTCGACAACACGGTTGTGAACGTCGCGCTCCCGTCGATTCGATCCTCGCTCGGCATGAGCATCGAGGGCCTCGAGTGGGTTGTTGCCGGCTACGCGCTGACCTTCGCCGCGTTCATGCTGGTCGGCGGCAAGCTCGCCGACTTCGTGGGCCGGCGGCTGATCTTCATGATCGGCCTCGCGGTCTTCACCGGCGCTTCGCTCGCATGTGGGCTCGCGCCGACCGGCGGGTTCCTGATCGCGGCGCGCGTCGTGCAGGGACTCGGCGGCGCGCTGATGAACCCTGCGACGCTGTCGATCATCACCGCGACCTTTGCGCCGCGCGAGCGTGGCAAGGCGATCGGCATCTGGGCCGGCGTGTCGGCCATGGCGCTCGCGATCGGACCGCTCGTCGGTGGCCTCCTCACCGAGCATGTGAACTGGAACTGGATCTTCTTCATCAACGTGCCGGTCGGTATCGCCGGCCTGGTCGCGATCCCGCTCTTCATCGACGAGACCCGTGACGAGTCCGCCGACCAGCGGCTGGACGTGCCCGGGCTCGCAACGTCGGCCCTGGGGCTCTTCTCGCTGACGTATGCCTTCATCGAGGCGAACAACTACGGCTGGACGTCGGCCCGCATCCTCGGCGCGCTCGCGATCTCAGCCGCCTCGCTCGTCACGTTCCTGCTGCTCGAGCGGCGGCAGCGCGCCCCGATGCTCGACCTCTCGCTCTTCCGCAACCGGACGTTCAGCGGTGCGAACGCGTCGATGCTCTTCGTCGGGCTGGCGATGTTCGGCACGTTCTTCTACGTCTCGCTCTACATGCAGAACGTGCTCGGCTACTCGCCGGTCCAGGCCGGCGCGAGCTTCCTGCCGATGACGATCCTCATCATCCTGATCGCGCCGCGTGCCGGAGCGCTCACCGACCGCGTCGGCTCGCGCTGGCTCGTCGGCGCGGGGATGACGCTCCTCGCCGGGATGCTCTTCTACTACTCGCGGCTCGGCGCCTCGGAGAGCTTCTGGGCCATCCTGCCCGGCCTCCTGCTCGGTGGAATCGGCATGGGAATGACGATGACGCCGGTGAC
>DATBBH010000170.1:0-26497 GCA_036271075.1 Gaiellaceae bacterium | reverse complement strand
GGATCTCGTACCGCGGAAGTTCGTTGACGAGCACTAGGCCTCCTGAAGTAGGTGTTCGAGGGCACGTTCGAGGCCGGTGTCGCCGGTCTCGCGCAGCTCGAGCGGCAGGCCGAGCTTTGCGGCTGCGGCCTCCGCCTTCGCGTGCAGGTCGGGTGTGGGCGACTGCGCCAGCCAGACCACGCGCTCGTAGTGGCGGAAGTAATCGTCGCGGAGCTCGGGATGGCGGTCGAGCCCAAGCCCGCGCCACACGACCCGGTCGAACGAGCGCACGAGGAAATCGGTCAGGTAGTACGTGCCCTGTTCGTGCTCCATGCCGCCGAAGAGCTGATAGCAGTCGGCACCCGGCAGGCGGGGCAGGTCGTCGAGCGCGCCGCGGGTCCCGCAATCCGCGTAGGCGACGACATCTCCGCCGGCCGCGTCGACCGCGGCGCGGATCCGCTCGGGCCGGTTGTGCAGCTCGGGCGGCAGCGGCCGCACCTCGATCTCCCAGCCGCGTCGCTTCGCGATCTGGTCGATGTGCAGCGCGAGCGCGCCGCAGGCGACAACGACTTTTGTCAAGCCGGGAACTTCAACTGGTCGATGAAGAGGTCGTTGAAGTCGGTGCGACCCGAGAGCTCGACGTAGTCGACCTCGTCGAGCACCGCGTTCGCAGCGGCGCGCTCGGTGATCGAGAGCGCGGCGATCTTCGCGCCCTCGCCCGCGACATTTCCCGCCGAGACGATCCTTGCGAGCGCGAGCTTGGGCACGAGCCCGATCTTGACCGC
The DNA here is from genome assembly GCA_036271075.1 of Gaiellaceae bacterium. Lineage (GTDB taxonomy): Bacteria > Actinomycetota > Thermoleophilia > Gaiellales > Gaiellaceae > PALSA-600. Next base: position 25,733 of record DATBBH010000170.1, on the reverse strand, counting down.
GCTCGCTGCGGTCAGATACGACCCGAACGAGCCGCCGAGCAGCACCTGAGAGATCTCCGTCGGGTCGACGCCCATGTCGTTGCAGAGGATCTCCCAGCCGGTCGCGATCGACGCCTTGGCAAACTGCAGCTCGCGCACATCTCGCTGCGACAGGAAGATGTCGTCCGAGAGATAGAAGACATTCTCCTCGCCGATCTTCCCGAGGCGCTCCGATGAACCGAGCACGAACCGTCCTGAGTGATCGAGGATCCCGGCGCCCACGAGCTCAGCGACCGCATCGACGAGACCCGATCCGCACAGACCGACGGGCTCGAGGTCGCCGATCACGGTCAGCTCGACCTCGCCGTCGACGATCTTCACGCCTTCGATCGCGCCGTCCGCTGCGCGCATGCCACAGCGGATCTGGGCCGCTTCGAACGCAGGGCCGGCCGGCGCCGCGGTCGCGAGCGCGCGCGCGGACGAACCGAGGACGATCTCGGAGTTCGTGCCGACGTCGATGAAGAGCCGGACGCGCTTGTCGAGCGTGAGGCCGGTCGCGAGGATGCCGGCGACGATGTCGGGCCCGACATAGGCACCGAGCGCCGGGAACAGCACGGCGGGGGCGCGCTCGTGCACGTGGACGCCGAGATCGGCGGCCGTCGCCGACGGAAGCTGCCGTGCGGCGATCGTGAACGGCGCCATCGACAGCGGCTCCGGGTCGATCCCGAGCGCGAGCTGGATCATCGTCACGTTCCCGGCGACGACGATCTCGTAGACCTCGGCCGGGTCGACGCCGGCCTCGCCGCACACTTCGGTCGTCAACGTGGCAAGGGTCTCGTGCGCCTTGGCGCGCAGCACGTCGAGCGCACCGGGGTCGAGCATCGTCGCGCTGATCCGCGAGATCACGTCGGCGCCGAACGGCTGTTGCGCGTTGAGGATCGAGCGCACGGCGGCAGGCTGGCCTGTCTCGAGGTCGAGCAGCGTCGCGACGCAGGTCGTCGTGCCGAGGTCGTAGGCGATCGCGTGGCGTCGCGCCGTCGTGTCGCCTGGCTCGACGTCCAGCAGCAGATCGTCGACGACGACCGCGGTCACTTCCCAGTTCGCCTCGCGCAGGGTCTTGCCGAGCGTCCGCACGAGCTCGAGGGGGACGCGCAGCTCGAGGTCGTCCATCGCGGCCGTGACGCGTTCGAGATCCGAGACCTGGTCTTCGAGCGTCGGCTCCGTCAGCACGAGGTGGCGCTTCTGCACGGCCGGCCTGAGGATCACGTGCCGCCCGACGCCTGCGAGCGCAGCCTTCGGCCGCGTCTGCAGCAGCGGCACCTCGACCACGAGGTCCTCCTCCGCCTGCGCGCGACACGCCAGACGCCAGCCTGCCTTCAACTCGTCGGCTGAGAACGCGCGCGGATCGACGGACGAGAGCTCCTGCCGCCCGGACGCGACGCGCACCTTGCACTTCTTGCAGGTGCCGTGGCCGCCGCAGGTCGAGTCGATCGCGACGCCGTTCCAGCTCGCACAGTCGAACAGCGTGGTGCCCGCGGGCACGCGAGCTTCCTTCGTCGCCCCGTCCGCCTGCTTGAAGACGAGCCGGACGCGATCCGGATGGATCTCCTCGATCTGAGGCGCTGCAATCACGATGTGAGCGCCGCCTGCTTCCTGCGATAGGCCGCGATCCACGCGGCGCCCCACTCGTCGTGGCCGAGCAGGAAGTCGGTCGCGCGCACGGCCTCGACGATCTCCTGCGAGCGGGCGTCCATGATCGCGCTCGTCAAGCCGTGACTCGCTGCGATCGAGAGGAACGCGGCGCCGAGCGTCTCGCGGCCCGGCAGCCCGAACGACGTGTTCGATGCGCCGCAGGTCATGTTGACGCCGAGCTCCTCGCGAATCAGCCTCACGGTCTCGAGAAACAGCGTCACGGCACGTGGCTCGGCGCCCACGGGCATCGCGAGCGGGTCGATCAGGATGTCCTCGGGCGGGATGCCGTGGTCGCCCGCCACGGAAACGATCTTCCGCGCCACCTCGAGGCGGCGCTGTGGCTCCATCGGGATCTCATCGTCGTTTGCCAGCCCGATCACGGCTGCGCCGTGTCGCGCGACGATGGGAAGGATCGACTCGAGTCGTTCGTCCTCGCCGGTGACGGAGTTGACGAGCGCTTTGCCCTGGTAGGCGCCGAGGCCCGCTTCGAGCGCCTCGATCACCGACGAGTCGATGCACAGCGGCAGGTCGGTGAGTCCCTGCACGAGCGGGATCGCCGAGCGCATCAGCTCGATCTCGTCGGCGAGCGGATCGCCGACGTTGACGTCGAGCATGTCGGCGCCGCCCACAACCTGCTGCGCGACGTCTACCTCGATCCGAGAGAGATCGCCGTTCTGCAACTCCGCTTGGAACTTCTTGCGGCCGGTCGGGTTGATCCGCTCGCCGATCACGCAGAACGGACGGTCGGGACCGATCACGACGGTCTTAGACGGCGACTCGAGGACTGTCTCCACTCAATTCCCTCTCTGCTCGGGTTGGGATGCCGAGGCGGCTGCACAGGCGCGCGATGCCCGCCTCCTTGCGAAAACTGATCAGGTGCAGGCCGCGCACCCCAGGCAGCGCACGAGCGGCGTCGGCCAGCTCGCAGGCGACGTCGAAGCATTCTGCCTCGGGGTCGGCTGCACGCTCGCAGCGCTCGATCACGCCGGGCGGCACGGAGATGCCGGGCACGTGCTCGTCGATGAAGCGCAGCGCCGAAGGCGAGCGCACGAGACAGATCGACGGAAGGATCGCGGCTTCATGCGCGAGCCCGCCGGCAACGGCTGCCGTCATGAAGCGCTCCAACGGCGTGAGATCGAATGTGATCTGGAGCTGCAGGAAGCGCGCTCCGGCCAGCACTTTCTTCCGCGCGCGATCGACGCGATGGTCGACAGGCGGCGCAGCGGGATTCTCGACGGCGCCGAGATAGAGATGCGGCGCCGGCTCGAGCTTGCGTCCGGAGAGGTAACGGCCGTTCCGCATCGCCTCGGCCGTCACGAGCAGCTGGATCGAATCGAGATCGAACACGCGACGTGCTTCAGGCTCGTCGCCCGCGGTCACGTCGTCGCCCGTCAGGCAACAGATGTTCTCGATCCCGTGCAACGCCGCTCCCGCGATCTCGGCCTCGAGCGCGAGGCGGTTTCGATCGCGGCAGACGAGCTGCATCACGGGCTCCATCCCGAGCTGCCGGAGCGCGATCGCGACCGCGAGCGGTGATGCGTGCGCGTGCGCGGATGTGTTGTCGGTGGCGTTGACGGCGTCGACGTACTGCTCGTACGGTGCGAAATGACGGTGCACCGCATCCAGGCCGCCACTGTTGACGGTCAGCAGTTCCGCCGTGAGGACGAACCTCCCCGACGCGATCGCGTCTTCAAGCCTCGACACGCCAGCCCTTCGGAGCGACACGATCGCGTTTGGTGACGTAGTTCGCCCAGGAGGAGGTGTCCCAGAGGCGGTTGTCCACCGGCTTGCGGATGTCGTCGATCTCGTGCGCCCACGGCGTTTTCGGCGCGCGCTCGACCGCCTTCACCCACACGCAGCGCATCTCGGGCTTGACCTCACAGTGGCCGTCTGGCCGCACCCCGCCGCACGGCCCGTTGCGGAGCGTCTTCGGGCAGTTCATCGGACACGTCATCCCCGTCGAATGCAGCACACACTGGCCGCACATCTGGCACCCGAAGACGGGTTTCTTGATCCCAGCCTCGACGAGGGCGAGGAGCTTCATACCGGCACGGCGGCCCGGCGCTGCTCGATCAGGTCCTTGGCGAGGCGAACGGCAGTCGATGCGTCGGCGGCGTAGCCGTCTGCACCAACGGCATCTGCGTACTCCTGCGTGACCGGCGCGCCTCCGACCATGACGATCACGTCGTCGCGGATGCCGGCCTTCTGCAGCGCGTTGATGTTTGCCTTGAACATCGGCATCGTGGTCGTCAGAAACGCCGAGAAACCGACAACGTCGGGCTTGTGCTCCTGGATCTGCTGCACGAACGTCTCGGGTGCGACATTCACGCCAAGGTCGTAGACGGTGAAGCCGGCGCCTTCGAGCATGATGTTGACGAGGTTCTTGCCGATGTCGTGCACATCACCCTTGACAGTGCCCATCACGTAGGTGCCGATCGGCTTCGCACCGGTCTCCGCGAGCAGCGGACGCAGAATGTCGAGCGCGCCCTGCATCGCACGCGCGGCGATCAGCATCTCCGGCACGAAGTAATCGCCGCGCTCGAAGCGCGCACCCACCTCCTCCAGCGACGGGATCAGTGCGTCATAGAGCATCGACTCGCACCCGAGGCCCTCTGCGAGGCCCTTGTTGACGAGGTCTTTCACCTCTGGCGCGTTTCCGACGAGCGTCTCGTCGTACAGGCCCTGCAGGATCTCCTCGTGGGTCATGCGGCACCTCGCTTGTCGTGGTGTCCCAGTCGCTCAGAGACCTGAGCGGCCTGCGTGATCAGTTGTGGCGCGAGCTCGAGCATGCGCTCTCGGGTGAGGCGGATGGTCGGCCCGGAGATGGACAGCGCAGCGACCGCGTCGCCGTCGGGGCCGAAGATGGGAGCGGCGAGTGCGGCGAGCCCCACCTCGAGCTCGTCGACCGCCGATGCGTAGCCGCGCTCCCGAATCGCGTTGCCCTCGGCAGTGTGCGAGGCGAACGCCCTCAGCACCTTGCCGTTCGCCGTCGTTTCGTACGGGACGCGGCGTCCGATCCAGTTCGTGCCGCCCATGAAGTGCCGCGAGTCTTCCTGCGCAAGGTGCTCGACGCCGAGCGGTGTCGGGACGCCGAGGTTGATCGTTTCGCCGGAGAGCTCGGCGAGCGTGCGCAGAGCGGGGAGCGCGAGCTCGACGAGGCTCGCACCCAGGTCGCGGTGCGCGAAGCGGAGCAGCACCGGGCCTGGCGCGACACGGCGGTCGCCGGCGCGCTGCACGAGCCCGCGGCGCTCGAGCGCGCCGACGAGGCGTGACGTCGTCGACTTCGGGAGACCGGAGCTCGCGGCGAGCTCACCGACCCCGAGCGGCCGGTCGGACTCGACCACGCTGACGAGCAGTTCCGCCGCGCGGTCGATCGCCTGGGTCCCGGACTCGGCGGCCATCTCCGCCCATATGGTGGAACACGAGTTCCACGCTGTCAAGCGGAGCTACACGGAAGGGGTGCCGATCCGGGCGTCACGGCTGGACGCGACCTCGACCCTGAAGCCGTCCGGATCGAGGAAGAACGTCGCGTAGTAGTCCACGTGGTAGACCGGCCAGAGGCGCGGCGGGTAGAGGATCTCGGCGCCGGCCGCGACCGCGTTCTCGTACGCGAGCTCGACGTCCGCGGTCCGCTCGACGGCGATCGCGAGGTGGTGAAAGCCCGGCGCGTACAGCTCGAACGGCTGCTCCTTGAAGGCCTGTCGGAAGCCGATCGAGCCGGAGCCGGCTTGCGGGAACCTCAGATAGAAGATCGTCTCGCCACGCTCGCCGCGTTCGAGGTGCGGAGGTTGCAGGCCCAACTCGCCGAAGACACCGGCATAGAACGCGAGCGATCTCTCGACGTCACGGCAAACGAGATCGATGTGCCCGAGCCCGACCAGCAAGTCAGTCTTCCAGGGACTCTACGAGCAGCGTGGACACGTCGACAACTCGCAACTGCTTCCCCATCGACCGGACGCCGTCGTCGAGCATCACCGTGCAGAACGGGCAGGCGACCGCCAGAGTTTCCGCGCCGGTCTCCACCGCCTCGCGAACGCGCTCTTCGTTGATGGGCGTACCACGCTCCTCCATCCACATGTGCGCGCCTCCCGCTCCACAGCAGAACGTACGCTCGCGGTTGCGCGCCATCTCAACGGGCTTACCGACTGCGGCGACCAGCTCGCGCGGCTCGTCGCGCACGTCGTTGTGTCGCGCGAGGTAGCACGAGTCGTGGTAGGTGATCTCGCCCTCACCCGCCTTCGGCTTGAGCTTCCCCTCGCGAACGAGCTCCGCGAGCAGCTGCGTGTGGTGCAGCACCTCGTACCGCCCGCCGAAGTCGGGGTATTCGTTTCCGAGTGAGTTGAGACAGTGCGGACAGCTTGCAACGATCTTCGTCACACCGGCGCCGTTGAGCGTGGCGACGTTCTGTTCGGCGTACGACTGGAACACGTACTCGTTCCCCATCCGGCGCGCCGGGTCGCCGGTGCATGCCTCGCGGGCGCCGAGAATCGCGAAGTCGATCCCCGCCTTCTGGAGCAGCTTCACCGTCGACTCCGCAGCTTTGCGCGCGCGCTCGTCGTACGCAGCCGCACAGCCGACCCAGTAGAGGATCTCCGGCGCAGGCTCACCTTCTTCGACGACGCGCACCCCTAGCTCTTCGGCCCAGCCCGCGCGGTCGCCCTGCGGCTTGCCCCACGGATTACCGACGCGCTCGACGTCACGCAGCATCGACTCGGCCTCCTGCGGGAAGCTGGACTCCATCATCACGAGGTTGCGGCGCAGGTCGACGATGTGGTCGACGTGCTCGATCGACACCGGGCACTCGTGGATGCAGGCGCCGCAGGTGACGCAGTCCCACACCATCTCCTCCGGCACGCCGTTGCCGACGATCGGCGTCAGTTCCCCACCGGCCAGCAGGTTCGGCCCCTCCGCGAGCAGTTGGTCGCGGAGGCCCATGATCAGCAGTTTCGGCGACAGGATCTTCCCCGTCGCGTACGCCGGGCAGACGTCCTGGCAGCGCCCGCACTCCGTGCACGAGAACGAATCGACCATTTCCTTCCACGTCAGATCGCCGACGGTGCCTACGCCGAAGCGCATTTCGTCGTCGGGCACGTCGAAGCGGAGTGGCTCGAGCCGCCCGCGCTTGCGCGTTCGGCCGAAGAAGACGTTCACGGCGGCGGTTGCGATGTGCAGGTGCTTCGAGTACGGCAGGTACGCAAGGAACGTGAGGATCACGAGCACGTGCGCCCACACGAACACACGCTCGGCGACACGCGGTGCGGGGATGGCGCCTGAGATCCAGTTCGAGAGGAACGAGGCGGACGCCGGCCACTCGTTCAGGCCCGCCGCGATGCGCGACGCATGCCAGCCGAGCAGGGTCAAGACGACGAGCGCGATCATGGCGAGGATGAGATCGGCCTCTCCGCGGTGCGATCCGTCGAAGCGTGCAGGCCGCACGACCTTGCGAATCCAAACTGCGGTGACGACACCCGCGAGCACCGCGACGACAAACACGTCGACCAGCGCCATGAACCAGCCCTGCGAACCGAGCCACGGGAACGTCCAGCTCCGGTCGATCGCCGAGATCATCGCCATCACGATCGTCGGGAAGAGGACGAGGAAGCCCCAGAAGATCGCGGCGTGCATCGCGCCCGGCAGCAGCCGCTGGAACAGTTTCCTCTGGCCGAGCACGATCACGGCTTCGTTGCGGACGCGACCCGGGAGGTCGTCGGACCGCTCGACCGGCTTCGCTACACGCACGAGGCCGACGAGCAGCAGCGCGCGCCGCGCGAACAGCACTCCGGCGACAGCGAGCGCCGCAGCCAGCGCGAGCGCGCCCGCCAGCGTCGCTATGTCCCTCGCACCTTCCTCAGCTCGGCCGAGATCGCGGGGACGATCTCGTGCAGGTTCCCGATCACCGCGTAGTCGGCGTGTGTGAAGATCGTTGCCTCCGGATCGTTGTTGATGGCGAGCAGCTTCTTCGCACCCTTGCAGCCGGCGATGTGCTGCGTGGCGCCGCTGATCCCGCACGCGATGTAGAGGTCCGGCGACACCTTCGTTCCGGTCTGGCCCACCTGGTCGGTGTGCGGACGCCAACCGGCGCTCGTGACGACCCGCGAGCATCCGACTGCACCGTCGAGCAGCGCTGCGAGCTCCTCGAGGATCCCGAACCCCTCGGCGGAGCCGACGCCGCGGCCGCCCGAGACGACGACCTTCGCATCGGCAAGGGAGACCTTGCCGCCGGTGTCCGGAACGACGTGCTCGACCACGGTTACCGCATCGTCAAGGCTTGGTGACAGAACTTGCGCTTGTAACACTGTGTTACTAGCCGCGAAGGCGAACGGCGCCGCGGTCAGGAGGCGCCGATTCGCATGGATGCGGGCTTCCTCGAGCAGCGTTCCGCCCCAGCGCTGGCGCGACACCTCGTCGCCGCGCACCTCCGTCACGTTTGCGGCCAGGGGCAGATCGAGCCGTGCAGCGACGTGCGCGAGCACCTCGTTGCCGCGGTCGGAGCCCGGCCCGACGATGTCGTCTTCGCCGGCCGCCTCGATCAGCGCCGCGGCCCAGGCGCTCGGTGCGTACGGCCCTTCCACCTGCACCACGTAGACGTCGCCGCCCAGCGACTCCGCCAGCGTCACGGCCTGGAGCGACAGCTCGTCGTCGGGCTCGACAAACGCAAGAACGCTCATCTCCGCTCACGGCGCCGGCCAAGCCGGCGCCTCCGCTCCTTGGAGCCTCCGTCGAGCCTACGGCTCATGCGACACCCAGCTGCTGCAGCACCTCGACGACACGAGGCGCCGCGTCGGGCCCCTCGCCGAGCACCTCGGCCTGCTTGCCGGCCCCCGCCGGCACGACCAGGCGCAGCTTTTCGAGCCGCGAGTCGGGCCGCTCGACCGGGCGCGAATCGACCGGCTTGCGGTTCGCACGCAACTTCGCCGGCACGGACGGGTAGCGCGGCAGGTTCAGCCCCTCCTTCACCGTGACGACAGCGGGCAGCGGCACGTCGTACACATCGCGACCCGTAGCCACCTCCTGCTCGCAGCGCGCGCGGCCGTCGGCGACGCTCAGCCCTTTCAGCCCCGTGACGACCGGCAGACCGAGCGCATAGGCGACGCGAATGCCGACCTGGTAGTTGCCGGCGTCGGCCGATTCGTTGCCGAAGACGTAGAGGTCGAACGGCTCTTCTGAACGAACGGCCGCGACGAGCGCCGAGGCGGTCGCCTGAGCATCCCACTCCTCGTCGCTGACGAGGTGAATCGCGCGGTCCGCGCCGAGCGCCATGCACTCGCGCAGCTGCTCCTCGGCCTCGGACGGGCCGAGCGTGAGCACCACGACCTCGCCGCCTTGCGCTTCGACGATGCGCACCGCTTCCTCCACTCCGCACTCCTCATGCGGCGAGATCGTGAACCCGAGGTGCTTCGTCTCGATCGCCTGCGCGTCGCCGGTCAGCACCATCTTCCCGCCCGTGATCGGCACCCGCTTCACGGCGCAGAGAATCCTCACGCCTTGACCCTCGAGTTCTCTGCGTCGAAGACCGGAGTCGAGTCGTTCGTCGCGACCGTGACCGGGTACTGCTCGCCGAGGAACTCGACAAGCAGCTCCTCGCCGACGTTCGCCTGCTCGGGCGGCAGGTACGAGAGCAGAATGTGCTTGCCGAGCGACGGGCCTGCGCCGGCGCTCGTCACGTACGAGCGTCGGCCGTGCGCGTCGACGAGCGGCTCGCCGCGCTTCGAGAGCACCGGCTCACGACCGAGCATGTAGCGCTTCGTTCCGTCCTTCGAGGTGTGGTCGTCGACGGTGAGCGTGCAGAGAACCGCGACCGGGTCGGCCGACTCGCGCTGCTTGACGTGCGCAGCCTTGCCGACGAAGTCTGGTGTCTTCACCCTGCCCCACGCCATCCCGGCCTCGACGACGTCATAGTCCGCGTCGAGCTCGAATCCAAAGGCGCGGTAGCACTTCTCGAGCCGGCCGGTCGTGCCGTAGACGCCGATGCCGGCAGGCACGATGCCATGCGGCTCACCGGCTTCGCGCACAAGATCCCACAACCTGGCGCCCTGCTCGATCGGGACGTAGAGCTCCCAGCCGAGCTCACCCACGTACGAGATGCGCGAAGCGAGCACTCGCAAGGAGTCGAGCTCGATCGTCCGGCACGTTGCAAAAGGAAAGCTCTCGTGCGAGACATCGTCCGCGGTCAGGCTCGCCAGGATGTCCCGCGCCCGCGGCCCCCAGAGGCCGAGCGTCGTCCACGCTGACGTCAGGTCGGTGATCTGCGCGCTGCCGTCCGCCGGAGCATGGTCGGCGTACCACTTCAAATCGGCCATGCCGTGCGCGCCGCCAGTGACGACGCGGAACTGCTCGTCGCCGAGCCTCATCACCGTCAGGTCGCTCTTGAACGTGCCGCTCGGCGAAAGCACCGGCGTGTAGACGACTTTCCCGTTGGCAACGTCCATCTGACGCATCGAGACGCTCTGCACCGTCTCGAGCGCGCCCGGGCCGACGATGTCGAAGATGCAGAACGCAGTCAGGTCGAACATCGCAGCGCGGTCGCGCATCGCCAGGTGCTCGGCGTTGATGATCGGCGACCACCAGCGTGACTCCCACTCCGACTCGCGCCGATTGATCCGGTCGTCGTACTCGTCGAGCAGCTTCGCGTTCGACTCGTACCAGTGCGGGCGTTCCCAGGCGGCGGCTTCGAAGAACACGGCACCGAGCTCCCGTTCGCGCTCGTAGAACGGCGACAGCCGCACGCGGCGGTTCGAGTCCCACTGCTCGGCCGGGTGCACGATCCCGTAGGTCTTGTTGAAGCCCTCGGCGGCACGCGCCCTTACGTGCCCCTTGGACTTCTGACACTCGTAGAAGCGCGCGACATCGGAGGACTGAAGATCGATCTCCGACTCGCCGCGCGTCATCCATTCGGCAACGGCCTTGCCGACGCCCGGCCCCTCCTTCACCCACACCGCGGCAGCCGACCACAGACCTTTGACCTCTGGTGTCTCGCCGAGGAGCGGCAGGCCGTCGGGCGTCAGCGAGAGGATCCCGTTGATCGCGTACTTGATCCCCACCGACTCGTCGTTCAACACGTCGGGGATCAGCTCGAGCGCGTCTTCCATCTGCTGCTGGAAGTCCTTCTCCGTGAACGGGAACTCGGTCGGCGACAGCGCCGCCTCTTCGTTCGAAGGGATCTCCTCGGGGTCGTGCAGGATCGGCCGATGGGCGTACGACCCGATCTCGAGGCCGCTTCCGTCCTGGCGCTCGTACATGTTCGTGTCCATGTCGCGGACGATGGGGAACTCGATCGTTCCCTTCGTGTCCTTGAAGTGCGGTACAGGACCGACATCGATCATCTGATGCACTGCCGGCGTGAGCGGGATCACCGCACCGGCCATGCGAGCGATCTTCGGTGACCAGACGCCACAGCAGACGACGACGACTTCGGTGGCGATCTCCCCACGCGAGGTGCGAATCCCGGTCACACGGCCGTGCTCGACGTCGATCCCGAGCACCTCGGTGTTCGCGAACACGCTCAGTGCACCGCGCTCTTGCGCGCGCTCGCGCATGATCGTTCCGAAGCGCAGCGAATCGACGATCCCGACGGACTTGGTATAGAAGCCGCCGACGATCACGGACTCGTCGATGAACGGCACGAGCTCCTTCACCTCTGCCGGTGTGATGATCGAGACGTCGTCGATCCCCCATGCTTTCGCGGACGACATGCGTCGCTGGAGCTCCTGCATCCGCTCGGGCGTGCGTGCGACCTCGATGCCGCCGCTCTCGGTGAAGACTCCGGCCTCCCGATACTGACGCACCGAATCGAGCGTCAGCTGCGTCATCTCTTTGGAGTGGTCGACCGGGAAGATGAAGTTCGATGCGTGGCCGGTCGAGCCGCCCGGGTTCGGCAGCGGGCCTTTGTCGAGGAGCACGAGGTCGGTCCAGCCGAGCTCGGCGAGGTGGCCCGCGAGGCTGTTGCCGACGATGCCGGCGCCGATCACGACCGCGCGTGCGGTGGCCGGCCAGGAAGAGGTCTCAGTCATCGCTCTGATATATCACGCCTCGAGGAGCACGTCACGCATTGCTTCCTCGAACTGCTCGACGTGGGCGCGCATCAACTCCGCCGCGCGCTCGCCCTTGCCGCGGGCGATCGAGTCGAGCAGCTCGTGATGCTCGAGCACTGCGCCCTGCAGGTCGGGTGCTCGGTCGAGCGCGAGGGCCCAGATCCGAAGCGCGTGCGTGTAGTACCACTCGAGCGTCTCTTCCAAGAGCTGGTTGTGGCTGCACCGATAGATCACGCGGTGGATCCGCTCGTCGAGCTCGATCAGGAAGCGGTCGTCGCGGCGGCGCTCCACCAGGAGCTCCTCCAGCAGCGCATTGATCTCCTCCAGGTCTGCCCGCGTGGCGCGCTCCGCGGCCAGCCGCGCGGCCTCCGGCTCGAGCACGGCCCGCACCTCGCAGAGCCGCGTCAGATCGCGGACGTCGACGGTGGTGACGAACATGCCGCGCCGGGGGTAGACCGCGACGAGCCGCTCGAGCGCGAGCCGGCGCAACGCCTCTCGCACGGGTGTCCGGCCGATCCCGAGCCGCGCCGTCAGCTCGGGCTCCTTGATCGCAGAGCCGGGCGCGAGCTCCAACGAGACGATCAGCTCGCGCAGCGCGTAGTAGGCCTGGTCCGCGAGCGACGCGACCTCGCCCGGCGGCGGGGCCAGCAGCCGAGCGGTTCCTCCCCTAGCCACGGAGATATATTAGTCGTATCCTGCGCGGCGACCAGTCGCGTCGAGCGAAAGGACGAATTTGGATACGACGATGCCCTCGTCCCTCCAGATCGCGCAGGAGGCAACGCTCCGCCCGATCACCGAGATCGCCGCGGCCGCCGGTCTCCGCCCGGACGAGATCGATTCGTACGGCCGGTACAAGGCGAAGGTGAGCCTCTCGGTGCTGGACCGATTGGCGCCGAAGGTCGACGGGAAGCTGATCGACGTGACCGCGATCACACCGACGAAAGCGGGCGAGGGCAAGACCACGACATCGGTTTCGCTGACGCAAGGCCTCGGCTTCATCGGCAAGAGGGTCGCGCTCTGCCTGCGCGAGGCCTCGCTCGGGCCGGTGTTCGGCATCAAGGGCGGTGCGGCCGGCGGCGGCTACACGCAGGTGGTGCCGATGGAGGACCTGAACCTCCACTTCACCGGCGACATCCACGCGATCGGCGCCGCGAACAACTTGCTGGCGGCGATGCTCGAAACGCATCTCCTGCACGGAAACGTGCTTGGTATCGATCCGCTTTCGATCAGCTGGCGGCGCTGCATGGATATCAACGACCGCTCTTTGCGCGACATCGTCGTCGGGCTCGGCGGCAAGGCGAACGGGTACACGCGTCAGACCGGCTTCGACATCACCGCAGCCTCCGAGGTAATGGCGATCGCGGCGGTCGCATCCGACCTGCAGGACCTGCGGGCGCGTCTCGGCGCGATCACGGTCGCCAACACCTATGAGGGCGAGCCCGTCACCGCCGAACAGCTCCAGGCTGCCGGCTCGATGGCCGTGTTGCTCAAGGAGACGATCAAGCCGAACCTCGTGCAGACCCTGGAAGGCCAGCCGGCGTTCGTGCACTGCGGCCCGTTCGCCAACATCGCACACGGCAACAACTCTGTCGTCGCCGACCGCGTCGCGCTGAAGCTCGCCGACTACGTCGTCACAGAGAGCGGCTTCGGCTCGGACATGGGCATGGAGAAGTTCTTCGACATCGTGTGTCGCCTCGGCAAGCTGAAGCCCGACGCGGTCGTCCTCGTCGCGACCGTCAAGGCGCTCAAGCACCACGCAGGCGAGCCCGACGGCGGGATGGAGGCGATCGAGAAGGGTGCCGCCAACCTGGTGCGCCACCTCGGGATCATCCGGGAGTTCGGGCTGAACGCGGTCGTCGCGGTCAACGCCTTCCCGGGTGACTCGACCGAAGAGGTCGAGCTCGTCAAGCGGATCTCACTCGAGCACGGCGCCTACGCAGCCGAGGTCAACGAGGGCTTCCTGCGCGGCGGCGAAGGCGGAGCGGCACTCGCCGAGGCCGTCGTCGCCGCGGCGGACGAGCCGTCGGCGTTCGACTTCATCTATCCGCTCAACGCCCCGATCGAGGACAAGATCGAGGCGATCGCCAAGCGCGTCTACGGGGCCGACGGGATCAGGCTGCTGCCGGCGGCACGCGCGAAGATCAAGGCGTTCAACAACGCCGGGCTCGACGGCTTGCCCATCTGCATGGCGAAAACGCACCTCTCTCTGTCACACGACCCGTTGCTCGCGAATGCGCCGACCGGGTTCACGGTGGCCGTTCGCGACCTACGGGCCTACACGGGCGCCGGCTGGATCGTCGCGCTCTGCGGCGACATGCAGACGATGCCCGGGCTCGGAAAAGCCCCGGCGGCGATCAACGTCGACATCGACGAACGAGGCGAAACGGTTGGCCTCTTCTAACGGGCGCGGCGGCGATCCCCTCATCCGCGCCGAGGGGATCTGGAAGATCTTCGGCAAGAACGCCGGGAAGGTGATCGGCACGGCCGACGCCGACCTGCCGCGCGCCGAGTTGCGCGCGAAGACCGGGTGCGTCGCTGCGGTCCGTGATGTCTCGTTCGAGGTGTGGCCCGGTGAGGTGTTCGTCGTGATGGGCCTTTCCGGATCCGGCAAGTCGACACTCGTGCGGACGTTGATCCGGTTGATCGAGCCGACCGCGGGGCGCGTCGAGATCGACGGTCGCGACGTCACCGCGGCGAACCGCGACCAGCTGCTGCAGTTGCGCCGCCACACCTCGTCGATGGTGTTCCAGCACTTCGGGCTGCTTGCGCACCGCAGCGTGATCGAGAACGTCGCGTTCGGGCTCGAGGTGCAGGGCAAGCCGAAAGCAGAGCGGCTGGCGCGGGCAGACGAGGTGCTCAGGCTGGTTGGCCTGGAGGACGCTGCGAACCAGTTCCCGAACGAGCTCTCAGGCGGGATGCAGCAGCGCGTCGGGCTGGCACGGGCGTTCGCCGTCGATCCGAAGGTCATGCTCTACGACGAGCCGTTCAGCGCGCTCGATCCGCTGATCCGGCGCGACATGCAGGACGAGGTGATCCGCCTGCAGCACGAGACCGGCAAGACGATGGTCTTCATCACTCACGACCTGCCGGAGGCGCTCCGGCTCGGAGACCGAATCGCGATCATGCGCGACGGCCGGGTTGTCCAGCTCGGAACCCCCGAAGATCTCGTCGGGTCACCGGCAGACGACTACGTCTCCAATTTCGTGCGCGACATCCCCCGGAGCCACGTGCTCACCCTGCGCTGGATCATGCGCGACCCCGCACCCGGCGAGACGGACGGACCGACGCTGGACGTTTCCACGACCGTGCGCAAGGCTGTGCCGGTGATCGCCGCCAGCGAGCGCCCGATCTGCGCGGTCGAGAACGGCCGCGTCGTGGGCGTGGTCGACAAGGAAGCCGCGCTCATGGCGATTGCCGGCGAAGGAGAAGGCAGCTGATGGCGGTCGCAGAGGCCAGTCACACGACCCTGCGTAGGTCGCTGCCCGCGCCGTGGTGGCGCGGCAAGGCAGGAGCGGCGGTGCTCGTCGTGGTCGTGATGGTGATCGCATACATGGGCTGGAAGGGGCAGTGGGCGTGGCCCGCTGCGCTCGAGTGGAACTCGCTCTCGCCGCACCTCGATCGCTTCCAGGCCTGGCTCTCGAACAACCGGAACCTGCCGCATCCGAACATCGCCTTCCGGATCTTCAACGGCTTCGCGAGCTTCCTCGATCACCTCGTCTCTTGGCTGACTCGGTTCTTCTACTTCCTCAAGTGGCCGGGCACGGCCGCGCTCGGCACGTTGATCGTGCTGCGCTTCGGCGGTCCCAAGGCTGCGCTCGGGACGCTCGCCGCGTTCGTCAGCTTCGCGGTGCTCGGCCTCTGGGACGAGGCGGTTCAGACCTTCGCGCTCATGTTCGCCGCCGTCGGGCTGTCGCTCTTGGTGGGTATGCCCCTCGGGGTGCTCGCCGGGCGCTCCGCGAGGTTCAACAAGGCGATCACGCCGTTCCTCGACGCGATGCAGATCATCCCGGCGTTCGCCTACCTGATCCCGGTCGTGATCCTCTTCTCGGTCGGTCCGGGCGCCGCAGTGGTGACGACGATGATCTATGCGGTCCCGCCTGCGATCCGCATCACCGCGCTCGGGATCCGCGGCGTCATGCCGAACACGGTCGAGGCCGCGACGGCACTCGGAGCAACCCGCTGGCAGGTGCTCTCCAAGGTGCAGATCCCGCTCGCGCGCCGGATGATGCTCCTGTCGGTCAACCAGACGATCCTCTTCGCGCTCTCGATGGTGGTGATCGCCGGGCTGATCGGGGGCGCCGGCCTCGGCGATGCGGTCACGAACGGGCTCTACACCGATCCCGTGTACGCGATCTTCGCCGGAGCCGCGATCGTGATCATGGCGATCGCGCTCGACCGTTCGACCGAGGCGATGGCGAATCGCACCGACCCCGCCCAAAGGCACTTGACCGCGCACAAGGCGCACGTTCTGCGCGCGTACACCGCCTTCTTCGCCGTCACGGTCGTGCTGACCGCCGTGCTCGCTCACGTGTTCAACGCGGGCACGGTCTGGTCGCGCTGGACGGCACAGGATTGGCTGCGCGGTTACGTCCAACGCTCGCTCGACTACATCCAGAACCCGAGCACGTTCCTGTTCCGCGACATCACCAATCCGACGGGCAACTTCATCGTGCAGCACGGGATCCAGCCGCTCCGCACGTTCTTCATCGAGACACCCTGGCCGGTCACGCTCGGCGGGCTCGTGGCGATCGCATTCCTGATCAGCGGCCTGCGCCGCGCCGCAATTGCCCTGCTGATGCTCTTCATCGTCGGTTTCGTCGGCGAGTGGCCGAACGCGATGGACACGTTCTCGCAGGTGCTCGTGGCGACGACATTGACGGTGATCTTCGGCCTCGTGATCGGCGTCTGGGCGGCGGAAAGCCCCACGGTCGCACGCATCGTGCGCCCGATGAACGACGTGCTCCAGACCCTGCCACAGCTCGTGTACATCATCCCGTTCATCTATCTAATGCCCGTCTCGGGAGTCCCAGGGGTCGTGGCCTCGGTGCTCTACGCGACGCCGGTGATGATCCGGCTCGTCCAGCGCGGCATCCAGGACGTCTCGCCCGAGTCCGTCGAGGCGGCGACGTCGTTCGGTGCGACGCGCCTGCAGGTGCTGGTGAAGGTCAAGATCCCGCTGGCGCGCGACGCGATCATGCTCGGCGTCAACCAGGCGATCATCATGGTGCTCGCCGTCGTCGTGATCGGCGGGCTCGTCGGGTCGGGCGCACTCGGCTACGAAGTCGCGCAAGGGCTGCAACGGAACGCTTTCGGGCAAGGAGTCATCGCGTCGATCGCGATCCTCGCCCTCGGAATCGCACTCGACCGGGTCACTCAGGGTCGAGGCGCTGCAGGTGCACGGAGCGAGAGTTGAGTGCCAATCACAAGGAGGAACGCATGAGGGGGCGCAAGCTCGCTGCGATCGTCGGTGTTCTCACCGTCGGAGCAGCCGCAGTGCTCGTCGTAGGACCCGCCGGCGCCCGCAGCAAGTCAAGCTGCGGCACGGTGACGCTCAATGAGCAGGCCTGGGCGGGCTCGACCGCCAACACGTACGTCGCGAAGGCCGTGCTCGAGGGCATGGGCTGCAAGGTGAAGATCACCCAGATCGCCGAGATCCCCGTCTACCAGGCGCTGGCCGACGGCAAGTCGGACGCGGTGCTCGAAGACTGGCAGCACGTCGACCAGTACAAGCAGTACATCGACAAGCAGCACACGGTCGTCGCGGGCGGTCCGAACGGCGTGGTCGGCCATATCGGGTGGTACATCCCCACGTACCTCATGAAGGCGCATCCCTCGTTCGCGACGTGGAAGGGACTGAAGGGCCACGAGTCGCTCTTCAAGAGCCCGGAGTCCGGCTCGCAGGGGATGTTCCTCGGCGGTGACCCGTCCTACGTGCAGAAGGATGCGCAGCTGATCCAGGCGCTCGGGCTGAACTTCAAGTTCGTCAGCGTCGGCGCCGAGCCCGCGCAGGTCGCGCGGTGGAGCCAGCTGTACAAGCAGCACAAGGCGGTCATCTTCTACTGGTACACCCCGCAGTACCTGAACACGGAGTACCAGCTCTCCGAGGTGAAGCTCCCGCCGCGCTTCAAGGGCTGCCAGGACGACGCCAAGTCAGGCGGCAACATCAAGCAGTACAAGTGCGCGTACGACAACACGATCATCGAGAAGGTGTTCAGCAAGAAGTTCGCCACAAGCGGCTCGCCGGCGTACCCGGTGCTGAAGCGGTTCTCGTGGTCGAACAAGGATCAGGAGATCGTCGCCAAGTGGATCGCGGGCGACCACATGAACCCGGACAAGGCCGGGAAGAAGTGGGTCGCAGCGAACCAGGCGAAGGTCAACACGTGGCTCGGTAAGTAGCTCGCGGCTGGGGGGCGCCCTCGGGCGCCCCCCAGCTCGCTCAGCTGCGCACGCGTTCGTGCGTGGGATCGTAGAGCGCGTCGGGCGCGACTCGTGCGGGCACGAGCTCGCCGAAGACGTCGACCTGCACCTCCGCCCCTTCCTCGAGCCCCGTCGGCAACTTGGCGAGCGCGACGTTCCGCCGGACGGTGAACCCATACGCCGCGCTGCGGACGCGCCCGATCACTCGGCCGTCGTTCGCGTGCACCGCCTCGCCGCCGTAGAGCGTCAGATAGTCCTCGCCGCCCACGACGAGCGTGCGGAGCCTCTGCCTGGGTGAGCGGTCGAGCTCGGGGCGCTTGCCCCGTGCGACGCAGAAGGCGAGACCCGCCTCGAACGGCGTGTCGGAGCTCGTCAGGTCGGCGCCGAAGTAGCGGTAGCCCTTCTCGATCCGGAGCGAGTCGAGCGCGGTGTAACCGACCGGCTCGGGCGACGCAGCCCGCATCAGCGCGTCCCACACCTGCACGGCGTCGCGGCGGGCAACATAGAGCTCGTAGCCGAGCTCGCCGACGTACGTGATCCGCTGCGCGAGCACGGGCACGCCCCCGATGCCGATCGCCGTCGCCGTGCGAAACGGGAAGCCGGCGCTCGAGACGTCGTCATCGGTTACCGACGCCAACGCTTCGCGCGCAGCGGGGCCCCAGATCCCGATGACCGCGAGCGCATCGGTGACGTCGTCGATCGCCACCTCGCCGTCTGCGTTCAGCTCGAGGAAGCCACGGTCGCTGTCGACGGCGCCCGCGCCGGTGATGATGCGGAAGCGATCCTCGCCGAGCCGCGTCACGGTCACGTCGCCGACGATGCCGCCGCGCTCGTCCAGCAGTTGCGTGTAGACGACCGAGCCGACGGGCCGGTCGACGCGGTTGTCGCAGAGGCGCTCGAGCAGAGCCAGCGCACCATCCCCGGTCACCTCGAGCTTGCCGAAGGAGGTCAGGTCGACGATCCCGACCTGCTCCCGGATCGCCGCGTGCTCGACCGCGACGCGCTCGTGGTACGGCGGCCGCGTCCAGCCGAACACGCGCTGGTCCTCGCCTGCGCGCCGCCAGTGCTCGCCCGGGCGGAAGTAGTCGGCACGCTCCCAGCCGTTCTTGCTGCCGAACACAGCACCCAGCTCCTGGAGGCGGCCGTGCAGCGGGCTGAGGCGGCGCGGCCGGCCCGCCTCGGGAGCGTCGTAGGGGTAGCGGCGCCGGTAGTAGTACTTGTAGACCTCCCGTGCGCCCGCAGCGGCGAAGCCGGGGTCGCGATACGGGCCGCCGAAGCGCCACGGCCGGTACGGCTGCACGTCGACGTCGGCAGCGCCGGTGGTCACGAGCCCGGCCAGCGCCTTGCCGAGGCCGCCGGCCGCGCCGAAGCCGTTCAGCGACAGGCCCGCCGCGAGCCAGAAGCCCGGGATGCCGGGCATCGGGCCGAGCAGCGGGTTCCCGTCCGGCGTCATCGCGTCGGGATGACAGACGAGCCCTGTCACCCCGGCTTCGGCGAGGAACGGGAACCGCCGCGCCGCGCCCTCCATCAGCTGCTGGAAGCGGGCGTGGTCGGGCGGCAGCGTCCGCGAGCCGTGCTCCCACGGCACGCCGTCATGCCAGCGCGACACCGGGTTCGGCTCGTAGCCACCGAAGAGAACGCCGCCGCTCCCGGCCTTGCCGTAGACCAGGTTGTCGGTGTCGCGGAAGCACGGCGTCTCGCGCGGCAGCTCGTGGCCCTCGACCGCGTGGAGCGCGATGTGCTGGTGGTCGACCGGGATCGAGCACGCGAACGTGCCCACCATCGCGGCGATCTGTGGCGCCCACATGCCGGCCGCGTTCACGACCGTGTCGGCCTCGATCCGTTCGTGCTCGGTCAAGACCGCGCGCACCTCGCGCCCGGCTCCGAGCTCGATACCCGTGACACGCGCGTGCGTGCGCAACTCGACTCCCAGCTCGCGCGCCGCGCTCGCGACCGCGTACGTCGCGATGTGCGGGTCGACGTATCCGTCACCGGGCATCCAGACCGCGCCGTAGAGCGACTCCGACGTAGCCGCCGGCAACAGGCGCCGAACCTCGTCCGGCCCGACGAGCTCCGCATCGAGCCCGATGCCGTGTGCGCGGCTGACACCACGGCACAGCTCGAGGTAGCTCTCGCGGCTCGACGCGAGCCGTAGCGAGCCGACGGTCTCGAAGACTCCGAGCTCCTTGTACAGCTCGACGCTGTACCGGCGGAACTGCATCATCGTGGCGGAGGGGTTGAACTGCGTCACGAGCCCCGCCGCGTGGTGCGTCGAGCCGCTCGTCAACTCGCCCTTCTCGACGAGCACGACGTCCTGCACGCCTGCCTCTGCGAGATGGTAGGCACAGCTGACGCCCGCGATCCCACCGCCGATGACGACGGTGCTCACGCCGTGACGATCCGCGCACATTTCATGCGCGAATCCGAGTTCCCTTCGGATCGTAGAGCGGCTCTGCGCGCACCTCTGCGTTTACCCAATCGCCGAAGATGTCGACCGCCAGCGGCGTGCCCGGCTCGCTGTATTCGAGCGGAACGTAGGCGAGCGCGATGCTCGCGGCGACGGCGTAGCCGTAGCCGCCGCTCGTCACGCGGCCGACGATCGCGCCGTCGGCTGCGCGAACCGGCTCGGAGCCGAGTGCGATCGCGCGCGGTTCGTCGAGCACGAGGCAGACGAGCTTCTGCGGCCGCGCATGGAGCGCATCGCGGCCGATGAACTCGCCCTTCTCGCGCTTCACGGCGAACGAGAGGCCGGCCTCTTCCGGCGTCGTCTCGGCGTTCAGGTCGCTCCCCCACGCCCGATAGCCCTTCTCGAGGCGAAGCGCATCGATCGCACGGTAGCCCCCCGGAGTGACACCACCCGCGCCGATCAACGTGTCCCAGAGCTGCAGGGCGTACTCCGTGGGGCAGTACAGCTCCCAACCGAGCTCCCCGACGTACGTGACGCGCGACGCGATCACCGGGACGTTCCCGACGGAGATCTCGCGCGAGGTCATGTACGGGAAGTCGAGTGTCGTCTTCGTCAGCGGCTGGAGAACGTCACGGGCACCTGGCCCCCAGAGACAGAGGCACGCGTAGGCGGACGTGACATCGTTCACATAGACAGAGCCATCGCGTGGCGCGTTGCGCTCGAGCCACGCACGGTCGTGGTTGCCGAACGCCGTGCCGGTGACGAGCAGAAAGCGGTCGACCGAGCGCCTTGTCACCGAGAGATCAGCCTCGATGCCGCCGCGGGCGTTCAGCAGTTGCGTGTAGACGATCGTGCCGACCGGCCGATCGATCCTGTTCGCGCACAACCGCTCGAGGAACGAGAGCGCACCCGGCCCGACCACCTCGAGCTTCGAGAACGACGACTGGTCGAACAGCGCGACCGACTCCCGTGCCGCCCGCGCCTCGACCTCGATCGCCGGGGACCAGTTTTCGCCCGCCCAGCCGCGCGGCCGCAGCGACTCGTCGCCGTGCGCCGCGTTCGACTCGTACCAGTTCACGCGCTCCCAGCCGCCTTTCTCGCCGAACGCGGCGTCCAGCTCCTGGTGGCGCACGTACACGGGAGAGACGCGCAGCGGCCGCCCGGCGAGCTTCTCCTCGCCCGGGTACTTGATGTCGTAGTACTGCGACAACGCCTCGTAGGACCGGGCCAGCGTGTACGCCTGGCTTGCGAACTGACGCCCGAAGCGTCGGATGTCGAGCGGCCAGACGTCCCACTCAGGACGGCCGTCGACGATCCACTCCCCCATGACCTTGCCGATGCCGCCGGCACCTGCGAGGCCGTGCGCGCACCCACCCGCAGCGACCCAGAAGCCGCGCACATCCGTCTCGCCGAGCAGGAAGTCGGCGTCCGGCGTGAACGCCTCGGGCCCGTTGAAGAACATCTTCACCTCGGCGTTCTCCATCGCCGGGACGCGCCTGATCGCATTCGCGAAGAGCTCCTCCATGCGGTCCCATTCCTCCGGCAGGAGCTTCGCCTCGAACCCGTCCGGGATCCCGTCCAGCGCCCAGGGTGCCGGCTTGCGCTCGTAACCGCCCATGACGAGGCCGCCGACCTCGGTGCGGAAATAGATGAGGTTGTCGGGGTCGCGAAGCGTCGGCAGCGGCTCGAGCGGCGGCTCGAACGGCTCGGTGATCAGGTACTGATGGCCGTACGGGATGATCGGCAGCCGGACGCCCACCATTCGCGCGAGCTCGGGCGCGTACATGCCGGCGGCGTTCACGACCACTTCGCACTCGAGGCGCCCGGCATCGGTGATGACAGCCGTGACCTGTCCGTTCGTGGTCTCGATCCCGGTGACGCGCACGCGCGTCTCGATCTGAGCGCCGACGCGGCGCGCCCCGTCGGCGAGCGAGAAGGTGAGCTGGGAGGGATCGAGGTAGCCGTCGTCGGGGATGAAGGCCGCCGCCAGGACGCCCTCGGTGCTCATCGGCGGAAAGCGCTCCTGCGCCTCCTGCGCCGAGACGATCTCCATCGGCAGGCCAAAGGTCTTCGCCCAGGCCGCCTGGCGGCGAATCTCCTCCAGCCGGGGCTGGGACGACGCAAGGCGCAAGCCACCGAGCTCGTGCCAGCCGGGGTCGTTGCCGGTCAGCTCCTCCAGCTCGGTATAGAGGCCGACGGAGTACTGCATCATCCGCGTCAGCGAGATCGACGAGCGGAGCTGGCCGACGAGCCCGGCGGAGTGCCAGGTCGAGCCGTGCGTGAGCTGGTACTGCTCGAGGAGCACGGAGTCCGTCCAGCCGAGCTTCGCGAGGTGGTAGAGGATCGAGCAGCCAATCACGCCGCCTCCGACCACCACCGCCCGCGCGCGCTCCGGTACCACGGAGCGAGTAAACCAGCCTGGTTGGATCGCGGGCAGTTGTAGGCTCGCCCGCATGCCCCTCGAGGACGTCCTGGAGGCCGTGCCCCAGCTGCGCGGCGAGCGGGAGGTCGAGCGGCTCGCCGGCGGTCTCACGAACACGAACTACAAGATCACGACCCCGAGCGGCCGCTTCGTCGTTCGCCTCGCGGGTAAGGACACAGGGCTCCTCGCGATCGACCGTGAGAACGAGGCGCACAACACGATCGCCGCAGCGGAGACCGGTGTCGGCGCCCCGGTCGTGGCCGTCCTGCCCGAGCACGACGCACTCGTGCTCGCATTCCTCGACGGGGAAGTGATGGACACGGAGAAACTGCAGCGCGGCGACCGGCTCGAGTCGATCGCTTTGGCCTGCCGGCGCCTGCACGCTGGTCGCCGGTTCCTGCACGACTTCGACATGTTCGCCATCCAGCGCGGCTACGTGCGCGTCGTCCAGGAGCGCGGCTTTCGGCTCCCCGACCGCTACGGCGAGTTCGAGCTCGCGATGCGGCGGCTCGAACAGGCGATGCGCAGGCACCCGGAGCCGGCCGTCCCGTGCAACAACGACCTGCTCGCCGAGAACTTCATCGAGGTCGACGGTGTCATGCGGCTGATCGACTACGAGTACTCGGGCAACAACGAGCCGGCCTTCGAGCTCGGGAATGTCTGGAGCGAGTCGAACCTCTCACTCCCCCAGCTCGAGGAGCTGATCACGCACTACTACGGCCGGCCACTCCGTAACAAGGTCGCGCGCGCCCGCCTCTGGGGCCTCATGTCGAAGTACGGCTGGACGCTCTGGGGCTCGATCCAGGACGCGGTCTCCGAGATCGACTTCGACTTCTGGAGCTGGGCGATGGAGAAATACGACCGCGCCGTCGCGGAGTTCGAGGGCTCCGAGTTCGAGCAGCTGCTCGCAGACGTGCAGCGCTCGGATTAGCGACTCGTGAATCTGGTTCGGCTTCGCCGAATCAGATTCAGGGTCTTTTACGCGAGCGAGAGCAGAGCGATCCCGCACGCGACGACCGCCGCCCCTGCAACGCGCCGCCTCCCGACGGGCTCGGCCAGAAAGCGTCCCGCGAGGAGCGCGGTCACTACGACGCTCGTCTCGCGCACCGCGGCGACGGGCGCCGCGGCAGCCCGCTGCAGGGCGAGCAGCACGAGGCAGTAGGCGCCGAACGTGGCGATGCCGGCGACGATGGTCGAGGGACTGATCTCGGCCCGCAGCGCGCGGAGCCCCTTCGTGCCCCCGACATAGGAGGCGTAAAGGAGCGCCGGCGCGAGCATCGAGAGCTCGAGGTAGGGCAGCGCGGCGGCAAACGTGACGCCCTTCTTGTCGACCAGCGTGTAGGTGGCGATCACGCTCGCGATCACGAGCCCGAAGGCGACGCCGGCCCCGGCCGTCGGCCGGAGACCGCGGACGAGCAGGATCCCCGCGCCGACGAGGCAGACCCCGAGCACCTGGCCGGCCGAAGTCGAGTGACCGAGCACGACGATGCCGAGCATCAGCACCAGCACCGGCGCGACCCCGCGTGAGACCGGATAGACGACCGAGAGCGGCAGCAGGCGATACGCCGTGACGAGGAGCGCGAAGTAGAGAAGCTGAAGCGCACCGCTCGCGATGATGTACGGCCAGACGTCGCGGTCCATCCGCCACGCGAGCCAGGCCGGGACGGCGAAGACGACCTCGGCCGTCAGGAGCGCAACCGCCGTCGCCGCTTGCGGATCGCGCGCCCGTGCGAGCAGCACGTTCCAGACCGCGTGGACGACCGCGGCGGTGAGCGCGAGCAGCAACGCCGTCGTCGTCATCCGCCAACACTACGATCTTGACCCGGTGGCGACGCGTGCTCTGATCTTCGACTTCAACGGCACGCTCTCGGACGACGAGCCGATTCTCTGCGAGATCTTCATCCACCTGTTCGCGAAGCACGGCAAGCCGCTCTCGGCGCAGGAGTACTTCGACGAGCTCGCGGGGCTGTCCGACCCCGAGATCGTGCGCACGTGGCTCGGGCGCGACCATCCCGACGTCGACAGCGTGATCGCGGAGCGCGTGACGCGTTACCGGGCCGCGGTCGCCGACGGCTCGTCGGTGCACGAGCACACGCGCGAGGCGGTCCGGTTCGCCGCCGAGCGCGTGCCGCTCGCCATCTGCTCTGGCGCTGTCCGCGCGGAGATCGAGCCGGTCGTCGAGGCCGCCGGCCTCACGACCCTGTTTCGCGGCATCGTCCCCTCCGACGACGTCGTCGACGGCAAGCCACATCCGGAGGGCTACCTCAAGGCGCTGGCGTTGGTCGACGTCGACGCGGCGGACACCGTCGTCTTCGAGGACACCGAAGCCGGCATCGCCTCGGCGCGGGCGGCCGGGATCGGGC
The DNA here is from genome assembly GCA_036271075.1 of Gaiellaceae bacterium. Classification (GTDB taxonomy): domain Bacteria; phylum Actinomycetota; class Thermoleophilia; order Gaiellales; family Gaiellaceae; genus PALSA-600. The sequence goes on along the minus strand of DATBBH010000170.1, from coordinate 422 downwards.
AGGTGCTCGCCATGACCGGAACACTCGACCCGCATCGCCTCCGGGAGGCGGACGAGCTGATCGACCGCATCGACGTCGGCGTGATGCGGCGCCTGCTGGGCTGATGCTCGTGATCGCCCACCGGGGCGCGTCGCACGACCTCCCGGAGAACACGTTGCCCGCCTTCGAGCGTGCGATTCGAGTCGGCGCGGATTACGTCGAGTTCGACGTGCGCAACGACCTCAGCGTCACCCACGACGCACCAAAACGTGGTGTCGCCTACCCGACGCTGGCCGAGGTGTTGGACCTCTGCCACGGCCGCATCGGCGTCATGGTCGAGCTGAAGCGGCCGCGCGGCGACACCGTTCAACGAGCGCTGGCGCTGATGCGCGATGACGACGTGCTCCTCTGCTTTCAGCGGGCGCCTCTGGAGGAGGCGCGCG
>DATBBH010000169.1:0-8488 GCA_036271075.1 Gaiellaceae bacterium | reverse complement strand
GTCCGGACGACGGTGTCACTGTCGAACGTCGGCCCTCTCGTGTCGTCGCAGCCGACGCCCTGTGACGCGGAACTGCCGAGGTAGAGCGCCTCGTCGTAGAAGTTGGCGTGCGAGCCGGCCGCAACGTGCACCACGGGGTGTGTGCCGTCGACGAGCTCGAGCTTGGGCGAGCCCCAGCCTGCGCGCTCCGCGCCCTCGTGCTGGCTGTAGCCGACCTCGACCGGATGGCGGCCAAGAGCCTCCTCCGGCGTCGACGCATCGAAGTCGAGCTGGATCATCTCCCAGTCACCTTCGTGCAGGTTGTTCCAATCGTTGAAGACGTAGAAGATCCAGTACTGGAGCGCGAGCTTCCCCGGATAGCCGGGATCCGTTGCGACGTGCGCGTAGACGGTGGGCTTCGTTTCGGCCGAGATCCTGCGCGCCCACTGCTCGTAGCCGCACCCCGGGTCGAGCGGGTTGCCGGGAAAGTCGAGGTGGTACTCGTAGAGCCCCTTGCCGAGGTCTGTCGCGGTCGGCGCGATCTTGACCAGGTCGGTGCGGTTCCACGGGCCGCGTAGCGCAACGGTGTCGACTCCGAAGAGTGCGTTCACGTCGAGCGGAAGGTACGGCTCACCGTGGCCGCATTCCTCGGGCTGCGCAACGAGCCGGACGACCGGCGCGTACCGTGTGGCCAGCTTCTCCTGCTGCCCCAGGCCGTCGGCCGAAGCGGCCTGACACCAGCCGAGCGCAAGCAGTGAGACCGCAAGCAGCATCGTGCACCGAATGAAGGGTGTCACTCGCGCGATTCTCCAACACTCGCGGCGTTGGCGGGAAACCGTCAGTGATCGTGCGGCGTGCCCCCTCGTTGCGAACTTCGCGCACGTGCATCGTCTCGCCTTGTTCAGAGAGGCCGCGCACTCGTGGCCTTCATCACCAGGCGAAAGGAAGTACACGAGATGCTCTGCTCGAAGAAGTTCCGGCGGCGTGGCCGCCACCGCACACAGGCCCTGCTTGCGCTTTGCCTGACCGGCCTCGCCGCGATCGTCCTCGCCGGGCCTGCAGCAGCGGCCCCGACGGCCAACTCACAGGTGGTCTCGGTGACCAGCAGCGAGGCAAACCTCGGCGGCTTCCAGCTGAAGGCGCCGATCCCGCTCGATCCGCTGCCGATCGTCCTCACTAATCTCACCGTGTCGGCGACGGCGCAGTGGAGCGGAGAGATGACGACCAATGTCGGCTGGGACAGCGACAAGGTCCGGCAGGGTGCCGACCTCGACGTGAGCCGGATCGCCTCGCTGACGAGCGGCAAGCTGAAGGTCAGCTGGCAGCTCTCCGGCGAGATCGACTCGGTCGGCTTCGGCCCCTTGACGATCGACACGGACAACGTGTCATGCGACCCGAAGCTCTCCGGCGGAGGCTTCGACTGCAAGGCGGACTCACCCGGCTTTCCCCTGCCCGGTGCGATCCCCTCCCCGGCCGGTTTCTTCGTCGCCAAGCTCGGGATCGGCGTCAAGTTCGACGTGACGCCCACCGGCGCGGTCGTCACCCGCGGCTTCTCGGTCGGCGGGAACCCCGTCGTCGGCCCGGACGACCTCTCGCTCACCGACAGCCTGCAGAGCGAGAAGCTGACCGTGCCCTGCACGGGCAAGGCCGGAGATGCGGTCAACTACCAGCTCGATCCGTACCACTGGCAGCCGGCGACGACCGCGACCGAGCAGGTCGAGATCAGGATCGTCGAGGCTCTCGACCCGCTCGGTGTCTCGGAGCTGTTCCAGATCGCCTCGATCAACATCGGTTCGGCGATCGTCTCCAACCCGTCCTTCGACCTGACCGGCAGCGGCTTCATCACTCCGATGGGCTCGCTACTCGCGAACAACGTCAAGCCGACGATCGCCCCGCTCGGCTCGTTCTCCGGGGCCGAGGGAACGGCGATCCCCTTCTCGGCCAACGTCAGCTCGAAGTGCCCGATCGACTCGTACGTCTGGGACTTCTCGAACGGCACCAAGTCGTACGGGCCCACGCCGCAGCGGGCATTCGGCGACAACGGCGTCTACAACGGCCAGCTGACGGTCACGGACGTCACCGGGCTCTCGACGACGCAGAGCTTCACCGTTCCGGTCTCGAACGTGAAGCCGTCGGTGAACGCCGGGCCGGACACGACCGCCGACTGGGGCAAGCCTGTCCAGTTCAACGGTCAGGCGACCGACCCTGGCTCGGACGACCAGGCCACGCTCCAGTACACGTGGAGCTTTGGTGACGGCACGCCGAGCGCGACCGGCGGCCCGAGCGTTGTGCACTCGTATGCAACGCCGGGCGACTACGTCGCAACGCTGAAGGTCTGCGACAAGGACGGCGGCTGCGACAGCAGCACCCGCACCGTTCACATCACCAAGCGCGAGACGACGCTGGGCTATACGGGACCGCTCTCGTCGCCCCCGGCGAAGATCATCACGCTTACGGGCAACCTCGTCGACGAGTACGGCCAGGCTGTCGCGAGCAAGAAGGTGACCTTCATCCTCGGAGCACAGACGGTGACCGGCACGACCGATGCAAGCGGTCACGTGTCCGTGAACATCAAGCTCACCCAGAAGTCAGGGTCGTACGCCTTCAGCGCGACCTTCCCTGCGGGCGACTCGAAGTACAACGGCGCGGCCGATTCCGGAACGTTCGTCATCGGCAAGTAACACGCGACCTGCATCAGCACACGCGGAGGCGGGCCTCTTCAAGGGCCTGCCTCCGCAGCTTTGGCTCAGCCGACGGGGACACGCGCGAGCACGCGGGTGCCCGAGCGCTCCGGGCTGTCGACGGTGAGCGTGCCGCCGAGCGCCTCGACCCGGTCGGCGAGACCGCGAAGACCGTGTCCTTCCTCGTCCGCACCACCGACCCCGTCGTCGATCACGCCGATCAAGAGCCCGTCGCGCTCGAGGCTCATCCTGACGGTCGCGTTCCGGGCGCCGGCGTGCTTGTTCACATTTGCGAGCGCCTCCGCGACGACGTAGTACGCAGTCGCTTCGACCGGTTCTGGCAGCCGGCCTTCGATCGTGGTCTCGACGCGGACCGCGAGTGGCGCCCGCAGCGCCAGTGCTTCGATCGCGGGCCTGAGACCACGCTCTGAGAGCACTGCAGGATGGAGACCGCTCGCCAGCTCCCGCAGCTCGTCCAGGCCGGTTGCCAGCTCCTCGATCGCCTGATTGAGCAGCTCCGTCCGCTCGGGCGCGTCGCGCAGCCGCCCGAGGTTGAGCAGCACCGCGGTCAGTCGTTGCTGGGCTCCGTCGTGCAGGTTGCGCTGAATGCGCTCGCGCTCTGCGTCGGCGACCTCGACGAGGCGCGCACGCGACTCGCGTAGATCCTCTTCCGCGCGCCTGCGGTCGGTGATGTCGCGGAGATAGGCGGTGAACGTCGGTAGGCCGGGCAGTCCGATGCGGGTGATCGTCAGCTCCACCGGGAACTCGGCACCGTTTCGGTGCAGCCCGGTCAGCTCGAGCCGACGGTCGAGGACGACCGGTTGTTCGGTCTCGAGGAAGCGGGCGAGTCCCCGCCGGTGCGCCGGTCGCAGCGTGGGTGGCACGATCAGGTCGGCCATGTCGCGGCCGACCGCCTCGTCGGCGCGATAGCCGAAGGTCGTCTCGGCCGCGTGGTTCCAACCGAGAATGCGACCGCTGTGGTCGATCGTCACCACGGCATCGAGCGCCGACTCGAGCATCGCGCGCAGCCGCGACTCGTTCGCCCGGACCTCGTCCTCGGCCTGCCGCCGAGCGACGAACTGACCGATCTGGCTCCCGAGCGTTCGCATCGACTGCAGCAGCCGCTCGTCCGGGTCCCGCAGCTCGCGGGAGAAGAACTCCACCACGCCGACAACTCCGCGCGGGCTGTGAAGCGGGAAGCCAAAGGCCGCATGGAGACCGCTGCGCCGCGCTGCCTCAGCCCGCGGGAAGTTCGCGTCCTCCGGTGCATCGACCACCCACATCGGCTCGCCGGACGCGGCGACGCGTCCCGGTAGCCCCTCCCCCGGCGCCAAGGTGATGCGCGCGCTCAGCGCTTCGAACTCAGGCGCGCCTTCCCCTGCATGCCAGGTGCGAACACAGCGCAGACGCCGATCCTCGGCGCCGCTCTCCCAGACGGCGCCGAGCTCCCAGTGCAGCGACCTGCCGATCGTCTCCAGCACCGCGTCATAGACTTCGACCGGGCGCTCGGTTTCGGCAAGGATCCGCGCAACAGCATGCTCGACGTTCGAGAGAGCGCTTGTTTCGGCGAGGGAACGTTCAACCGACCGCTGGAGGTCCGTCATAGGCACCACTGACGCTACACCGACCGAGACACCTTGACCACGTCCCGTCTGCGGATCGTCATTGCGGACGACAACGCGCTCCTCCGTGAAGGCATCGCATCGCTGCTCGAGGACGCAGGCCATGAGATCGTCGGCCGCGCGGGCGATGCCGACGACCTGATGCTCAAGGTCCGCTCCTACGCGCCGGACGTCGCGATCGTCGATGTGCGCATGCCGCCCGGGAATGCCGACGACGGGTTGGTCGCCGCAGCGGAGATCAGACGGTCGTACCCGCAGGTCGGCGTGCTGGTGCTGTCGCAGCATCTCGAGCCGGCCTACATGCTCGAGCTCGTCGGAGACGATGCATCGGGTGTCGGCTATCTGCTGAAAGACCGCGTCCGCAATGTCTCGGAGTTCGTCGACGCCGTCGAGCGCGTCGCTGCCGGCGGGACAGCGTTCGACCCGGTTGTCGTCAAAGCGCTCGTCGGAGGCAATCGCCGCTCGCTCCTCGATGACCTGACCGAACGGGAGCGCAGCGTCCTCGGGTTGATCGCCGAGGGACGTTCGAACCGTGCGATCGGGCAGGAGCTGCACCTGAGCAGTCGCGCGGTCGAACGCCATGTACAGGCGATCTTCCAGAAGCTCCGGCTCCCGGACAGCGAAGAGGCGAATCGCCGCGTGCTCGCAGTGCTCGCACTGCTCGGCCGCTGACCGAGCACGAACGCGGCGGAAAACCGTCAGGAACCCGGCGGGCCGCCCACTGTCGGCGCAGTGCCTTCGCGGCGAACCTGTCTCTCGTTCACCACGACCGAGAGGAATCCGATGGACCTCAGCCTTGACGCACTCGAGACGAGCTTCGACCTCATCGCCCCGCGCGGCGACGAGCTGATGGACGTCTTCTATGAGCGTCTCTTCGCCACCGCACCAGGCGTGCGAGACCTCTTTCCGGCCGACATGGTGCGGCAGAAGACGATGCTGCTCGGCGCGCTCGTCCTGCTGCGCAATTCACTCCGTAACCTCGACGCGATCGTCCCGACACTGCAGAACCTCGGCGCGCGCCACGTCGCTTACGGCGCCAGGCCGGAGCACTACCCAATCGTCGGAGCGACACTGATCGCTGCGATGGCCGAGGTCGCGGGCGACGACTGGCAGGCGTCCTACGCGGCAGCCTGGAACCAGGCGTTCGTCCTCGTCGCCGGGGCGATGCTCGCCGGCGCCGAGACGGCGAGCATCGGCGCCGCCGCCTAGGAGGGCTGGGCGAAGCGCACGGTCGCTCCCGCCGCGAGCTGACCGGCAAGCGCCACATCGTCCGCGCAGACGACTGCGATCACCGGGTAGCCGCCGGTGGTGGGATGGTCGGGGCCGAGCAGGATCGGGCGCCCGGACGGCGTGACCTGAATCGCTCCGGTGACGACACCTTCGGAGAGGAGCTCTCCACGGACGAGCCGCGGCAGAGGTGGCCCTTCGAGGCGGATGCCGACGCGGTTGGAGGCGGAGCCGATCCGCCAGGTCACCTGCGTGAGCGCGGTGAGCGCCTCGGGCCTGAACCAGTCGTCGCGCGGTCCCGGTAGGACGCGCAGGACCGGCTCGGCCGGTGGCGAGACGATCACGTTCGGTGTGGGTGGAGGCCGGCGGGCGGGCTCGGCTCCGACCGGCAACACGTCGCCGTCCCGGAGCGGCGGCGGCCCCAGGCCGGTCAACAGGTCATGCGAGCGGCTGCCCAGCGTGGCCTCGACTGCGAGGCCCCCGCGGATACAGACGTACGCGCGGACCCCGCTCCGGCAGCGGCCGAGCTCGAGCAGACCACCGGCGGGCACCTCGCCGCGCGTCCCGCACTCCAACGGACGGCCCGCGATCGACACGGTCGCGTCGGCGCCGGTCACGGCGACCACGGCCGGCTCCGCGAAGCGAAGCACGGGGCCGATCAGGGTCGCCTCCAGCGCAGCGGCGCCCGGATCGTTCCCGACGATGAGGTTCCCGAGCTCGAGCGCCTGCTGGTCCGCCGCCCCGGAGGGCGGCACGCCGAGGTGCGCGAAGCCGGGGCGGCCGCGATCTTGGACGGTCGTGAGCGGTCCCGCCCGGAGCACCGAGATCTCGTTCATTCGCGGACGAAGCGCACACGGTCACCGCTCGCCAGGAGTGCGGGTGACGGCCGCGCTGGATCGAACAGCAGGAGCGACGTGTGCCCGAGCAGGCGCCAGCCGCCCGGAGATGCACGGGGGTAGACGCCGGAGTACGGGCCGGCAATCGCGACGCTGCCGGCGGCCACTCGTTCGCGCGGGTGCGAAAGCCGCGGCACCTGGAGCCGCTCGTCTCCCCCGAGCAGGTACGCGAAGCCGGGCGCGAAGCCCAGGAAGGCCACGGTGTACTCGGCTGCCGCGTGCCGCGTTGCCACGTCCTCAGGTGAGAGGCTCACGAGTCGCGCCACCTCATCCAGATCTGGGCCGTCGTAGACGACCGGAATCTCGACCGTGCGTCCTTCCTCGCGCGCCGGGCCGACCTCGAGTGCGCGAGTCACGAGCCCGTCGAGGTCGGGCGGCGGTCCCGCGCCGCGCCAGGTCACGAGGACGGTGCGATGGCCTGGGACGATGTCGACCAGGTCTGGCCGCCCGGTCAGAGCCCGCGCAACACTGATCGCGGCGGCGCTGTCCGCGACCTCGATCAGCGCCCCGCGATCACCAGCAGGGCGAATGCTCGCGGTCATGCGAACGCCCGCAGCTCAACGTGAGCGGACACGAGCGCATCGCGTACCCGAACTGCAAGCGCTGCGGCGTCAGCGGTATCACCGTGGACGCAGATCGAGCGTGCGCCGCCTCCGAGCGTCCCGTGGGCGAGCGCAACTGCCTGGTGTGCTGCGGCGTCGGGCGCCAGCAACGCCCCCGGTTCCGTGCGCGGGATGAGGGATCCGTCGGCCGCGTATGCGCGATCGGCGAATCCCTCGGCGACGGCGAGCAGCCCGGCCGCGCCGGCGCGGTCGAGGAACAGCGAACCGGGAAAACCGACCACGGCGAGTCGCCCACCTGACGCTCCGGCGGCGGCCGCGATCAAGGCATCGGCGCATTCGCGATCGCTGCTCGCGCGATGGTAGAGCGCACCGTGCGGCTTGACATAGGCCACGCGACCGCCGACCGTCGCTGCAGCGGCCTGCAGCTGCTCGATCTGCTCGACCGCGTCGGCTCCCACCGTCTCGGCGTTCACGTCGAGGGCACGCCGACCGAACCCTTCGCGGTCGCGATACGACACGTGCGCGCCGATCACAACCTGCGCGGCGACGGCGGCCGCGCAGGCGACACTCATCGTCAGTTCGTCGCCCGCGTGGAAGCCGCACGCGATGTTGACACTCGTCACGAGTCGAATCAGTTCAGAGTCGGAGGCAAAGCCCTCCCCCACGTCAGCGTTCAGATCGACGACGGCCATCTCGGTTAAGGTAAAGCGCCGCCTGCGGCCGGCGCCAGGTGTCTTGTCGAGGAGGCGATTTGGCCGTGGCAACCTACTTCTTGAAGATCGACGGGATCGCCGGCGAGTCCTTGGACGCGAAGCACAAAGGCGAGATCGAGCTGGAGTCGTTCAGCTGGGGCGAGACGCAGCAGGGAGCGGTGACGGGGGGCGGCGGCGCCGGCGCCGGGAAGGTTCAGATGCACGACTTCCACTTCGTGATGCGGATGAACAAGGCGTCTCCACCGCTCCTGCTCGCGTGCGCAGCGGGACAACATCTGAAGTCGGCCGTCCTAACCGGGCGCCGCACAGGCAAGGATCAGCAGGAGTTCTTGGTCATCAAGTTTGCCGACCTGCTCATCTCTTCCTACCAAACGGGTGGCGTGGCAGACCAGCCGTTCCCAACCGATCAGGTCTCGTTCAGCTTCGCCCAGATCAGCGTCGATTACCGAGCTGCGCGACCTGACGGCACGCTCGACGCCGCAGTGCACGCAGGCTGGGACGTGAAGGCGAACAAGAAGGTCTAGCGCCTGCCGTTCGCGGGCGCGCCGGACTCGAACCTGGTTCTTGACCAGGTTCGTGTCTGAAACGGTATCGGAAGCACCTCCACGTTCCGCGCCTCTGTCAACGAGGGTCGCGGAGCTGAAGACTTGAACCTGGTCAACAACCAGGTTCAGAGCAGCAGACCCATGTCGATGGCGTCCCACAATTCGCCGCTCGACCGGCGGTATTGCTTGACGCGGCGACCCTCCTCCACGAACCCCACCTTGCGGTAGAGGCCGATCGCCGCCTGGTTGTGCGCGAAGACGC